>CAZYIV010000097.1:0-13854 GCA_964647615.1 uncultured Gemmatimonadaceae bacterium | reverse complement strand
GCTTCATCCCCGGCGTGAAGCCGGGCGCCAGCACCGCCGACTACATCGACAACGTCCTCGCCCGGGTGACCCTGCCCGGCGCCATCTTCCTGGCGCTGGTGACGATCATCCCGGTGATGATGACCAAGCAGCTGGGCTTCCAGCAGCAGTTCACCTCCACCTCGGTGCTGATCGTGGTGGGCGTGCTGCTCGACACCATCTCGCAGGTGCAGCAGCACCTCAACCTGCGCAAGTACGACAGCTTCATGAAGGGCGGCCGCATCAAGTTCCGCGGGAGCCAGCAGCGCTTCATGTAACCGGCGGGGCCTGCCCGCCGGCCTGCCCGGCCTCGCCCTGGGCCGAAGGATCTCTCCCCCCGTGGCCGAGAGATCCTTCGTCGCTTCCCCGGGCGGCATCCCGGAGCCCGGCCGTCGCCTTACTCACCCTCCACGGACCCGACCGATGAACATCCTCCTCCTCGGCCCCCCGGGCGCGGGCAAGGGCACCCAGGGCGCGATCCTCGCCGAGCGGCTCGGCCTGCCCAAGTTCGCCACCGGCGACCTGCTCCGGGACGCGGTCAAGCGCGGCACCCCCATCGGGCTCCAGGCCAAGGCGGTGATGGAGGCCGGCAAGCTCGTCAGCGACGAGATCATCATGGGCGTGGTCCGCGATGAGCTGGGCAAGCCCGAGGCCCGCAACGGCGTGATCTTCGACGGCGTGGTGCGCACCGTGCCCCAGGCCGAAGGCGTGACCCGGCTGCTGGGCGAGCTGCAGCGGAAGATGGACCACGTGCTGTTCTTCGACGTCCCCGATGCCGAGATCCTGGCCCGCATCGAGAAGCGCCGCGGCATCGAAGGCCGCGCGGACGATGATCCCAAGGCCGTCGCCACCCGCCTGGCGGCCTACCGGGAGCAGACCGCGCCGGTGCTCGAGTGGTACCGCGCCCGTGGCGGCGTGGACCTGATCCAGGCCGTGGGCTCGGTAGACGACATCGCCGCCCGGGTGCGCACCCTCCTGGGCCGCTGACCGGCGCCGGCATGATCACGATCAAGTCGCCCCGCGAGATCGACACGATGGCCCGCGCCGGGCACATCGTCGCCGAGACCCTCGCGCTCCTCGCCCGGACGGTGAAGGGGGGGATGTCCACCGAGGACCTGGACCGGATGGCGGAGGAGTTCATCCGCAGCCACCCCGGGGCGACCCCGTCCTTCAAGGGCCTCTACGGCTTCCCCAAGACCCTCTGCACCTCGATCAACGAGGAGATCGTCCACGGCATCCCCAGCACCCGCCGGGTGCTGCGGGACGGCAACGTGGTGAGCATCGACGTGGGGGTCCACCTCGACGGGCTGCACGCCGACTCCGCCACCACGGTGGCGGTGGGGGAGATCTCCCCTGAGGCGAAGCGGCTGCTGGCGGTGACCCAGGAGTGCCTGGCGGCGGGGATCGCCCAGGCGACCATCGGCAACCACGTGGGGGACATCGGCCATGCGGTCCAGCAGGTGGCCGAGGCGGCGGGCTTCGGGGTGGTGCGGGAGCTGGTGGGGCACGGCATCGGCACCCAGTTCCACGAGGAGCCGCAGGTGCCCAACCACGGGCACCCCAAGCGCGGCCCGCGGCTGCTCGAGGGGATGACCATCGCCATCGAGCCGATGATCACCGCCGGGCACTACGCCACCCGGACGCTGCAGGACAAGTGGACCGTGGTCACCGCCGACGGCAGCCTCTCGGCCCACTTCGAGCACACGGTGGCCATCACGAAGGACGGCCCCCGGATCCTCACCCGCTAGCCGGCCCGCCCCTCCCGGCGGCGAGTGCCGCCTCCAGCCACGTCCGCGCTTCCGCCGCCGCCCGCTGGGTATCGCGCAGCAGCAGCTCCGAATTGTCCGCCATCACCCGCAGCGCCTCCGGCCGGCCCGCCGCCGCCAGGTTGAGCCGCAGGTTCACCTGCGAGCCCGCCGCCGCCGCCGCCGCCAGCAGGGTGGCCATGAGGGCATCGCCCCCGGCGGTGGGCCGCCCCTCCTGCGCCATCCGGCGGCCGATCAGGGCCACCTCCCGGCAGGCCTTCACCACCTCCGCGGGCACCCGGATCGCCTCCCGCCAGGCGGCCGCCCGCTCGGGCCCCGGCGCCGCGGCCATCACGGCGGTGTAGGCCGCGGCGTCCTCGGCCGCCAGCGCCACCAGGCGCCCCCGGAGCCGGTCGGCGGCCTCCACGGCCCGGGCGGCCCCCTCGCGGGCCTCCCCGGTGGCGTCCCGGGCCGCCAGGCGGGCCGTCATGCCCGCCAGCGAGGCGCCCAGGGCGCCGGCGAGGGCGGCGGCAGCCCCGCCGCCGGGGGTGGGCTGGGCGGCGGCCAGCGCCGCCAGGACGGTCTCCAGGGGCTGGTCCGGGGTCATGGGGCCTCCGCGGCCAGGGTGGCCAGGAGCCAGGCGTGGATGGCGGGGTTCCCGGCCACCACCTCGGTGTGCTCCACTCCCACGTCGCGGCCGGAGCGGTCGGTCACCCGCCCGCCGGCCTCACGCACCAGCAGCGTCCCCGCCGCGATGTCCCAGGCCGAGAGCCGCTGTTCCCAGAACCCCTCGAAGCGGCCGGCGGCCACGTCGGCGAGGTCGATCGCCGCCGACCCCGGGCGCCGGAGCCCGGTGGCCGCCAGGACCACCCGCCGGAACTGCTCCAGGTATTCGGGGAGCCGGCCGAACTCACGGAACGGGAAGCCGGTGCCGATGAGGGAATGGGACGGCTCGGTGATGGGGGAGACCCGCACCCGCCGGCCGCCCTCCCAGGTGCCGCCGCCGCGAGTGGCGGTGGTCAGCCGGTCGAGCGGCACGTGCAGCACCGCCGCCGCCTCCAGCACGCCATCCACCGCCGCGGCGATCGAGACCGCATAGGCGGGGAAGCCGTGCAGGAAGTTGGTGGTCCCGTCGAGCGGATCCACCACCCAGACCAGGCCCCTGGTGTCGAGATCCGGGGTGAGCTCCTCGCCCACCACCCGCGAGCCGGGTGCGGCGGCGGTGAGCAGGCCGCCGATGATCCGCTCCGATTCGCGGTCCACCTCGGTGGCCCAGTCGGCCCGGCCCTTGGCGATCCAGGCGCTCGGATCGGGCCGGGCGACCCCGCGGAGGTAGGCCCCGCCGGCCCGGGCGGCCGTCGTGGCGATAGTCAGTAAGTCGTTGACCGGTGGCATCTTGCGTCGCTCTCTCCCCCCCAATAGCTTGCCCTGATGCCTCGTATCTTCTCGGGAATCCAGCCCAGCGGCGAACTGCACATCGGCAACTGGCTCGGTGCGGTCCAGAACTGGGTCCGGCTGCAGCAGTCGTACGACTGCCTCTACTGCGTGGTGGACCAGCACGCGATCACCGGGAAGTACGATGCCGAGTCGCTGGCGCGTCGCACCTGGGAAATGGCGGTGGGCCTGCTCGCGGCCGGGGTGGATCCCGACCGGGTCACGCTGTTCGTGCAGTCGCACGTGCCGGAGCACACCGAGCTCATGTGGCTGTTCAACACCGTCACGCCGATCGGCGAGCTGGAGCGCATGACCCAGTTCAAAGATAAGGCGACCCGGTTCGAGAGCGTGCCCGCGGGGCTGCTGAACTACCCGGTGCTGATGGCGGCCGACATCCTGCTCTACCGCGCCGACCTGGTGCCGGTGGGCGAGGACCAGGTGCAGCACCTGGAGCTCACCCGCGAGATCTGCCGCAAGTGGAACCAGGAATTCGCGGCCGACGCGCCGTACTTCCCCGAGCCGCAGCCGCTGCTCACCGAAGCCAAGCGCATCGTCGGGCTGGACGGGCAGGCCAAGATGTCGAAGAGCCTGGGCAACACCATCGGCATCCTGGAGCCGCCGGACGACGTGTGGGCCAAGCTGCGGCCGGCCAAGACCGACCCGGCCCGGCTGCGGCGGCAGGACCCGGGCAACCCAGACAACTGCAACATCTACGCGCTGCACAAGCACTTCTCGCCGGCGGCCACGGTGGAGACGGTCGCCACCAACTGCCGCACCGCGGGGTGGGGGTGCGTGGATTGCAAGAAGGTGCTGGCCGAGGGGATCAACGCCGCGCTGGCCCCGATCCGGGAGCGCGCCGCGGCGCTCTCGGCGGAGAGCGGCCGGGTGGAGCAGATCCTGGGTGACGGCGCCGCGAAGGCCCGGCGGCTGGCCGGCGAGACGATGCGCGAGGTGCGGGAACGGATGGGCTTCCTGGCCCCCGCGGGGACGTGAGGCGGCGCCGGCGCGCCGCCGAGGAGGAGTGACGGCGGATGGAGAAGATCATCAAGGCGGCAGTGGAGCGGGGGGCGTCCGACCTCCACATCAAGGCGGGCGACGTCTTCCGGGCCCGGATTGACGGCAAGCTGGTGCCGCTCACCAAGCAGCGCCTCACGCCGGACCAGACCCGGGCGATCGCGCTCAAGCTGCTCTCCAGCGAGGACGACCGCGCCCGGCTGGACAGCATGCGCGACTTCGACTGCAGCTGGGGCATGCCCGGGGTGGGGCGGTTCCGGGTGAACGTGCTGCGGCAGCGTTCGTCGTTCATGATCGTGATGCGGGTGATCCCGTTCACCGTCCCGACCATCGAGGAACTGCACCTGCCCGAGGTGGTGGGCCGGCTGGCGGAGTCCGAGCAGGGGCTGGTGCTGGTGACCGGTGTCTCGGGCAGCGGCAAGAGCAGCACCGTCGCCGCCATGCTCAACCACGTCAACCAGACGCTGCACCGGCACATCGTCACGGTCGAGAACCCGATCGAGTTCCTGCACCGCGACGTGAAGTGCAGCGTCACCCAGCGCGAGGTCGGGGTGGACACCGACAGCTTCGCCATCGGGCTGCAGGCGGCGCTGCGGCAGGATCCGGACGTGATCGTCATCGGCGAGATCGCCGACAGCGACACCCTCGACACCGCCATCAAGGCCGCCGAGCGGGGCCACCTGGTGCTCTCCACCCTGCCGACGCCCGATGTGGCCAGCACCATCGCCCGGCTGCACGCGATGTTCCCCAGCGTGGAGCGGGAGATCGGCCGGATCCGGCTCTCGGAGGTGCTGCGCGGGGTCCTGGCCCAGCGGCTCCTCCCCCGGAAGGACGAGGGAGGCCGCATGCCGGCGATGGAGGTGCTGCTCGCCACGCCCGAGGTCCGGAGCCTCCTGCGGGACCCGGAGCGAGTGGCCGGGCTGCGCGGCCTCATGGCCGACGCCTCCGAGGCCGGGATGCAGACCTTCGAGCAGCACGTCGGCCGCCTGCTCGAGGCTGGCGAGATCGCGACGGAGACGGCGGCCGCACTCACCGCGTGACGCCGCTCGAGCTGTACCACGCGCTGGTGGCCGGACCGCGCGAGGCCGGCACCGCCGGCGCCGCCCGGGCCCGGACGCTCCTCGCCGGCCACCTCCGGGCCGGCGGCTGGACGGTCGAGGAGCAGCGCTTCTCGTTCCAGCCCGCCGCCCTCACCGCCTTCCCCCTGCTCGGCGCCGGCCTCGGCTGGCTCACCCTGCTCGAACTCCCCCTCCTGCTTGGCAATGTCGGTGCGCTGGCCCGGTGGCTGGCACCGCTGGCCTGGTTCGCGGGCGCGCTGGCGCTGGGGGTGCTGGCCTGGGGCATCGGCTCCGGCGCCACGGTGCCCGGGGCGGAGCAGCGGGAGGACGCCAACCTGGTCGCCCGGCGGGGCGATCTCCCGGTGCGCCGCTGGCTGGTGGCGCACGTGGACACCAAGGCGCAGGGGCACTCGATGGCGGGGCGCCTCACCGCGGTCTGGGTGCTGCTGGCCGCCGCGCTGGGGCTCAGCGCGTTGGTGCTCTGGCGCGCTGTGCAGCCCGGGCCGCTCCCCGCGGTGGCAGTGGCGGCGGGGGCCGGGCTGGCGCTGGCCGGCGGGCTGCTGGCCGCACGGGGGCGGCTCCGGGGGGGGTCGCCGGGGGCACGGGACAACGGGACCGGGCTGCTCGCGCTGCTCACGGCCGCGGAGGGCGGGCTGGCGGAGGGGACGGGGCTGCTGCTCACCGGGGCGGAGGAGTTCGGCCTGGTGGGCGCGCGGATCTTTGCCCGGGTGGCACTCGAGCCGGGGATCGAGGTGGTGAACCTGGACACCATCACCGGCCGGGGCGCGCTCTACCTCGTGGCGCACGACCGGCGGGGCGCGGCCCTCGCGGGCCGGCTGGCACCGTCCCTGGAGGGGCTGGGCGCCGAGGTCCGGGTGCGGCGCCTGCCGCTCGGGATCCTGACCGACAGCCTGCCGCTGGCGCGGGCGGGGGCGGTCGCGGTGACCATCGGGCGGCTCGACCGGGAGGACCTGCGGCGCCTCCACACCCCGGACGACACGCCCGAGGGGCTCGCGCTGGAGACCGCGATCGGGGTGGGGAACCGGCTGGCCGCCCCGCGTTGACATTCGCCCCCGGTCGCCTAGCTTTCCTCAGAGGATACACCGGAGCCCCCCGCGGGGCTTTTTTCTTTTTGGGGTGGTGGCACGCCGGGCCACCCAGCGCCTGAGAAGCCATGTTCAATCCAAAGACGCACTGTGTGGTCGTCGTCGGCGCCCAGTGGGGCGACGAGGGCAAGGGCAAGCTCGTGGACGTGCTCGCCGAGCAGGCGGACTACGTGGTCCGCTATCAGGGCGGGGCCAATGCGGGCCACACGGTGTGGATCGGCGAGGACAAGTTCATCCTGCACCAGATCCCCTCGGGGATCCTGCACCAGCGCTGCACCTGCGTGGTGGGCAACGGGGTGGTGCTGGACGCGGAGACGTTCTTCACCGAGCTGGACCGGCTCAACGCCCAGGGGGTGGACACCCGGGGCCGGATCGTGATCTCGGACCGGGCGCACCTGGTCCTGCCGTACCACAAGCTGCTGGACAAGGCGCACGAGCGGAGCCAGAAGATCGGCACCACCGGGCGCGGCATCGGGCCCACCTACGAGGACAAGATCGGCCGGCGGGGCATCCGCATCGGCGACCTGCGCCACCTCGAGTCGGCGCGCGCGCTGCTCAGCGAGCGGGTGGCCCGGGCCAACCAGCTGCTGGCGATGATGGGCAGCGCCGAGCTGGCCTCGGAGCGGGAGCACCACGAGTGGCTCGATCGGCTGGCGCCCCGCCTCCTCCCCATGGCCACCGATGCCGGGTGCATGGTGTACGGCGCGCTGCGCGACGGGCGCCGGGTCCTGATGGAGGGCGCCCAGGGCGCGCTGCTCGACGTGGACCACGGGACCTACCCCTTCGTGACCTCGAGCAACACCACCGCCGGGGGCGCGGCGATCGGCGCCGGCGTGGGCCCCACCGCCATCGACGAGGTCCTCGGCGTGGTGAAGGCGTACACCACCCGCGTGGGCAACGGCCCGCTACCGAGCCAGGCGGAGCCGGGGGTGGAGGAGGAGCTGCGCCGGCTGGGCGGGGAATTCGGCGCCACCACCGGGCGGCCGCGGCGCTGCGGCTGGTTCGACGCGACGGTGGTGCGCTACTCGGTGCGGGTGAACGGGCTCACCGGGCTGGCGGTGACCAAGCTCGACGTGCTGGACACCTTCGCCGAGATCCCGGTCTGCACCGACTACGCCTTCGAGGGCGGGGCCTGCTGCGCCGAGATGCCGGCCGACATCCGCACCCTGGAGGCGGTGACTCCCCGCTACGAGACGCTCCCCGGCTGGCGCAAGCCGACCAGCGGCGCCCGCCGCCTGGCCGACCTGCCCCCGGAGGCGCGGGCGTACCTCGACCGGCTGCAGGACCTCTCCGGCGCCCCGATCCGCTACGTGAGCGTGGGCACCCGCCGCGACCAGATCATCGGCGTCGGATGAGCCTCTCCACCGAGCTGCTGGTGATCGGAGCGGGGCCCTGCGGCCTGGCCGTCGGCGTGGCCGCCAGGCAGGCGGGGGTGTCCTGCATCCTGCTGGACCGGCGCACCGTGGTCTCCACCATTGAGCGCTACCCGCTCAACATGACGTTCTTCTCCACCCCGGAGAAGATCGAGATCGGGGACGTTCCCTTCATCGCCAGCCACGAGAAGCCCACCCGCCGCGACGGCCTGCTCTACTACCGCCGGGTGACCGAGCACTTCGGGCTCGACGCCCGCCCGGGCGAGGAGGTCACCGCCGTGGCCCGCCGGCCGGACGGTGCCTTCGACGTGGCGGTGCAGCGGCGGCACGACGCAGTGACCTACCGTGCCGCCAACGTGGTCTTCGCCACCGGCTACTACGACTGGCCCAACCGGCTCGGCATCCCGGGCGAAGACCTGCCCCACGTGGCGCACTACTTCACCGAGGGGCACCGGCACTGGCGCCAGGAGGTGGTGGTGATCGGGGCGGGCAACAGCGCGGTGGACGCGGCACTGGAATGCTGGCGGGCCGGGGCCCGGGTGACGATCGTGCACCTGCTCGAGGGCTTCGACAAGGCAGTGAAGCCCTGGGTGCTGCCGGACATCACCAACCGGCTCAAGGAGGAGAGCATCCGCACCTTCTGGCGGAGCCGGGTCACCGCGATCACCCCCGCCGAGGTGGAGGTCGAATCGCTGGACGGCGGCGGCCGGCAGTGGATCCCGGCCGACGCGGTGCTGGCGATGACCGGCTACCACGCCAACACCGAGCTGCTGGAGCGGCTCGGCGTGCCGGTGGATGCGCAGAGCGGGGTCGCGGCGCACGACGAGGCCACGATGCAGACCCCGGTGCCGGGGTGCTTCCTGGCCGGGGTCATCGCGAGCGGCAAGGACGCCAACCGGCTGTTCATCGAGAACGCGCGGCAGCATGGGGGGCTGATCGTGGGGGAGGTGCTCCGCAGGCTGTAGGGCGGTAAGGCGGTAGCGAGAACGAGGGGTGGAGTCCGGAACCGGACCCCACCCCTCGCTGCGTTTACCGCCTTACCGCCCTACCGCTGCCTCACCTACCGCCCTACTGCGACTGCAGCCGGGTGAACAGCGTGTCCATCGGCATGGT
The DNA here is from genome assembly GCA_964647615.1 of uncultured Gemmatimonadaceae bacterium. Taxonomy (GTDB): domain Bacteria; phylum Gemmatimonadota; class Gemmatimonadetes; order Gemmatimonadales; family GWC2-71-9; genus JADJOM01. The sequence continues at coordinate 4,993 of CAZYIV010000097.1, read as the reverse complement.
GTTGAGCCACACCGGGTCGAGCTCGTAGTACCGGTTCTTGATGTACCGCCCGGTGGTCGGGAAGTACGGCGGGGGCGCGGTGGAACCGCAGGGGTCGTAGGTGTGCGCCTCCTGCCAGCCGCCTCGGGTGGAGTAGGTGGCGATCCGGATGAAGCCCTGGATCAGGCCGCCGGTAACGCTGACGTAGCCGCCCGAGGCCCCCGGCGACCGCTCGCCGGCGATCAGCGGCTCGGTCCAGGACGGATTGAAGTTCTCGCCGCCCCAGTCCTTCAGCGCGAAGATGAAGCCGTGATAGGTCTCGGTGGCGGGGGTGTCGTCACCCGAGATCTTCCACACGTTGTTGACCCGGAACGGGCGCTGGATGCTGTTGTCGGAAATCAGGACCGAGTCGGCCGAGAGCAGGCCGAGGATGTCGCCCTGGTCGTTGCACTGGGTGCCGGGGGCGGTCACGTAGGTGATGTCGTCGGCCAGCATGATGGTGCCGTTGGCGACGATGGACACACGGCCGCGGAGCCGCCCGCTCACCACCACGCTGCCGTTGACGAAGATGACGCCCTTGAAGTTCGGGTTGGCGCCGAGCGGGATCAGGTAGGACGCGTCGCTCCGCTTGGCGGCCACCGCCGGCACCGCCCCCAGGCGCCGGGTGACCCATGCGCCGCGGTAGGTGGTCAGGGCGGTGCCCGAGTCGGTGACCGACGGATCGGGCGTCAGGGTGTCGATCGCCGGGTTGCCCGAGGGGCCGAACAGCACCGGGTCCCCGCCCAGGTAGCACCGCTTGCCGGCCTGGTTCAACAGGTTGTGCACCTCCGTGATGGCCTTCGCCTGGGTCTGGGCGATGTCATCGTCCCGCCAGATGAACTCCCGGCGAGCGGTCCGCCAGACGCCGGCGGTGTCGATCGCCCCGCAGTTGTCCGAGAAGAGGTTCGGGTCCTGCACGGCCTGGGTGGAGTTGTAGGCGCCGTAGGCACCGCTGCTCGCCGTCACCGGACGCTGGCCGGCACGCCGGGCGCCGACATAGTTCCGGTTGGCAGTGTCGGTCGCGGTGGCGCCGGTGATCCGGGCCTGGAAGACCCGGATGAAACCCTCGTCCCAGTCGATCTGGCCGTTGCCGTTGACGTCGATCGGGATGAACTCGATCCGGACGCTGGGCGTGATGGTGCGGCCACTGCCCATGCTGGGCGTGATGTCGTAGTCGCCGTTCACGGCATCCGAGGCCTGGGCGAAGCCCTGCATCGTGCCGAACTGGGCCGCCGTGGGCCACGGCACCGCGCCGGTGCCGGTCTGGTAGCCCTGCTGGAAGTTGCCGCTGCTCGGGTTGCCGATGGACCCGGCCACCTGGACCTGGCCGGTGAACAGCACCTTGTTGGCGCCGGTGCAGCCGCTCTGCAGGTACAGGTTGGTGTTGGAGAAGAACGGACCCTGGACCTGCTCGCTGCAGCCGTACATGATGGCACCGCTGGTCCAGCTGTTGATCGCCACCGCGAACTTGGACCACGACTCCTGGGTGAGCAGCAGCCGCCGGGCCGCTACCGCGCCGCGGGGGTCGGAGATGACCGAGACGATCGAGGCGAGATTGAGCCCGTACTGGCCGGCGGAGCCGAGGCCGCCGGTGCGGCCGCCGGAGCGGCCGGCATAGATGGACCGGGTGTATCCCGCAATCACGTTCCCCTGGGCATCCCGCACCGGCTGGTTCAGGGCCAGCACCGTGTCGCCGGTGGCGGGGAGCATGCCCGGGTTCCGGTTGAGCGAGTCGCGCCCGATCTCCAGCCCCGCGTCGGCGGAGGACTGCAGGCCGGCCTCGCGGGCGTGGTAGCGGCTGACCAGGGCGTTGTTGCCTGACATCATGATGGCCCCGATGGCGATCGCGGCCACCAGGAACGCGAGCATCAGGGTCATGATCAGGGCCACGCCGCGCTCGTCGCGGGGGCGGGCCAGGCGGGGGGTGCGGCGCATGCGCGGCTCCTTCGGGTGCCTCGACAGGGGACGGGTCCTCATCAGTTGGTCAGCGCGGTGTCGACCACAAAGCTCGACACGTTCGGCGTGCAGTCCTGGGCCACGACCGCGAAGCGCCACACGATGCCGGCGGTGTTGCCACCGGACACCCAGGCGTAGCTGGGGCTCTGGTCGGCCCGGATGTTGGCCAGCAGCTCCCACGGCGGGGAGGGCAGGGTGGTGTCGTCGTGGCGGTAGATCAGGTACTGGCGGATGTCCCGCTCGCCGCTGCCGTCGTCGATGGACGGGTTCCAGGTCAGGTCCACGGTGCCGCTGCCGGGAATGGTGTCCCACGCCGCCACCACCGAGGTGGGGCCTAGCGGGGTGCGGCCGCAGACGATCGGCTGGGGCAGCCCGTTGTTGGGCACCTCGACGATCGAGGTGACGTCCCAGGTCCGCTCGTCGACGCCGAGCTTCCCGTTGGTGACGGTGAAGTTGAGCCGGACCGCGCGGACGCTGTCGGGCAGCTGGTAGGCCACGGTGTCGGCGGCGGTGATCCCGCTGACGACCTGGCGCCGCTCCAGCGGCAGATTGCCGTTCGGGACGGTGATCAGCGCGTTGCTGGAGATCCGCAGGTACTCGAAGAAGGGCCGCCCGCCCGGGTCCGCCTTGATGTTCCGGGCCACGACCGTCGCCGGCTGGGCGTTGAACCGCAGGTTGAGCGTATAGTCGTCGGTCCGGGTGGTGGTGGCGTCCGGGGTGAAATACAGGATGACCGTCTCCGCCGCCCCGGTGGCCCCGTTGGCCATCTGATAGTTCTGGGTCGGGTAGGTGTATGTCGGCGAGGAGTTGGGAATCACCGTGGCCGCGGTCACGTCCCACGCCACCGTGCTGATGCTGTCGGCGTCGGGGTTGAAATACACCGCCCAGCGCATGTCGGTCGTGTCGTTCTCGGCGTAGTCGGCGTTGAAGGCGAAGGTGTTGCCGTCGCCGTACACGATCATCGGCTGGATGCCCGCGACGCCCGCCCCCTCGGTCCGGATGATGCGCTCGAGGGTGGTGACGATGTACCGGCCGTTCTGGTACAGGTCGGTCCGGTCCGCCCCGGTCGCAAAGCCGCGGGTCTGGGAGCGGAGCAGGGCCACCGCGCTGCCCATGACCATGGACAGCACGATCAGCGCAATCATGACCTCGAGCAGCGAGAAGCCGCCGCGGCCGAGGGGGCGGGGGCGTGGGCTCATGGGCGGGCCACCATGTTGGTGAGGCTGATGACTTCCCCGGGCAGGGTCGGATCGGTGACCTGCACGGTGATCGTGGTGATGTCCCGGGCCGGCGCGCCGGACTGGTCCCGGCTGACAAAGGTGCGCCGGCGCATCAGCGGGAAGCCGCTGAACCCGGTCGTGTCCGCCGCGAGGCCCGTGGAGAAATTGCTGACCAGCGTGGTGTAGCGCGGGTCCGAGGCCACCAGCTGCATCCGCGCCCGGGCCACCTCGGTGGCCATGGTGCGCGCGGTGGTGGTCCGCACCCCGTGCATGAACACGGCGACGAACCGGCCCAGGCCGGCCAGCACCACCGTCAGGATGACGATCGCGATCATGACCTCGATCAGCGTGAAGCCGCGTCGTTTCATGGGAGTCCTCACTTGCCGCTGACCCAGGTGCCGTTGGCGTAGGTCCACCAGAAGGCCCGCCCGGTGGCCTGGTCGATCGCGACGGCGCGTTCCTTGAACTTGCCCCGCGACATCCCCGCCGCGTTCTGGGCGAAGGCCTTCGCGGTGGTCAGGTAGATGCCGCCCGATTCATTGGCGGTCCCGTCGCGGTGGAACACGATCGCGGGGAGGCCGCCCTGGGTGCGGGTGAAGCTGCAGAAGGTGGCCCCGAACCCGAGCGCGGGGGCGCCGCTGCTGCTGAAGAGCACGCCGTCGTCCAGGGAGGAGTGGCTGACCCGCTCGCCGGCCTGGATGACGCCGTCGTTGTTCCGGTCCTCGTGCAGCCGGATGCTCCGGGTCGAGGTGTCGATCGCCACCCAGACGTCCATCTGGAGGCTGACCGCCTCGCGCTGGGCATGGGCGAAAGTCAGCGCCACGGTGCGCATGGCCGAGTTGGCCTTGGCGCCTTCGAAGTCAATGCGGGGGAGGCCGATGGCGGCCACGATCCCGATGATGATGATGGTGATCATCATCTCGACCATCGTGAAGCCGGCGGTGCCCCGGGCGGGCGCCCGGTCGGAGGGGGAGCGATTCACTGGCACCTGCATCATGGACACTCCAGGCAGCCGGGCTGTCTCGGGGAGACCCCTGGGCTTTGCGTCCCGCCGTCACCGGCGGTTTGCCGTTCACTGGACCAGGGGCCCAATGTACGGCCGCGAGCCCATCGGGGGGGAGTGAGCCGCATCACCAGCACTGCGCTCCCGGATGGTACCCCTTGCCCCATCCCGGCCATCCGGGGGCAAGAAGCACGCCCCCCGGGGCACAATTCCCAACTGGTTGCCGGCCAAAGCGTTCCGCACCTGTTGCGGCGCCCCGCCCACACGTCGCCGCCGGCCCGAGGGGGGCGAACTGCAAGCCCCACCGCGACTTGGCGACCTGGAACCGGCCCCTGGGCTGCCCCGGAGTCCCTGCACACTACCATACCGCACCCCGTCCCACAAGCGATTATCCGGCAAGGAGTTGGGGGCTAACCAGCTTGCCGCCGCCGGGGGACGCGTCTACCTTTGCTGCCGCTCCTGACCCCTTCCACCTTCCTTCAGCGACGTACCATGGCGGACACCACTCTCATGGAGAAGCTCGTGTCGCTCTGCAAGCGACGCGGCTTCGTGTTCCAGTCTTCCGAGATCTACGGCGGGCTCGGCTCGGTGTGGGACTACGGCCCGCTCGGCGTGGAACTGAAGAAGAACGTGAAGGACCGGTGGTGGCGCGCCATGGTCCACGAACGGGACGACATCGAAGGCATCGACGCCGCCATCCTCATGCACCCGCGGGTGTGGGAGGCGTCGGGCCACGTGGCCGGCTTCACCGACCCGCTGGTGGACTGCAAGACCTGCAAGGCCCGCTTCCGGGCCG
>CAZYIV010000096.1:6809-14050 GCA_964647615.1 uncultured Gemmatimonadaceae bacterium | reverse complement strand
CGATGTTGATCATGCGGAAGGTGTTCTCGTACACCTTCACCAGCTCCGCCGCCTCCGGGCTCTCCACCGGCACCAGGGTATCGAACACCTTGCCGTAGAGCGCCACTGCCGCCGCGGTGCAGCGCGGGGTGATCCCGCCGATGACCTTGGGGGTGTTGCGGGTCTGCCAGGTCGGGTTGCCCGGGTCCACCCGCTCGGGGCTGAAGCAGAGGCCGAAGTCGGTCCCCACCTTGAGCCCGGTGGACTCGAAGATCGGCAGCAGCACCTCGCGGGTGGTGCCCGGGTAGGTGGTGCTCTCGAGGATGATCACCTGCCCCTTCCGGAGCCCCGCCTTGCAGCTCTCCGCCGCCGCGACCACGTAGGACAGGTCCGGATCCTTGGTCTTGTTGAGCGGCGTGGGCACGCAGATGGAGATGACGTCGCACTCCTTGAGCCGGGCGAAGTCGGTGGTCGCGGTGATCAGCCCCTTCTTGACGTAGCCCGCCAGCTGCTCGGCCGGGACATCCTCGACGTGGCTCTTGCCCGCGTTGATCCCCGAGCACACCGGGCCGCTGATGTCGCACCCGATCACCTTGAACCCGCTCCGGGCCACCTCCACCGCCAGCGGCAGCCCGACATAGCCCAGGCCCACCACGCCGACTGTGGCATCCCCTCGCGCAATCCGCTCCTGCAGCTGATCCAGACCGTCCGCCATGACCGCCGTGCCTTGTGGTGAAGGTGATGACTCGCAACGACTTGCGGGGCGAGCCGGGGAACCTAGCCGGGCGCCGCCACGGAAACCAGCCCGCCCATGTGCAAACGCCGTGCTGGGGGCCGACCGGGAACCGGCCCGGTCGGGATTGGCGTTATCCCGGGAGCTGCCCCCGCCCCCGCCGGCGAGGGCTACTTGTGAAATATTTCACATTTGATAATTATACGGGTATCAACGCGTCCCGGCAGGCGGGGGCCGGACCCCCACCGCCGGGTCCTGTGTCTCGCCCTCGCGACGGCCCCGGAGGCCGAACCGCGAGTCTTCCCCCAAGGAGGCAGTCCATGGCCACCGCCGCTCCCGTCAGCAAGCACGCCACCTATCCCACGGACCAGATCGCCAAGCTGCTGGCCCCGCCGGAGCAGGAGCGGCCCGGGGTGAAGCTGCGCCGGCTGCTGCACGAGGCGCGCGACAAGGGCTCCTACGTCCACACTGCCGGCGCCTACGACGCCTACACCGCCGCGCTCATGACCCGGCTCGGCTTCAAGGCGCTGTACGGCTCGGGCTGGCAGCTCGCCGCCGTGAAGAACATGTACCCCGACATCGGGGTCTACCAGTCGCAGCAGATGGTGGAGCTGGCGCTGGAGCTGTGGAAGGGCGTCGAGGGCGCGCGCCACACCCACTACTACGACACCGAGGGCAAGGAGCTGCTGAGCGTCCCCCCCATGTTCATGGACATGGAGGCGGGCTTCGGCGGGCCGACCCAGACTTTCGCCCTGGCGACCGAGCTGGTCCGGGCCCGCGTCGGCGGCGTGCACCTCGAGAACCAGGACCCGGCGGACCGCACCTGCGGCCACATCGTCAACGTGGGCAAGGCCAAGCGCGACAAGGTGCTGGTGCCCCGCGCCGCGTGGCTGGCCAAGCTCAAGGCCATCCGCGCCGCCGCCGAGGCGATGGGCGAGGAGCTGGTGATCATCGCCCGCACCGACTCCATTGACGGCGCGCTCCCCGGCCAGTCGTCGGGCGGGGTGCAGATGGCGGTGGAGGATGCCTGGGAGGCGTCAGAGCTGGGCTGCGACGTGATCTGGGCCGAGTTCAACAACGTGGACCTGGACCAGCCGCAGGCCTTCGCGGAGGGGGTGCGGAAGTACTACCCCAACCAGATGCTGGGCTTCAACCTCTCGCCCTCGCTGTACTGGGGCAAGGCGAAGAAGGCCGGCACCCTCATCACCAACCAGCAGCTGGCGGACCTGGGCTACACCCTGCAGTTCTCGACCCTGTTCAACTTCCGCACCGCGGGCCTCGCGCTCGACAAGGGGCTGCGCAAGTTCGCGAGCAAGGGCCTCGAGGCGCTGGCCGACCTGCAGATCGCCGAGGACGAGGCCGAGGGCGGCCCGCCGATGACCAAGATGCACCAGAAGCTCGCCGGCATGAACCGGTGGCTGATCCTGGAGTCGGTGCTGTCGGGGAAGGCGTGATCGAAGACGGCCAGACGGACAGACGGTAGGACGGTCGGCTGGCATGACGAGGGGGTGAGGTCCGAGTGGACCCCACCCCCTCGATACTTCTACCGTCTGTCCGTCCTACCGTCCGTCACCCCGCCCGCCGCGCCTCCCCCACCCCGTCCCGCACCTCCACCCCGTCCCGCCGGAGCTGCTCCGCCTGCCACGGCGCCAGCCGCACCTCCACCCGGTGGAACTCCCCCTCCACCGTCTGCCCCACGACCTCGCCCAGGCGGTACAGCGACGCCAGCCGCGCCCCGTCGGCCAGCGGCACCAGCGCCACCACCGGCGGCCGGAGCTGGCGCTCCCGCTGCCGCAGCTCGCCCTTCACCGGCTCCAGGCCGTCGAGCCGCGCGGTGGTCGCGAGCAGCGCGTCGGGGTAGAGCGCCCGGGCCCGCGCCGCGAAGGCGGCGGGGTCGGTCACCTGGTCCATCTTGTTGAACACCGGCACCAGCGGCACCTCGCGCACGCCGAGGTCGGCCAGCACCTCCTCCACCACCGCCATCTGCTCCTCCCACTCCGGGTGGCTCGCGTCCACCACGTGCAGCAGCAGGTCGGCGGTGCGGACCTCCTCAAGGGTGGCGCGGAAGCTGGCGACGAGGTGGTGGGGGAGCTTGCGGATGAAGCCGACGGTGTCCGAGACCCGCGCCCGGCAGCCTTCACCCAGGTCCACCTCGCGGGTCAGGGTATCGAGGGTGGCGAAGAGCCGGTCCTCGACGAAGATCTCGTGCTCGCCGGAGAGCATCCGCAGGATGCTCGACTTGCCGGCGTTGGTGTAGCCCACCAGCGCCACCGAGAGCAGCGGCGTCCGCCCCGCGCGCAGCACCTCGCGGTGCTTCTCCCACTCCCGCAGCTTGTCGCGCAGCAGCTGGATCTTGCGCCGGATCATCCGGCGGTCGGTCTCCAGCTGGGTCTCGCCCGGGCCCCGGAGGCCGATGCCGCCGCGGATACGCGAGAGGTGGGTCCACATCCGCGCCAGCCGCGGCAGCAGGTACTCGAGCTGGGCCAGCTCCACCTGCAGCTTGGCCTCGTGGGTGCGCGCCCGGGTGGAGAAGATGTCGAGGATGAGCTCCGCCCGGTCCATCACCCGGCACTTGAGCTCGGCCTCGAGGTTGGCACCCTGGTTGGGGGTGAGTTCCTCGTCGAAGATGACGAGGGTGCCGCGGGCCTCGGCGATGAGCGCCTTGAGCTCCTCCACCTTGCCCTCGCCGATCAGCGTGGCGGGGTTGGGCGACGCCACCTGCTGCGACAGCCGCCCCACGACGAGGGCACCCGCGGTGTCCGCCAGGCGGGCCAGCTCGTCCAGGTGTTCGGTGAGATGCTCCGCATCCTCGGAGCCCTTCCGCGGGGCTCCCACCAGCACCGCCCGCTCGGCGGGCGGCTCGATCGTGATCAGGTCCCGGATGGCTGCGGTCCTCGCCTCAGGGCTTGAGCAGGGGCACGTTGCCCTCGCCCGAGAAAGGCACCTCCAGCGGGGTCCCCACCGGGGTGTTGATCGTGAACTTGCCGTTGATGCCGTAGTTCACCGCGCCGTAGTTGATGGCCGAGCGCGCCGCGCTCGCCACCCCCGACCAGCGGAAGGTGAGCGGCACCGTGAGGATGGTGGTGTCCTTCGCCGCCAGGGTGAACGGGTTGGACAGGTCCAGGTCGCCGAAGTGATCGCCCTCGATGTCGAGCCCGGCCGTCAGGCCCACGCCCTTGAGGGAGATCTTGTTCGGGTTGTGGAACGCCAGCGCCACGTCCAGGGTGCCGCCGGCGAGGCCCACGTTCCGGAGCGCGAGATGGTGCACCCGCACGTTGGGCTGAATCAGGTCCACCGGATTGACGCCGCCGGCCGAACAGGCCGCGGCCAGGGCCACGAAGGCCAGGGGGAGGAGTCGCTTCATGCCAGCAAATATAGGGGGGAGACGGAAGAAGGGAGACGGGAGGCGGAACCATGCCCTCAGGTCCCGTCTCCTGTGCCTCCCCCCGCTCCCTTCTGCTTCTCCCACCACGCCAGCCGCTCCCGGATCCGCTTCTCGAAGCCCATCTCGGTCGGCTGGTAGAACGCGGCGCCGCGCAGCTTCTCGGGCAGGTACTCCTGGGCCAGGTACCCCGTCGCCGAGTCGTGGGCGTACTGGTAGCCGGCGCCGTAGCCCAGCTCCTTCATCAGCCCGGTCGGCGCGTTCCGGATGTGGAGCGGCACCGGCTCGGCGGGCGTCCGGCGCGCCGCCTCCAGCGCCGCCTTGAGCGCGACCATGCTGCGGTTGGACTTGGGCGCCGTAGCCAGGTAGATGGTCATCTCGGCCAGCGGCAGGTAGCCCTCCGGCGGTCCCAGCATGTGGTAGGCGTCGCGCGCGGCCACCGCGAGCTTGAGCGCCTCCGGGTCCGCCAGGCCGATGTCCTCCGCCGCCATCGCGATCGCGCGGCGGAACATGGTCATCGGGTCCTCGCCCCCCTCCAGCATCCGCGCCATCCAGTAGAGCGCCCCCTGCGGGTCGCTGCCCCGGAGCGACTTGTGGTAGGCCGAGAGCAGGTTGAAGTGCTCCTCGCCGCTCTTGTCGTAGGCCGGCACCCGCCGCCCCAGCGCCTGCACCACCCCGTCGCTGGTGATCGCGCCGCCGAGCCCCGCGAGGCGCGCGGCGTTCTCCAGCACGGTGAGCGCCCGGCGGGCGTCGCCATCCGACTGTTCCGCCAGCAGCGCCAGCGCCTCCGGCTCCGCGGTGAGCTGCTGGTGGCCCAGCCCCCGTTCCCGGTCGGTCAGTGCGCGCTCCAGCAGCCCGCGCAGGTCGTCCGCGGTGAGCGCCTGCAGCACGTACACCTGGCAGCGGGAGAGCAGCGCCCCGTTGAGCGCAAAGGAGGGATTCTCGGTGGTGGCGCCGACAAGGGTGACGGTGCCCCGCTCGACATGGGGCAGGAACGCGTCCTGCTGGGCCCGGTTGAAGCGGTGGATCTCGTCGCAGAAGAGGATCGTGCCCCGGCCGAGCACCCGGCGCTGCTCCGCCTCGCGCACGATCTCCTTCACCCGCGGCACGCCGTCGAGCACGGCGGAGAGCTCCACGAACTCCCGCTCGGTGTGCCGTGCAATGAGCCGGGCGAGGGTGGTCTTCCCGGTGCCGGGCGGGCCCCAGAGGATGCAGCTGCCGACGTCGCCCCGCCGGATGGCGTCGCCCAGGGCGCGCCCCGGGGCGAGCAGCCCCGCCTGACCCACGCACTCCTCGAGGGAGCGGGGCCGCATCCGGGCGGCGAGCGGCTCGGGCAGCGCGAACAGCGATTCGCCCATGGCGCGGTTACCGGCCCCCGGCCTCGACCAGCATCCGGGTGAGGATGAAGGCCGCCGCCCCGCCGAAGAAGGCCGTCGGCATGCGCCAGCTGCGCTGGCCCTGGAACTCCGGGACCAGGTTGCTCGCGGCCACGTAGATCGTCACCCCGGCGGAGATCGCCAGGCCGTGGGTGACCAGCGGCGCGCTCACCTCGGTGAGCAGCACCCCGGCGACCGTCGCGAGGCCCAGCAGCGCGGCGGCGCCCAGCGCGCGCCGGGGCCCCTGGCCGCCCGCCAGCATCACGCTGGCCATCGCCACGCCCTCGGGGAGCTTGTGCAGGAACACCGCCAGGAAGAGCATCAGCCCCAGGGCGCCGGACACCCGGAAGCCGCTGGCGATCGCCACGCCGTCGAAGAAGGTGTGCAGCAGCAACCCCGCCAGCGCGGTGAGCCCCTGCCGCGCGCTCACCGCGTGGGTCTCCTCGCCGAAGTGGAAATGCGGCACCAGGACGTGCTGCGCCAGGTGCACCGCGAGGTAGCCGCCCAGGATGAATAACGGCGCGCCGGCATCGCGGGCGATCGCCTCCGGCGCCACCTCCAGCAGCGCCACCGCGAGCATGAACCCCGCCCCGAAGGCGAGGAACATCTCGATCGCGGCCAGCCCCCGCCGGGCATGGCGTACCATCGCCCAGCCGCCGAGCAGGTTGCCGAGCGCCGCCACCAGGGCGAAGACCAGCGCGGTCAGGTGAGCCTCCGGGCCTGGGCCAGCAGCTGTTCGCGGGTGTTGCGGGAGGGGTCGTCCACCACCAGCGCCAGCAGCTGGTCCAGCAGCAGCCCCATGCCGGGGCCCGGCGGGATGCCGGCCTCGCGCAGGTCCTCGCCGGTCACCGCGAGCTGCTTCCGGCTGAGTGGCTCACCCCGCGCCCGGATGCCGTGCATCTCGTCGGCCCAGGGCGCGAGCGCCCCGCGCCGCAGGCGCCAGAGGGCGGAGAGGTCTTCCGCGGCGTCCCCGACCGCGGCCATCCAGCGGCGCACCCCCACCTCGGTGTTCCCCTCCGGCTCGAGGGGGCCGGTGACCATCGCCGCCGCGCGGGCGATCTCCGCGTTGGAGGCCTTGAGCCGCACCAGCACGCTCACCGGGTCCACGCAGAGGAGGGCGGTGAGCAGCACCGGGTCGCGCGGCAGGTCGGCGCTGCCCGGCGCCGACAGCGCGGCGATCGCCCCGGCCCGCTCCGGCAGCCGCCCCACCGTCTGCAGCCGGCGCACCAGCGGGCTGCCGGTGGAAGAGACGTCGGGTGTGGGCGACGTCGGCGGGTCCGCGAGCAGCTCCGGGAGCCACACCGCCGCGGCCCCGGAGCCGAGCCAGAGCTCCAGCAGCCGCGGCAGGCTGCGCGCGGTGCGCAGCCCCTTGAACCACTCCTCCCGCACCCGCTCCGCCGAGAGCCGGTCGAGGCCGGGCGCCAGCTCGCGCGCGGCGTCCCAGGTCCGGGGCTCGATGTCGAACCCGAACCGGGCCGCGAACCGGAGCGCGCGCAGGATCCGGAGGAAGTCCTCCCGGAACCGCTCGGCCGGCTCGCCCACCGCACGGACGATCCGCGCGGTGAGGTCCACGGCGCCGAAGAAGGGATCCCGCCACTCGTGGGTCAGCGGGTGGTAGGCGATCGCGTTGATGGTGAAGTCCCGCCGGGCCAGGTCCTCGTCGAGCGAGGCACCGTACTCCACCACCGCATGCCGCCCGTCGGTCTGGACATCCTTCCGGAAGGTCGTGACCTCATGCAGCCGGCGCCGGGTCCGCACCGCGATGGTGCCG
>CAZYIV010000096.1:0-6709 GCA_964647615.1 uncultured Gemmatimonadaceae bacterium | reverse complement strand
GGCGGAGGTGGCGATGTCGAAGTCGCTGTTCGGCTCGCCCAGCAGCGTGTCGCGCACCGCGCCGCCGACGCACCACGCCTGGTGGCCGGCGCCCGCCAGCACCTCGGCGATCTCCAGCACGTCCTCGGGAATGTCGAGCCGCTCGGGGAACTGCATGCTCACCCGCCCCCGTACGGCACGCCGGCCGAGAGCGTGAGGGCCAGCTCCAGACGGGCCTGGGCCAGGGTACGCGGGCCGGCGGGCACGGCGCCCAGCCGCACCACCGAGGCACCGCCACCGGGAAAGGCGTAGATCGGGCTCACCTCGCCTTGGAGGCAGCGGCTGCCGAGCACCACCGGCTTGCCCTCCTCGATCCAGCGCCGGATGGCGGGGAGCGCGCCGGGCGGGAGGTTGCCGCTGCCGAAGGCGCCGAGCACCACGCCGTCGTGGACCGGGCGGAGCAGGTCGAGGATCACGCCCTCGTCGCCCAGCGTCATGGGGACCAGCGCCACGCGCGCGGTGAGCCCGGTGGGCGAGAGCGGTTGCCGCGCCGCGGGCGGAACATGGTACTGCACCGTGCCGCCTTCCACCGTGCCGACCGGCCCGCCGTGCGGGGCGGCGAAGGCGTCGAGCGCGGTGGCTTCCACCTTCGCGACCCGGAGGCCGTCGAAGATCTTCCCGTGGAACACCACCAGCGCGCCGCGCCCGCGGCTGCCGGGGTGCGCGGCGACGGTCGCGGCGTCGGTGAGGTTGCGGGGTCCGTCCCAGCCGGGATCGCTGCTGGTGAGCATGGCTCCGGTGAGGACCACCGGGATGGCGGGGTCCAGGGTACGCCCGAGGAGGTAGGCGGTTTCCTCGAGGGTGTCGGTGCCGTGGGTGATCACCACCCCGGCCGGGGTCTCGCGCAGGATCGCGGCGATCCGGTCGCGCAGTTCCCACAGCTTCGCCGGCCCCATGTGCGAGGCGGGGTAGCGGCCCCAGTCCTCGATGCTGTACGGACCGACCGCCGCGAGGCCGGGGGCGAATGCGACCAGCGCCGCGCCGCCGTGTGCCGGGACGTTGCCGCCCGCGGTGGCGTCGCGCTGCATGGAGATGGTGCCGCCGGTGAACACCAGCCGGAGGCCACTAGCCACAGAGCACGCTGCCGCCGTTGACGTTGAGGATCTCGCCGGTGATGTGCCGGGCCAGGTCGCTGCAGAGGAACACCACCGGCCCCGCCACATCCTCGGGGGTCGCGACCCGGTGCAGCGGGATGGTCGCGGCGATCCGCTCCCGGCCGCCGTCGGCGAAGGCCTCGCGGCACATCTCGGTGTCCACCCAGCCCGGTGCGACGCAATTGACGGTGACCCCCGGCGCGGCCTCGACGCACAGCGACTTCACCAGCGCGATCATCGCGCCCTTGGTGGCGGCGTAGTCGGCGTGGTAGGCCTCGCCCCGCTGGCCGGCGGTGCTGCCGATGAGCACCACCCGGCCGGGCGTGCGCAGCCGCTGCAGCGCGGCGCGGGTGGTGTAGAAGATCGCGTCGAGGTTGGCGCGCATGGTGCCGGACCACCGGGCGTCGGTCATGTCGGCGAGGGGCACGTCCTCGGGGGGCCAGATGCCGGCGTTGCCGATGAAACAATCGAGGCCGCCGAGCGCGTCCGCCGCCTCCGCCACCACCCGGGTGGCGACGGCCGGGTCGCCCAGGTCGCCGGTGAGCACCGCCGCCCGGCGCCCCAGGGCGCGGACCTCCGCCGCCACCGCGTCGGCCTCGGCGCGGCGCGAGTGGCAGGTGACGGCGACATCGGCCCCGGCCTGCGCCAGCAGCAGCGCCACCGCGCGGCCGATGCCGCGCGAGCCGCCGGTCACCAGCGCGGTGCGGCCGTTGAGGGCAATCATGGCCGGTCCTCCACCACGTGGCGGCCGAAGAGCGAGCGCATGCGATCCACCAGCGAGAAGCGCCAGGTGAGCGGCTTCACCGGTTCGGTGGCGCGGTCCTCGAGGATGGCGCGCGGGTTCCGGGTGAGCAGCAGGTCGGCCTGCAGCCGGCCCTCGTGGGCCAGCAATTCGTCCCAGGCGAGCTTGAGCGAGCGGTCATCGCCGTGATTGTCCCCCGCGGCAATGTCGGCGAGCCCCTCCGCCACCAGCGCGCGGGCCCGGTCGCCGCGGGGGCGGGTGGAGAGCAGCGTCGGGCCGTCCACCTGCAGCAGCGCGCCCAGTCCCTTCCACCGCCGGGCCAGGTCCACGTGGAAGCACTTGTAGCGCTCGGGGTGCGCCAGCAGCGGCACCAGCCCCACCGCGACCACCAGCGCCAGCGCGTGCTCGACGGTCTGCGCCGCCACCAGCCGGGGGAACTCCACCAGGATGTAGCGGCTGCGGTTGAGCGTCACGACGCGGTCGCGGGCGATGGCGGGGTCGAGCGGGCGGTCCAGCATGATCTCGGCGCCGCGGTACAGCTTCACCGCGGCGGGCGCCTGGGCGGCCAGCGCCTGGAAGGCGCGCTCGTGGGCCGGCGGGGTCCCCTGCGCCGCCTGGCTGGCGAGCAGGTGCGGGGTGAGGGCGAGGTCGGTGATCCCCTGCGCGCCCAGCCGCTCCAGCACCGCGACCGACTGCTCCACCGAGCGCGAGCCGTCGTCCACCGCGGGGAGCAGGTGGCTGTGGAGGTCGATCACTCAGCCCACCCGTTCCGCGGCGAGCAGGCCCTCCGCGAACGCCCCCAGTCCCTCGGGGGCCGCCTCCGCCTGGGCCAGCAGGGCCAGGGTGATGAGCGCGTCGGCGGCGAGCAGGTCGAGCGCGATCGCGCGGTCGCCGGGATGCTCCTCGACGATGGACAGCACCCGCTCCGCCGCGAGCGCCAGCCCGTCGGCGCCGGGAGTCTCCGCCCCCTCGCCCGCGGCGTGCTCCAGCACCCGCGCCCGCAGGCGCGCGGGCGCGCCCTCGGTGCGGGCGGCGAGCCAGGGGGTGGTGCCGGGCACCGGGTCGGTCATGCGCCGAGCCAGGCCTGGATCAGCGCCGGCGCCGCGGCGCGCGCGGCCGGGAGCTTCTCCACGTCGCCGGCGCCGGCCGACGCGAAGCCCGGACGCCCGCCGCCCTTGCCGCCGCTCACCGCGGCGATGCGGTTGGCCAGGTCGCCGGCCTTGCGGCCCGCCTTGACCAGGTCGTCGGTGAGCGCGACATGCACCGCCCCCCGTCCGGTGGCGGAGAACAGCACCAGCACCGCGGCCTTCTTGCCCTCGCGGTAGCGGTCGGCGATGGCGGTCACTTCGTCGCGATCCTCGGCGTCGGTCTCGGCCAGCAGCACCGACACCCCGTTCACCTGCAGCTGCTCGCCCTCGGCCGCCGGCTGGGCGCCGGACTTGAGCAGCTGCTGCAGCCGCGCCTCCAGCTTCTCCCGCTCCAGCTGCGCCTGCTCCAGCTTGCGCAGCACCTGGTCGGGATGCGCCTTGAGGGTCTCCGCCACCTGCTGCAGCCGCGCCTCCTCCGCCGTCACCCGGCGGTACGCCTCCGGCCCGGTGATGGCTTCCACCCGGCGCACGCCGGCGGCGACGCCGCCCTGCCCCGCCAGCTTGAACAGGCCCAGCTGCCCGGTGCTGCGCACATGGGTGCCGCCGCAGAGCTCGATGGACGGGCCCATCATCACCACGCGCACCCGGTCGCCGTACTTCTCGGAGAAGAACGCCATCGCCCCGAGCTTGAGGGCATCGGGATAGGCCATCTCGCGGGTCTCGACCGGGGTGTTCTCCAGCACCTGGTCGTAGACGTCACGCTCGATCTGCTCCAGCTCCGCCGGCGCGATCGGGCCGTGATGCGAGAAGTCGAACCGGAGCCGCCCCGGCTCCACCAGCGAACCCTGCTGGCGCACGTGGGTGCCCAGCCGCGACCGCAGCGCCCAGTGCAGCAGGTGCGTCGCGCTGTGATTGCGCTCGATGTCGCGGCGCCGCCCCCGGTCCACGGTGGCGTGCACCGATCCCGGCGCGAACTCGCCGCTGAGGGTCCCGCTCAGCACCTGGCCGCGCGGGTCCTTGCGGACGCTGTCCACCGCCAGCGACCAGCCCTCGCCCTTCACGCTGCCGGTATCGTTCACCTGGCCGCCCGACTCGGCGTAGAACGGGTTGTCCTCCAGCACCAGCTCCAGCCGGTCGCCGCTGAGGCGATAGGCCAGCACCCGGGTCTCGGTCTCGGTGGCGCCGTAGCCCGCGAAGCGCGCCGGCGCGTCGGAGACGACCTCGAGCTCGCCCTCGCCCGCGGCGCTGCCACCCGCCGCCGCGCCCTTCTGGGCCCGGCGCACCTCGCGGGAGCGGTCCCGCTGCTCCTTCAGCGCCTCCTCGAAGCCGTCGAGGTCCACCGTCGCGCCGCGCTCGCCGGCGATGATCTGGGTGAGGTCCAGCGGGAAGCCGAAGGTGTCATAGAGCTTGAAGGCATCGGCGCCGGAGATCCGCTTCGTGCCGCCGGCGAACAGCTCCTCCAGCCGCTTCAGGCCGCCCTCGATGGTATCGAGGAAGCGCTCCTCCTCCTGCCGGGTCACGTCGGCGACGTACGCCGCCTTCTGCCGCAGCTCGGGGTAGGCGTCACCCATCTCGGCGACGACCACCGCGGTGAGCGGCGCGAGCGTCGGCTCCCGCCGCCCGAGCAGCCAGGCGTGCCGGACCGCGCGGCGCAGGATCCGGCGCAGCACGTAGCCGCGGCCGTCGTTGCTGGGGTAGACCCCGTCGGTGAGCAGGAAGGTCACCGCCCGGGCATGATCGGCGAGGACCCGGAAGGAGCCGCCGGCGGGGCCCCGGTCGTACGGCTTCCCGACCAGCTGCGCCACCCGGTCCAGCAGCGGGAGGAACAGGTCGGTGTGGAAGTTCGAGTCCACCCCCTGCAGCACGCTGGCGATGCGCTCCAGGCCGGCGCCGGTGTCCACCGAGGGCTTGGGGAGCGGCGTGAGCGTGCCGTCCGCCGAGCGGTCGAACTGCATGAACACCAGGTTCCAGATCTCCAGCATCTGGCCCGACTCGGCCAGCTCCTCGAACGCCGCCTGGGGGATCTGTTCCGCGGCCCGGTCCTTCGGGCCGTCGGTCCGGAGGTCCACGTAGATCTCGCTGCACGGACCGCAGGGGCCGGTGTCGCCCATCTGCCAGAAGTTGTCCTTGTCGCCCAGGCCATAGATCCGGTGGTCTGCCAGGCCGGTCAGCTCGCGCCAGAGGCCGCGGGCCTCGTCGTCGGTGTGGTGCACCGTCACCCGGAGCCGCACCGGATCGATGCCCAGGTACTCCTTCGAGGTGACGAACTCCCACGCGAACCGGATCGCCTCGCGCTTGAAGTAGTCGCCGAAGGAGAAGTTTCCCAGCATCTCGAAGAAGGTGTGGTGCCGGGTGGTGTGGCCCACCTGCTCGAGGTCGTTGTGCTTGCCGCCGGCGCGGACGCACTTCTGGCAGGTGGCGGCGCGGGAGTAGTCCCGGCGCTCCATCCCGAGGAAGAGGCCCTTGAACTGGTTCATCCCGGCGTTGGTGAACAGCAGCGTCGGGTCGTCGGCGGGGAGCAGCGACGAAGAAGGCACCTCGCGGTGCCCCTGGCGGACGAAGTAGTCGAGGAACAGGCGGCGGATCTGGGCGGCTTTCATAGGCCGGGAAATATACCGGCCGGATGGGACCACGGCCAAGCCGGATCAGGACTTACCGCGCAGCGCCCGGGCCACGAGTTCGGCCACCGCCGACCCCTGGAAGCCCCGGCGTGCGAGGTAGGCGAGCACCCGGCGGCGCCGGGCCTCCGGCGGGACGCCCTGCAGCTGGCGCAGCCGCCGCTCGGCGAGCTGCCGGGCCATCGCCAGGGAGTCCTCCGGCTCGGGGAACTGCTCCGCGAGCGCGGTATCGATGAGCCCCGGCGCGACGCCCAGGGCGAGGAGGTCGCGGCGGAGCCGCCCCGGCCCCCGCCCCCGGGCGGCCCGGGAGGCCACGAACATCCGGGCATAGCCGGCGTCGTCCAGCAGGCCGGCGGCCTGGGCCCGGTCCATGGCGTACTCCACCGCCTCGGGCGGGTGCCCCTTCTGCCGCAGGCGGCGGCGCAGCTCCTGGGTGGCGAAGGCGCGGCGCTCCAGCGCCCGGAGCAGGGTGCGCCAGGCCCCCTCCTCGTCGGCGGCGGCGGTGGCCCCCGCCTGCAGGGCGGGATCCCACTCGGCGCCGGGCACCAGCCCCAGTGCCGCCGCCCCCTCGTGCAGGGTGCAGAACGGCTGGCCATCCACCACCAGCCGGACCGCGCCGGGGCGGCGCGGATCCGGCTCGAGCGCGGTGATGCGGGGCATGGGCCGGAAGAGCGGGCCGGGGCCCTACTCCTCCTCCTCCGCCCCGGCGCCGACGGTGGCGCCGGCCTTCATGCCGAGGAAGTCCTTCACCTTGGCCTCGATCTCGGTGAGCAGCGCCGGGTTGTCCTTGAGGAACAGCTTGGCGTTCTCCCGGCCCTGGCCGATGCGCTGGTCGCCGTAGGAGTACCACGCCCCGGACTTCTGGATGATGTTCGCCTCGGCGGCGATGTCCACCACCAGCGAGCAGTGGCTGATGCCCTCGTCGAACATGATGTCGAACTCCGCCTGCTTGAACGGCGGCGCCACCTTGTTCTTGACCACCTTCACCCGCACGTGGTTGCCGATGACCGCCTCGCGCTCCTTGACCGGGCCCACCCGGCGGATGTCGAGCCGGAGCGAGGCGTAGAACTTGAGCGCCTTGCCGCCGGTGGTGGTCTCCGGGTTGCCGAACATGACGCCGATCTTCTC
>CAZYIV010000095.1:0-14504 GCA_964647615.1 uncultured Gemmatimonadaceae bacterium | reverse complement strand
CCATCCTCGGCGCGGCCGCCGCGGGGGACATCGGCAAGCTCTTCCCCGACACCGATCCGCAGTGGAAGGACGCGAACAGCCTCCAGCTGCTCAAGCAGGCCTGTGAGCTGGTGCGCTACCGTGGCTTCGAGCCGCGGCAGGCCGACATCACGATCATCGCCGAGCGGCCCAAGCTCGGCAGCTACTTTCCCGCGATGGCGGAGGCGCTGAGCCGGGCGAGCGGCATTCCCGTCGCCGGGCTCGGGCTCAAGGCCAAGACCAACGAGGGGATGGGCTTCATCGGCCGGGGCGAGGGGATCGCCGTGCTGGCGGTGGCCACGCTGGAGACCAGCTGATGGAACGCCTGGTGGCGTGGCTCACCGAGCTCTCGCCGCTCACGATCTACCTCACCGTCGGCCTCTCGACCCTGGTCGAGAACGTCTTTCCCCCCGCCCCCTCCGACCTCATCACCGCCCTCGGCGGCTTCCTCACCCAGCACACCGGGGTCAACGCCGTGGCCGTCTGGGCCATCGCCTGGGGGACCAACATGGCCGGCGCGGTGGGGGTCTACCACGCCGCCCGGCGGCACGGCCGCCGCTTCCTCGGCAGTCCCCTGGGCCGCCGGCTGCTCCCGGCCGAGGCGATCCTCAGCATGGAGCGTGAGTACCTCCGCTTCGGGCTGTTCGGCATCTTCCTCGCCCGGCTGCTGCCGGGGTTCCGCACCTTCCTGGCCCCGTTCGTGGGCCTGGTCAACCTGCCACCGCTCCGTGCCTTGCTACCGATGGCACTCTCCGCCGCGCTGTGGTACGCGGGGCTGGTTTACGCCGGGGCGCGGCTGGGGCAGGAGTGGGATCGGATCCACGAGTTCATCGGCCACCTCAACCGGACCATGGGTGCCCTGGCGGTCGTGGTGGGGCTGCTGCTGGGCTGGTGGCTGTGGCGCCGGTCGCGGGAGGCGGGGCCGCGGCGCCGGCGGCTGCTCCGGGTGATCCGCCGGGCCATGGGTGCACCGGCCCCCACCGCGGACGATGCGGCGCTGCCCGGCGGGGACCTGGCCGCGCAGGGCGCGGCGGCCCTCCTCTTCGAGCTGACCCACGTGGACCCGGGGTTCTCGATCGAGGAGCGCGAGGCGATCGCCCACCACCTGCGCGCCCGGTGGGGCACCGAGGAGACCGGCCGGCACACCACCGCCTCCCACGCCGCCATCGCGGACACCGCGGAGCTGGCGACGATCGTCGCCGGCACCTACCAGCGGGCGGATCGCGTGGGGCTCGCGGTCCGGCTGTATCGCATCGCGATGGCGGACGGCACCCTCAGTCTCCATGAGGAACGCCTGATGCGGCGCGCGGCGGACCTGCTGGGGCTGACCCCCGAGGACCTCGCCGAGGCGCGCCGGCAGGCCACCTCATGAGCCGGGCGGAGGCGGCGGCGCGGGCGTTCCGGCTGGAACAGTTCCGCGACTACGCCGCCCTGGAGGCGGGCCATAGCGCGAACACGCTGGCGAGCTATCTTCGCGACCTCGGGCGCTTCGTGAACTGGCTGGACCAGCGCGGCGTCGCGGGCCCGCGGGAGGTCACCCGCCAGCAGCTCCGCGAGTTCGTGTTCGCCCTCAAGGATCTGGGACTCGCCACCGCCACCATCCGGCGCCAGGTCTCGGCCATCCGCACCTACTACGGGTTCCTGCTGGCCGAAGGCGTGGTGGAGCACGACCCGAGCGACCGGCTGGAGATGCCGCGGAAGGGCCGGCGCCTGCCGGACACGCTCACCGTCGCCGACGTCGAGGCGATGCTTGCCGCGCCGCGCGCCGACGATCCGCTGGCGTGGCGCGACCGCGCCCTGCTGGAACTGGGCTATGGCGCCGGCCTCCGGGTGAGCGAACTCTGCGGCCTGACGGTGCCGGACCTGCTGCTGTCCGAGGGCCTGGTCCGGGTGCTGGGCAAGGGCAGCAAGCAGCGCCTGGTGCCGGTGGGGCGAAAGGTGATCGGCGCCGTCTCGGTGTACCTGCACCAGGTGCGCCCCGACCTGGACCGGGGGGAGACCCGCGACCGGGTGCTGCTGAACGCCCGCGGCAAGCCGCTCTCGCGGGTCGGGGCCTGGGGCATCGTGAAGCGCTGCGCCCGCGACGCGGGCATCCGCAAGCGGGTGACGACGCACACCCTGCGGCACAGCTTCGCCACCCACCTGCTCGAGGGCGGCGCCGACCTGCGCGCCGTCCAGGAGATGTTGGGCCACGCCGACCTCTCGACCACCCAGATCTACACCCACGTTGACCGCGAATACCTCCGCTCCATTCATCGCCAGTTCCACCCGCGTGGCTGAGTCGCGCCGGCTGCTGCTGCTCGTGGCCATACTGCTGGCGGGGTGTGCGCGGTACACCCCGGCGCCGCTGCCGGCGGCCGACCCCGCGGCCTGGTCCGCGCTGCGGCTGGACGATGAGACGACTCGCGCCGCACTCGATTCCGCTGGCGGGATGCCCGAGCCCGGGGCTTGGCAGGCGTGGGAGCTCTCGGTGGCGGCATGGCGGCATGCGCCCACCCGGACGCGCGTGCGTGCGGAACTCGCGGCGGCCGATGCGGCCCGCCGCGCGGCCGGGGTGCGCCCGGCACCGGGCGTCGCCACCGAGACCGAGTACAGCTTCAGCGGGCAGGATGGCAGTTCCCGCTGGGGACTCGCGTTGAGCGGGCTGTTCCGCTTCGAGCTGGGGGACAAGCGCGGGGCCCGGCGCGCCCGGGCGGAGGCGGGCTGGCTGCGTGCCAACGCGGCTGCCCGGTCCGAGGCCTGGCGCTTCGGTGGCGGCATCGAGTCCGCGGCCGAACAGCTTGCGGTGGTGGACCGCCAGCTCGGCGCCGCCGGCGAGGTGGTGGCCGCGCTGGATTCCGTCGCCACCCTGGCCCGGCGTCGCTACGACGACGGGGTGCTCGGCACCGCCGACCTCGCCCAGGCGCACGCGGCCCGCGGTGACGCCGCCGCTGCCTTCGCCGGGCTGCGCCGGGAGCGCAGTACTGCGCAGGCCGCCATCGCCACGGCAGCCGGCGTGCCGGCCAGCGCGCTCGCGCGGCTGGGGGAGATCCGGGTCGCGCCCGAGCGCTGTCCCGCCCCCGCAGCACGCGACAGCCTGCTCGCGGTGGCGCTGGAGCGTCGCTGGGACCTGCGCGAGGTTCTGGCCACCTACGACGAGGCCGAAGCCGAGGTGCGGCTGGAGGTGTCGCGCAGCTGGCCCGACCTGGAACTCGGGCCGGGGCTGTTCTTCGACCACGGGGTGGGGAAGTGGACCCTCGCGTTCGGCCTGCCGGACCTGGTGCTGCACAACCAGCGCGGCCCCATTGCCGTCGCGGAGGCGGCGCGCGCCGTTCAGGCGGCGCGGGTGCGCGAGGCGCAGGCTGCCGTCCTGGCCGAGGTGGAGGCGGCGCTCGAGGCGTGCCGGGCAGTGGTTGAGGAGCGACAGGCGCTCGATCTGGGCGCAAGCGAATCGAGGGTGGCCGCACTGGATTCTGCCTGGCAGCGCGGGGACATCGGCCGGCTGGAGGTGGCGTTGGCGCGTGCCGAAGCGGCCCGGGCAGCAGCGCGGGCCGTGGACCTCGAGGGTGCCGAGTGGCGTGCGGCCGCAGCACTTCGACGGCTCACCGCGACGCCGCCGGTGCTGGAACCGTGAAGGGAGCGGAATCATGCGACGACCGGTGACAGTCCTGCTGCTCGTGCTGGGCGGGCTCGGCGCCTGCGGCAAGCGCGGCGGTTCGGGCGACCAGCAGGAGACCGTCGCGGGCGAGGCGCCCGCCCTCGTGGCGGTGGGAGACCAGGCCGGGATTGCGATGGACAGCGCGGAGCGCGCCCGGCTGGGGATCCGGCTGGACGAGGTCCGGCGCGCCACCCAGGGGCCGGAGCGGGAACTGCCCGCGGTGGTGGTGGAGAACCCGGGGGCCGGTACGACGGTGCGCGCCTCGGTCGCCGGCCGCCTGACGGTCGCCGAGGGGACTGAATGGCCGGCCATCGGCGATCGGCTCGAGGAAGGTCGGCTCGTGGCCCAGGTGGGCGATGCCCGGCCGCTGGCGGTGCCCCGCGCCGGGACCGTGACCCGACTGCTGGCGCAACCGGGCGAACTGGTCCAGGCCGGTCAGGCCCTGCTCGAACTCACCGACTACGGCCGCCCGCTGGCGAGCGTCCCGTGGGACGGGACCGGGGCCCCGCCGGCCCGGATGTCCTTCCGGCTCACATCGGGTGGCGCGCGCATCGAGGGCACGCGCGAGGGCCCCGCGCCCGAGGCCGACCCCGTCACCCGGTTGCCGGCGTTCCGCTACCTGCTCCCACCACGCGATGTGCTCCGGCCGGGGGTCGGTCTCGTCGCGCTGGTGCCCGGTGCGGAGGTCCCCGCGGGCGCGGTGCGCGTACCGACAGAAGCCGTGGTGCAATGGGATGCACTGGCCTGGGCCTACGTGGAGCTGGAACCCGACCGCCTGGTTCGGGTGCGGGTACCGACCGATCGTCCGGTCTCCGGTGGCTGGCTGGTGGCCGGCGGGATCGGCCCCGGGGACCGGGTGGTGGTCCAGGGGGCGGGCCAGCTCCTGTCGGAAGAGTTCCGTTCGCGGATTACCGTCGGCGAGGAAGTCGGCGAGTGACCATGCGGGCCGCCGCGTGCTGACTGGCCTGGTCCGGTTCGCCGTCCGTCGTCCGGGCGTGGTGGTGGGCCTGGCTGCCACCCTCGTGGCGTACGGACTGACCATCGCGCTGCGCGCCCGGCTCGACGTCTTTCCCGAGTTCGCCCCCCCGCAGGTCTCCATCCAGACCGAGGCACCGGGCCTCTCGCCGGACCAGGTCGAGATCCTCGTCACCAAGCCGATCGAGGATGCGATCAACGGCGCCAACGGCGTGGACCTGATCCGCTCGCAATCCATCCAGGGTCTGTCGGTGATCACGGTGGTCCTCCGGCGGGGCATCCCGGTCCGGGAGGCCCGCCAGCTCCTCGCCGAGCGGCTGGGTGAACTGGGGGACCGGCTGCCGGCCGGCGTGCGGCCGCCCGTGCTCTCGCCCCTGACCTCGTCCTCGAGCACGGTGCTGATGCTCGGGTTCAGTTCCGCCACCCGGAGCCTGATGGACCAGCGCACCTTCGTGGACTGGGTGGTGAAGCCGCGCCTCCTCGCCACGCCGGGTGTCGCGAAGGTCGCGGTTTTCGGCGGGGAGGTGCGCCAGCTCCAGGTGCTCGCCGACCCGGCGCGGCTCACCCGCTTCGGCATGGACCTCGGCGACGTGGTGCAGGCAGCCACCCAGGCCTCGGCGGTGCGGGGCGCTGGGGTGCTCGACGACCCGAACCAGCGGATCGTGGTCCGCACCGAGGGCCAGCGGCTCACGCCCGCCGCGCTTGGCCAGGCCGTGGTGCGTGCCGGGCCGGGCGGGGTCGTGCGCCTGGCCGACCTCGCCACCATCCGCGAGGGGGCGGAGACCAAGTTCGGCGACGGGTCCATCGACGGCGGTGATGGGATCGTCGTGGTCGTCTCGGGCGCGCTGGGCTCCAACACCAAGGAGGTCGCCGCGGCGGCGGAGGCGGTGCTGGCCGACCTAGGCCCGTCCATCGCCGCCGAGGGGATGACCCTTCATCCGGATCTCTTCCGCCCGGCGACGTTCATCGATCTGGCGGTCCGCAACATCACCGTCGCGCTCCTGATCGGCGGGGTGCTGGTCTCGGTGGTGCTGCTGCTCTTCCTGTACGATCTCCGGGCGGCCGCGATCTCCCTGTCCGCGATCCCGCTCTCCCTCCTGGCGGCGATCATCGTGCTGGACCAGGTCGGGTTCAGCCTCAACACCCTCACGCTCGGCGGCCTCGCGATCGCGATCGGCGAGGTCGTGGACGACGCGATAATCGACGTCGAGAACATCGCGCGCCGGCTCCGGGAGAACCGCCGCCGCGCCGCGCCCCGCCCGGTGCTGGCCGTGGTGCGCGATGCCTCGATCGAGGTGCGGCACAGCGTGGTGTACGCGACGTTCGTGGTAGCATTGGTCTTCGCACCAGTGCTCTCGATGAGCGGGGTGCAGGGCGCACTGTTCCGTCCCCTCGCCATCGCCTACATCCTCGCGACCCTGGCCTCGCTCGCGGTGGCCCTCACCGTCACGCCGGCGCTCACCCTCCTGCTCCTGGCCCGCCGGGACGATCGAATTCACGAGCCGCGCGTGCTGCTCTCGCTCCGCGGCGGCTACGAGCGGGTGCTGGGCGGGCTGCTGGGCCGGCCCGTGCTGGTGGCCGGCGCCACGGCGCTGATCTGCCTCGGGGCCATCGCCGTGGTGCCGTTCTTCGGCTCCGCCTTCCTGCCCGATTTCCGCGAGGGACACTACGTGGTGCACATGGCTGCCGTCCCGGGCGCCTCGCTCGCGGAGTCGGTCCGGCTCGGCAAGCTGGTGAGCCACGCGATCGCCCGGGATCCGCGGGTGCACTCTGTGGCCCAGCGCGCGGGGCGCGCCGAGCTGTCGGAGGACACCTGGGGCACCCATTACAGCGAGATCGAGGTGGAGATGAACCCCCTCGCGGGCGAGGCGGCCCGCACCGTGGAGGACAGCCTGCGCGCCCACCTCGAGGGCTTCCCGGGCGTGAGCTTCGCCATCCGTGGGTTCCTCACGGAGCGCATCGAGGAGACGCTCACCGGCTCCACCGCCGAGGTGGTGGTGCGGATCTTCGGCGAGGATCTGGACAGCCTGGATGCCGGAGCGGCGCGCATCGCGGAGGTCGCCAGCCGCGTGCCGGGCGCCGTGGACGTGCAGTACGAGCCGCCGGCCGTGACGCCGGAGGTCACCGTGCGTCTGCGTTCCAGCGCGCTCGCGTTGACCGGGCTCACGACTGGCCAGGTGCTGGATGCCGTCGAGACCGCCACCCGCGGTGCACGGGTGGGGCAGGTCTTCCAGGGCAGCCGCGCGACCGACGTCGTGGTGTTGCTGGACTCGGCGGCCCGGGCCCGGCCGGAGGATCTGCGTCGCCTGCCGCTGCGCTCCACCGATGGGCGGCTCACCACCCTGGGCCGGGTGGCCGAGGTCAGCCGGACCACGGGACGCTACCTCATTTCGCACCAGGGCACCCGCCGGTTCCAGACGGTGACCGCCAACGCCAGCGGACGGGATGTCGCCGACTTCGCGAGGGAGCTCGGCGAGCGCCTCCGCTCGCCCGGGCTGCTGCCCCCGGGCACCTACGCGGAGCTGGCGGGCACCGCCACCGCCCAGCGCGATGCCGAACGCGAACTGCTGCTCCACAGCCTGCTGGCAGGGGCGGTGATCGTGCTCCTGCTGTGGCTCGCCTTCGCAGAGGGCGGTCGCCTCATGCTGGTGCTTGCGAACCTGCCGTTCTCGCTCGTCGGGGGCGTGGTGGCGGTGGCGCTCTCCGGCGGGACGCTCTCGCTCGGGTCGCTGGTGGGGTTCGTCACCCTGTTCGGGATCGCCACGCGGAACGCGGTGATGCTGGTGTCACACTACGACCACCTGGTGCGGAGGGAGGGTGCGGCGTGGGGTCTGGCCACCGCGCTGCGCGGGGCCAGCGAGCGCCTCGGCCCGATCCTGATGACCGCGACGGTGACCGGCCTCGCGCTGTTACCGCTCGCGCTCGGCAGCGGTGATCCCGGCCGGGAGATCGAAGGCCCGATGGCCATCGTCATCCTGGGCGGGCTGGTCACCTCCACCGTGCTGAGCCTGTTCGTCCTGCCGACGCTCGCCCTGCGCTACGTGCGCTTCGAGCGCGGGGACGGTGCCGGCTGAGAGCAGCCAGCGCACGTGGGACCGCTGCAGGTGATAGATCGCGGCGCCCGCGCCGGCGGTCAGGGCCGAGAGCAGCGCCCGCCCGCCACTGGCGCCGGCCCCGGACCGGAACCCCGCCAGCAGCTCCAGCCCGCCCGCAATCAGCAGCGACGTGAGCGCCACCAGGGGCAGCACCGTGCCCCACGAGGCTTCGCGCCGGCCCGCCGCCTCCGCGAGGGCGTAGCCGAGCACCGTGAAGGCGGCGAGGTGCTCGAGCACGCGCAGGATCGCCGCGGTGCCGGTCGTGCCCCACAGCGCCGCCAGGCTCACGCCACCGTGCCAGGACGTCCACGGCGCGGGCCAGGGCCACGCCGCCAGCAGCAGCAGGTAGGCGCCCAGGATCGGGGCGACCCGTGCGAGCGTCGCCCGCTCGAACCGGCGGTCCACCGCGCCCCGCGCCGCGCCCGACCACCACCACGTTGCCCATCCGATGGCCACCGCTTCAAGCAACACCGCGCGTGGGGCCGTCGCGAGGCCGGCGAGCCCTCCGGCGCCGAACCATGCCGCTCCCACCGCCGCGAAGCGCGCCCGGCTCACCACCCCACCGGGGCCGAGCCGCGACTGATAGACCGCACCGAGGATGCGCGCGCCCGCGAGTCCGAGGACCAGGGCCAGCAGTGTCCGGCCGCGGCTGCCGGCCGCGGCCAGGCCACTCACCCACAGCAGCGGAATGAGCAGGTAGAGCAGCCCCATGAGCGGAAGCTCGAGCGCCAGGCGGCCGAGCAGGGCGGGCGTCAGCCGGATGCGCCGGCGGGCCGTGGCCGCGGCGAGACCCCCGATCCAGCCGCCGAGCCCGTTGGTCAGCACGTCCACCGGGGAGGAATAGCGGGAGGGCAGGAAGAGCTGGGCCAGCTCCACGGCTGTGCTGGCCGCCAGCGCGATCAGGAGCGGCCGGAGCGCACACTGGTCCTCTCCCACACCCGTGAGGTGTGCCAGGAAACCGATCGGGAGGAACATGGCGACGTTCGCCACCACGTCGGCCGGCTGGACGGCCCACACCAGGCGGGGCTGCACCACACCGAAGTCGAACGGAACCAGCGTGACGATGATCAGCACGCCGAGCAGGTAGGCCAGGAAGGCCCGGGCCAGGCGGGCCCCGGTGGGGGAGGGCATCTCCTGAGTATCGGCGCGTTGGCCCCGAGCCCGAAGGCCGGGGACGGACGGGGCTGGGGTCACCGCTCAGGCTCGCGCGCACCGGCCTCGAACCGATCGCCCATCCAGTCCACGAGCAGGAACGCCTCGAGCAGCAGGGCGGCCCCCGCCACGAGCCCCGCGAGGACGAACACCCAGTTGCCCAGCGCGTCTCGCAGGAGAATCACCCCGGCCAGCCCGAGGAGCCCGGGGCCCAGCAGCAGGATCAGCATCAGGACCATGGAGACGCCGACGGTGAGCAACTGCTGGCCCAGCTGTTCCACGCCCCCCGGTCGCAATTCGGTGCGCACCCATGCCGGGAAGAGCAGGGCGCCGGCATTCTGCAGGCCGAGCATCAGGCAATTGCAGCCCGCGGCCACGACGGCACCGGCCACGTAGTAGCCGATCAGCAGCCCCGGGCCCGCGCCGGGGAGCTCCCGTGAGGCGATGAGGGCCAGTCCCATTCCGCCGAGCAGCAGTTGCAGCGCCGTGAGCACCAGCGCGGAGGAGAGGACCATCCCCGCCATGACCTGGAAGCCGGGCACCGGCCAGGTCCGGAGCAGGTCGAGGTGTTCGGTCTCCCCCCGCAGGTCCGCGCGGACCCACTGCGGCCCGAGGACCACGAGGAGCGCCGTCCAGGTGAGCGCAAGGGTCGCCACGAAGGCCGCCGCCTCTCCCTCGCCGCCGTTCTTGAGGAGCGCCAGCGCCCCGCCGCCGACACCGATCGCCAGCAGCAGCCCCACCAGCACCGGGTTCACCGTCCGCAGGAGGCGGGTGAGATTCTTCCAGACGATGGCGGTGACCACCGGTCCGGCGGGGGCCAGTGGGAGCCGCCGCCGGCGCTGCGCCGGCCCCAGCTCCACCACCGATCCATGCGTCCGCCAGCGGGCCAGTCGCTCGGCCCGGCGGGCACTGGCCTCGAGGGCGGCGTCCTCGAACTCCCGGTCGGCCCGGAGCACGCACCAGACATGCAGGCCGAGGAGGCCGAGCGCCGCGGGCAGCGCGGCCAGGAAACCGCCCAGGGTCGCGGCACCGAGCGGGGCGAGGGGAATCCGGAACGGGAGCAGCAGCCAGCGGAGCGGCGCCGCGGCCATGACGTCCCCAGCCCACGCGAGAAGGGTGGCATCGCCGCGGGGTTGCTCCTGGATGGTCCACGCCACCGCCCCGACCACGGCGAACGCCGCCACCAGCGCCGGCCAGGCGCGCCGCCAGCCCGCCGCACCGTGGCTCAGCAGCGAGTCCCGCGTGAGCGCGACGCCGAGCCGGTGCAGCGACACCATGGTGAAGAAGATCCAGAGCCCCGCGGCATGGCGGAGGACCGCGCCCGTCCCGGTGCCACGCAGCATCAGGAGCAACCAGACCAGCACATTGAAGAGAATTGGCAGCTGGTTCCGCGCGAGCCGGTAGCCGAGCACCGCCGCCCGCGTCGCGGGAGCGGGGAACAGGAACTGGATCTCGGCCGGGGTGAACGCGAGCGCGCTGCGGTCGGCACTGAAGAGCCACCACTTGGCGACCAGCAGCAGCACCAGCACCGAGCCACCCATCGCGACGGCAGAGGCCGGAATGCCGACCGGCCCGCGGCCACGGCCCTGGCCGAGGAAGACGAGCGCGAGGTACAGCAGGCCCAGCGCCAGCGCGGCGGCGTAGCGCGGGCTCCGGAGCTGGCGCAGCAGTCGCCGGGCCCGGTTCCGGGTGGTCCGGCGCAGGAGATACCAGCCGGCGCCGATCACGGCGCGGGCTCGTCCTGGTGACCGGTGAGGGTGAGGAACAGTTCCTCGAGTCCCCGGCCGGCCAGCTCGGGCCGGCTGGCGGCGATCTCCGCCAGCGATCCCATCGCCATCGCCTGCCCCCGCTGGATGATCAGGACCCGGGTGCAGAGTTCCTCGACCAGCGGCAGGAGGTGCGAGCTGAGGATCACCGCCGCGCCGGCCGCGGCCCGGGCGGCGATGGTCCGCTTCATCCGCCGGATGCCGACGGGGTCGAGCCCGGTCAGCGGCTCATCGAGCATCAACGCGCGCGGCTGGTGGAGCAGTCCGCATGCGATCGCCAGCTTCTGCCGCATGCCGCGGGAGAGCTCGCTGGCCAGGCTGTCCGCCTTCTCCGCCAGCTCCAGCTCGGCCAGCAGCGTGTCCGCGCCCGGCATCGCGTCGGGCTGCCGGTACAGCCGCGCCACGAAGGCGAGGTGTTCGCGGACGGTGAGGTAGTCGAAGAGCTGGGGCTCGTCGGGGATGAAGGCGAGCGCCGCCTTGGCCCGGACCGGGTCGGTCGCCAGGTCATGACCGGCAATCCGGATCGCCCCACTGGTCGGCCGGATGATGCCGGCCAGGCTGCGGAGGGTGGTGGTCTTCCCGGCCCCGTTGGGCCCCACCAGCCCGAGGATCTCGCCGGCGGGAACGGTGAAGGAGAGCCCTTGCACGGCACGGAGGGCCCCGTACACCTTCACCAGGTCGTGGACCTCGATCACAGGCTGTTCTCCCGCCCGACTCCCGCCTGAAACCAATCGCGGGCCTCGTGCGTCTCTAAGTGAAACGCCGGCCTCCAGTTCGGGCCGGGTCCCGGGGAGCAGGATATGCGAAACTACTGGTTCAGGATCTTCGCCGGTGCCTTCGGCATCTTTGCCGTGGGCATGCTCATCGTCACCGGCTTCCGGCGCCTCAAGCATGAGGTGACCAGCACCATCAACAGCACCGACCCGATTCCCATCCCGCTGGTGGGGCTGCTCCCGTTCCGGGTGGACAACGACAAGCTGGGCAGCCTGCGCCGGGTGGAGTTCCTGCGCCAGGACCCGGAGCACTTCTCCGGGGTGCGGGTGGTGGTCAAGCTGTCGGACTCGGTCTCCGCCACCCGCTTCGAGCAGTGCCGCTTCGTGGTGGACGATGTCGAGCACATCAACGACCGTACCACGTTCAAGTGCGAGAGCGCGGGGACGGTACCCGCCGGGCTCGAGCCGTTCGGCGAAGTGGAGGTCCAGGGGCACGCCGAGCCGTTCCCGCTCTACCTGCCCGGCCCGGTGGTGGCGGAGCTGCGGCGCACGGTCATCCGGCTGGACCATGGCGGCCTGCACGTGAACACTACCCCGGACCCGGCGCGCGTGGCCATGGAGGCCAGGCTCGACTCGTTGCGCGATGCGATCGAGGCCCGGGTCGACGCCCGTTCCGACTCGGTGGACGAGCTGCGGGACCGGGCCGACGCACTGGAGGACTCCTCTGCTTCCTTGCCGGCGGGCCCCCGGCGCCTCACCCAGCGGCAGGCCGATTCGGTGCGCACCCTCATGCGGGCCACCATTGACCGGATGAAGTCGGACGAGGCCAGGCTGCAGGCGCTGAAGCACCTGCCCGACTTCGGCGGCGGCGTGAATGCCGATTCGGTCGCGCTCTCGGCCCGGCACATGGCTGATTCGATCATGCAGGCGGTGCAGGTGGAGCTGCAGCGCGCCGGCGTCGGTCGCCCGGGCGCCGCCGCCTCGACCACCCCGGGTCAGCCGGCCCTCCCGCCGGTGAAGCCGGCGGCCGGCGTCACCGCGGTGGAGGCGCCCGCGCCCCCCGCGCCTCCCAAGCCCTGAGGGAGTCCGCGCCCGTGCTCCTGGTCCTCGACAACTACGACAGCTTCACCTACAACCTGGTCCAGTACGTCGGGGAGCTCGGTGCCGACCCCCAGGTCTACCGTAACGACGCGCTCACCGTCGAGGCGGCGCTGGCGCTCGCGCCCGAGGCGATCATCATCTCGCCCGGCCCGGGGGTGCCGGCAGATGCCGGCATCTCGATTCCGCTCATCCGCGCCGCCTCGGGCCGGGTCCCGGTGCTCGGGGTCTGCCTGGGGCACCAGGCGATGGGCGAGGCGTTCGGCGGCCGGGTGATCCGCGCCGGGCGCCTGATGCACGGCAAGACCACCGAAGTCACGCACCTGGGCGAGGGCCTGTTCGAGGGCGTGGCCAACCCACTCACGGTGATGCGATACCACTCACTAGTGGTGGCCCCCGAGGACTTCCCTCCCGAGCTGGAGGTGACGGCGTGGTCGGCGGACCGGCCGCACAGACAGGAGATCATGGCCCTCCGGCACCGGCAGCACCCGCTCTACGGGGTGCAATTTCACCCGGAATCCATCGCCACGGAGGAGGGTCGGGGGCTGCTGGCGAACTTCCTCCAGCTGGCCCGTGCGTGGCAGACTGACCGGGCAGGAGCGGTGGCCTAAGCACTTGACGGGTAATCAACTAGGCGCTACGCCACAGGCCGCACGCCGCCCGGCACGACTTTTGACAGCGCCGGGCGGCGTTATTACGTTCGGAAATGCGCGTCCTCGGCGTCATCCCGGCCCGGCTCGGCTCGACCCGCATCCCCCACAAACCGCTGCAGCCCCTGGCCGGCGAGCCTCTGGTGACCCGCGTGATCCAGCGTGTGCGCCAGCTCGGCGTCGTGGACGAACTGGTGGTCGCGACCGACTCGACCATGGTGGCGCGGGTGGTGGAGCTGGCGGGCACCCGGGCGGTGCTGACCGAGGGATCCCACGCCACCGGCACCGAGCGGGTGGCGGAGGTGGCGGGGCGGGCGGAGTTCGCCGGCTACGAGGTGGTGGCAAACATCCAGGGGGATGAGCCGTTCCTGCCGGGGGCCGCGCTGCGCGGCGCCCTGGAGCGGGTGACGGTCGCAGGCGAGGACGTGGGCACCGCCGCGGCGCCGCTGGCGCTGGAGGATGCGGCGGACCCCGCGCGGGTGAAGGTGGTCACCGACCAGCGGGGCCGGGCGCTCTACTTCTCCCGGGCGGTGATTCCCTTCCGGCGCGACGCGGACGGCCCGCGCCGGGATCTCTACTGGCAGCATGTGGGGGTGTATGCCTACCCCCGGGCGGTGCTGGCGCGGTGGGTGAAGCTCCCCCCGTCGCCGGCGGAAGAGGCCGAACGCCTGGAACAACTGCGGGCCCTGCATCACGGCATGAGCGTGGGGGTGGCCCGTCTCGATGAACCGGCGCGCCCCGGGGTGGACACCCCGGAGGACCTGCGCCGCGCGGAAGCCCACTGGCTTGCACAGGAGGAGCACGGATGACCAACGGCGCCAGCACCACCAAGTACATCTTCGTGACCGGCGGGGTGGTCTCCTCCCTCGGCAAGGGCATCGCGGCGGCGTCGCTGGGCCGGCTCCTGGTGGAGCGGGGCCTCTCGGTGACGATGCAGAAATTCGATCCCTACATCAACGTGGACCCGGGCACCATGTCGCCGTTCCAGCATGGCGAGGTCTACGTCACCGACGACGGCGCCGAGACCGACCTCGACCTGGGCCACTACGAGCGGTACATCGACCGCTCCCTCTCGCAGCAGAACAACATCACCACCGGCCGGATCTACCAGAACGTCATCGGCAAGGAACGGCGCGGCGAGTACCTCGGCTCCACGGTGCAGGTCATCCCCCACATCACCGACGAGATCAAGAACGCCATCCGGCGCACCGCGCCGGGGCATGATGTGGTGATCACCGAGATCGGCGGCACCGTGGGCGACATCGAGTCGCTGCCGTTCCTCGAGGCCATCCGCCAGTTCCGCCAGGAGGTGGGGCGCGACAACGCGCTGTTCATCCACCTCACCCTGGTGCCCTACATCGCCGCCGCCGGCGAGCTCAAGACCAAGCCCACCCAGCACT
>CAZYIV010000094.1:0-14518 GCA_964647615.1 uncultured Gemmatimonadaceae bacterium | reverse complement strand
CGTGGAACAGCTGGTCCAGGCCGGCCAGCAGGTTGCTGGTGAGCAGCGAGATCGTGAGCCGCTGGTCCAGGCCCAGGACCGTCGGGCGCCAGTTGAGTTGCAGGTCGAACGAGGGCTGCCACGGGCCGCGGCAGGAGTTCCGGTCGGCGATGGTCCCGAGCTGCTTCTCGAGGCAGGCGCGTACCCGGCCGGAGGAGGAATGGAGCAGCCGCGTCATCGCCGCCGCGACGGCGGGGTCGGTGGCGCTGGCCGGGTCGAAGATGAAGGCGCGGTCGTTGCGCGATCCGTCCCCGTTGATGTCGCCCGCCACCGAGGGGGTGTAGGGCGTGCCCGAGGACACCCGCCCGATGCCGGTGATCTCGAAGCCCTTGGCCACCGGCACCGTGACGGTGGTGACCAGCTGGTGCCGCCGGTCGAAGTCGCTCACGCTGCGGCCGGTGCTGTAGAGCTGCCGCCCCGCGGTCTGCGCCGCGAAGCCACGGCCGCCGCCGAATTCGCCCGAGGAGGATTCGTCGGTCGTGTGCGACAGGGTGTAGCTGCTGAAGACCGTGATCCCGTGCCCGATGATCCCGCCGAACGTGAACACCGCCTGCGCCGAGCGGGTGGTGAGGGTGGAGATGGCCTCGAACACCTGGCCGAAGTTCGGGTCCAGCCGGGAGGCGAGCAGCGGGCTGGCCCCGGTGGCGCTGTCGAAGGCGGTGGCCGGGGCATAGACCAGCCGGCCGCCCTCGTCGCCCAGCGAGAACTGGCTCGCACCGATGTTGCGGTCACGGAATCCCTGCTGGCTTACCCCGACACCGACGCCGAGGTCGAGACCGTAGCTGAGCAGGCCGCTCCGCCGCTGCGCGCCGAGCGAGCCGCGCCACACCCGGGGCGCGGTGAAGCCCGGGGCAAACGCGGTGATGGAAGGCAGGTCGTCGCGGGGGCCGCCCGGCAGCCCGCCGGCACAGCTGGTCGGGATCGCCGCCGGGTCCGCGGCCATCGCGGCCCAGTCCGGCGTGGGGGCGGCGGACCCGGCGCAGACCAGCTGCGTCTGCCCGTTGCCGGTACCGGAGGCCGCCTGTGCCGCCACGGCGAGCTGGGCGGGCACCGGGCTCCGGAATTCGCCGAAGCCACCCCGGACCACCCACGTCGGCGGCCCCTCCGCGGGGAAGGGGGTCCAGGTGAAGCCGGCGCGCGGGCTCAGGTGGGTCTCCACCGGGAGCCGGTCAGTGCGCAGTCCGAAGACCGAGTCCACCGCCGCGTTGTACGGCGGGGCGTTCCCGAACCAGGAGTGCTCCCCGCGGACACCGTAGGTGAGCTGCCACGACCGGTTGAAGCGCCAGGTGTCGCCCAGGTAGGCGGCGGCGGTGCTGCTCCGCCCGGTGCGCTCGTCGGTGCCGAGTGTCCGGGTGAACAGCAGCGGCCGGCCGGCGGCTAGGTCGTCGAGGGTCTGGAAGGTGAAGGTGCCGAGCTGGTTGCTGGCATTCTGCTGAGTGGTGCGCGCGGTGGTGTAGAACAGTCCTAGCTTCACCCGGTGCGCCGCATCGGCGGAGAGCCACGACATCTCGTCGGTGGTCTCGAAGGAGGTCCCGTGGCCTCGCTGCGGGAAGCCGGCGTTGCCACCGAAGCTCAGCACCGAGGCGCTCAGGGTGCCGTCGTCCAGGGTGGAGCTCAGCTGCACCCGGCCCGCGGGCATCCGCACGTAGGGATCGCCGCGGTTGCGCGAGCCGGCCACGTATACCTTCGCCTCGTTGAGCAGGCTCTGCCCCAGGCGGCTGCTCAGCTGGATCATCGCGCCGCCGCTCCGGTTCTCGGTGCGGCCGCCCGCCGCCGGCAGCGAGAGCGGCGCGAGGCGCGAGGGAGCGTCCTTCCCCTGGCGGAAGTCGCCCCGGACGGTGAGGGTGTGCGCGTCGCCCAGCAGCAGGTCCAGCCGCCCGATGCCGGACCAGTCGGTGCCGCTCCGGCTGTCGGGCACGGCGCCGGTGGTGAACGGCACGCCCAGGCCCGAGAGGATGGTGGTGTACCGGTCGAGCGAGTCCTGGGCCACGCCGTAGCGATCCGCCCCGCCGTCCGCGAGGGTGAGCGCCGTGATCAGATCGTTGCCGCGGTGCCGCACCTGGCCGGCGCCGAAGGCGAAGAGCCTGTTGGTGATGATCGGCCCGCCCACCCCGAACGAGAGCTGCTGCTGCGACTGGGGCTGGTTGGTCACGCTGTCCGGCACCACGGCGAGTGCCGGGTCGCGCAGGCTCCCGTTCGCGGTGCCCTGGAAGACCCGGGTGCCGCTCCGGGTGGTGCTGGCGATCAGGCCGCCGCTGAACTGGCCCCGGGAGACGTCGTAGGTATTGGTGATGACCCGGGTGCTGCGCACCGCGTCCTGCGGGATGCTCGAGGCGCCGAAGCTCAGGCCGTCGAGCGTGGTGCTGTTGGCAGTGGAGCGCTGCCCCGCCACCGAGAACGACGCGGCGGTGGAGTCGGTCCCGGACAGGCTCACCACGCCCGCCGCGAGCGCGGCGATCGCGTTGAGGTCCCCAGCATCGAGCGGCAACCGGGCCAGCCGGTCGGGGGTCTGGACCATCTCGGTAGAGCCGGGGGTCGGCCGGAGGTCCTCGAATGCCTGCCGCCGCCCGGCCACCGTGAGCTCCTCCAGCTCCACCGCCTGCGGGGTCAGCCGGAAGTCCGCCACCAAGCGGTCCTCATCGCCGACCCGCTCCACCTGCCGCCGTGCCGGGGTCATCCCGATCTGCCGCACCACCAGCAGGTACCGTCCGCCCCCATCCGGGAACAGGATCCGGTACCGGCCCTTGGCGTCGGTGACCGCCTGCCGGCTGTGGCCCACTTCCAGCGACACCGCCTCCACTGTGGCGCCGCTGACGGGCGTGCCGGAGGTGTCCGTCACCGTCCCGGTGAGGATGTCGGTGGTTACTCCGACCTGCGCGGCCAGCGGGGTACGGGTCCCGGCAAGCACGGGCAGGAGACACAGCAGGATGGCGCCGAGCCGCCGCATACCTTGACCTCTGGGGGTGGGATTAGCTTCCACCCATTACGCGCCGTGCCCCGGGTTCGTTGGCTCCCCCGGGCCTCCCCCTGGCTCCGGACCTCGATGCCCCTGGCCCGACGTCCCACCCTCGTACTCCTGGCCCTGGCCGGGCTCTCCGGCGCCCTCTCGGCCCAGTCCCTGCCGATCTACCACTCCCTCAACCCGGTGGCCGAAGCCCGGAGCGGGTTGTACTTCCAGCCGATGGTCGCGGCCACGCCGGGGTGGCGGTTCCAGGCCGGGCTCGACTACGCCAGCATGCTGGAATACGGGCTCCGCGCCTCCCTGGCCGACACCAGCTACCTGCTGGACGCGGAGGCCCTCCGGGTGAACCTCTCCGCCTCCCGCACCCTCGGTCCGCGCACCTTCCTGCTCGGCGAGGTGTGGTTCGGCGGCAGCTACGCCGGCTTCCTGGACGGCTTCCTCGACTGGTACCACGGACTCTTCGGCATCAGCTACCCCGAGCGCGAGGCGCGCCGGCACAACGAGTTCGACTACCGCTACGAGTTCACCGACGGCCGGACGGTGCGCTTCCGCCCCCGCGGGGCCATGCTCGGCGACTTGCGCGTGGGGATCGGCCTGCGGCACAGCGAGCGGGCCCAGAGCGTCGTCGGCCTGACCCTGCCGACCAACACCGGTGGCGATGGCTACCGGCGGGGCCAGCCGTCCGTCGGGCTGCTCAACACCTTCCGGGTGCCGCTCTCCAGTCGCCTGATCTACGAGGGCTCGTTCAATGCCGGGTACACCCCGCGCGCCGGCCGGCTCCGGTCGGTCGAGGAGAGCGTGTTCTTTCTGGGCACCTCGGGGGCGCAGTTCCGGACGGTCGGCCGGCTGTGGAGCTTCGCCAACCTGTACCTGCACAGCCCCTACTACAGCGGGGCGGACGCGCGCCAGCTCGATCGCTGGGACCTCACGCTCGACTTCGGCTGGATCGTCCGCTCCCGGAGCGGCCGCGAGTTCCGCTTCGGGATGAGCGAGGACCTGTGGCCAAGCGGGCCGGCGATCGATGCGGTGTTCCGCCTGGGGTATGCGTGGTAGGACGGTAGGACGGTAGGACGGTAGGACGGTCGGACGGTCGGACGGTCGGACGGTCGGACGGTCGGACGGTCGGACGGTAGGATCTACTCCGCCGGGGGAGGCGGGGTGAAGAGGAACTGCTCCATCTGCTTGAAGAGAAAGTCCTTCGCCGCGGGGTCGCGGACGTTGAGCGCGTAGTGGTTGATCAGCTGCTGCTGCAGCTTGAGCCAGTCGCCCCAGCACACATTGCAGATCTGCTGGTAGACGCGGAGCCCCAGGTCATTCTGGAAGGGGCGGAACGGCATCTGGTCGCGCGTCTCGCCGCAGCGACCGCAGGTCAGGGTGGCCATGGTGGTGCAAGTATAACCGGCCCCGCCACCCCGGCGATCCCCGCCTGCTACATCCCGCGCTTGAGGGCCCGCACCCCACTGGCGGTGCCGAGCCCGGCGCCGATCCCGAACAGCGTGGTGGTGGCGGTCGTGATGATCGGGAGCATCGCCACGGGCCAGGCCACGAGCGCCGCGCCCAGCCCCGCGATCCACGGCGCCGCCGGCGAGCGCACGGCATCCACGAACCGGAGCCGGCCGCGCACGAAATTCCGCGCCAGGATGAAGCCCGCCGCCGTCGCCGCCACGGTGACGGCCAGGTAGATGATGTTCATCGTTTCTCCCCTCGGACATTAACCGAAAAGCCGACGTGTTGCACTACGCAACACGCCGGCCTCTGGATTCAGTCGCGCTCGGGCGGTGGTGGCGGCCGGTGCCCCCGGTCGGGGGGGCCGCCATCCATGGGCGGGACCCCGGGAAGCCCCCCGTGCCGGCGCGACTGCTCCCACCTGGTGCGCTGTTCCGGGGTCAGCACCGCCGCGATCTCCGCCGCCGAGCGCTTCACCACCGAGTCGATCTGCGGGGCGACCGCCGCCCGCACGCTGTCGAGCGCCGCGATGTGTCCCGGGATCATGCCCCGGATCTGGGCGGCCTGGTCATCGGTCAGGTCGAGATCCTCCTTGAGCCGCCTGGAGACCATCGCGGCGATTCGCTCGCGCATGGCGGCGTCAGGGGGCCCCATCGGGTGCTCCCCGCGCTCCCCGCGGAAGGGGGGACGATGCATGAAGCGGTCAGTGGCCATGCCCACGGCCAGCCCGCTCAGGAACAGTACCGCGAGGACCAGCGTGCTCACCAGTCGCTGCCGCATTTCACTCTCCTTGAATGGCCAGCCAGGTGGCCGACTGCGCGGTCGTCTGCATCAGGGCCGAGGTGCCGGTGGTGCCGGCCAGCACGCCCGCGAGGGCGGTCTCGGCCTGGTTCTCGGTGGCCACGGGGAGCTGGCCGCTGCCGATCAGGAACACCGCGGCGAGTCCTGCCGCGAGGGCGAGCGGCGCCGCCACCCGGCCCAGCCGGACGATGTCGTCCCGCCATCCACCGGCCGCCGGGACCGGTTCCAGCGCGATCCGGGTCGCGATGGCGCGGGCCAGGCGGTCCGCGTCATCGGCGCCGAGGGACGGGGTCGGGCTCGAGGCCGCGAGCCGTGCCCGCAGCGCCTCGTTCCGGGAATCATGCGTCGTCATCGGTGTCCTCCAGCGCGCCCCGCCAGGGCGCGAGTGCCTTGCGCAGTGTCTGCCGGGCCTGGTGCAGGTACCATCGCACCGTTCCCGCCGGAACGCCGAGGCTCTGCCCGATCTCCTCGGCGGTGAAGCCGTCCACGTCGTGCCACTGCACCGCGAGCCGCTGCCGCTCGGGCAGCGCGGCCAGGGTGGAGTCGAAGCGCGCCCGCATCTCGCTCCGCACCGTGTGTCCCAGCGGGGAGCCGCCGGCCGAGCTCGCGGTGGCCTCGGTGAGCGATTCCAGCGGCCGCCGCGCGGCCCGGCGCCGCAGACTCACCGCGGCGTTGCTGATGATGCGGTACAGCCAGGGCCCGAACGGCCGCCCCAGCTCGAAGCGTCCGAGGGCCCGCCAGGCCGCCATGAATCCTTCCTGCACCAGGTCCTCGGCATCCTGGCGGTTCCCCGCGATCCGGCTCGCGACCGTGTAGGCCCGCGGCAGATAGCGACGGACCAGCTGGTCGTACGCCTCACGGTCGCCGCCCTGGGCCAGCTCGATCAGGGCGGT
This sequence comes from uncultured Gemmatimonadaceae bacterium, assembly GCA_964647615.1. GTDB lineage: Bacteria > Gemmatimonadota > Gemmatimonadetes > Gemmatimonadales > GWC2-71-9 > JADJOM01. The sequence continues at coordinate 8,377 of CAZYIV010000094.1, read as the reverse complement.
CTCGTCCGTGGCGCCGGGGGCCGGGATGGTCATGGGTGCCTGTACGAGTCGTGCAGCGGTCATCGCCTCGGCCGGTCAGGGGTGCCCTGTCAGGAACACCCCCACTACGCCAGTCTGGGGAGGAGCGTTGGGCCCAACGGGGGCCGGGGGGCGGGCGTACCCCCGCCGTACCCTTCAGTGGAGAACCAACATGAGCCGTCGTCTGATTTCGGGCCGCCTGGCCCCAACCCTCTTCCTGGCCTGCGGCCTGCTCGCCGCCCCGGCCATCCTGGCGGCCCAGGGCGGGCCCCCACCGGGCGGCGCGGGCCGGGAGGGCAGCGGACCCCGGGGCCCGCGCCCGGACCCCGTGGTGCTCGAGGGGCCGCCGGCGCCGGGAGAGTTCCGCGACCTGCTGGGCCTGAACGAAGACCAGGCTGGAAAGTATGGCACCCTGTACGACCGATTCATGGTCGAGACGAAGACCCAGCGCGACAGCGTGCGGACCCTCCGGGAGGCGATGCGCCGGTCCTTCCAGGACGGCGAGCGGCCCACGGGCCCGCCGGCGGGCATGCGCGACCTGGTCCAGGGGCTGGAGCAGCGCCAGCGGAATTTCGATGAGTCGCTCAAGGGTATGCTGACCGACGAACAGTTCCACACGTACCAGGACTGGCGCTCGCACCAGCGCCGGGGAATGGAGCGCGGGGGCGGCCGGGAGCGGGACCACGGCGGCCGCCCAGAAGGCCCGCCGCCCGGCGGAATGGGGATCTAGGGGACGACCGTGCGGGGCAGCATCACCAGCGACAGGCGACGCTGCCCCACGAGAAGCCCGCCCCGAACGCCGTCATCACGATGAGGTCGCCGTCGCGCACGCGGCCGCCACGCACACACTCATCCAGCAGGATGGGAATCGTGGCGGCCGTCGTGTTGCCGTATTCCTGGATGTTGTTGTAGACCTGGTCGTCCCGCAGCTTCAGGTCCCGCTGCACCATCTCCGAGATCCGGAGGTTGGCCTGGTGCGGCAGGAGCAGCGACACGTCCGCCGGGGCGGCGCCCACCTTGCCGAGCACCGTGCGCACCGACTCCGGCATCCGGGTCACCGCATGGCGGAAGACTTCCTTGCCGTCCATCGAGAGGAAGTGGCGGCCCTGGTCGATGTGCTCCTTCGTGATGCGGGGGTGGTACATGCAGCCGGGCACGTCCACCCAGAGCAGCTCGGCGTGATCCCCGTCGCTGTGGAGGTCGAAGGCGAGCAACCCCTGGTCCGGGCGCCCGGAGGGCCCCAGCACCACCGCCCCGGCGCCGTCCGCGAAGATCACCGCCGTGTTGCGGCCCGCAGAGCTCACGTCCATGGCGGTAGATTGCACCTCGGCGCCGACCACGAGGATCCGGCGGAAGTGGCCCACCCGGATCCAGGCGTCGGCCACCGACAGGCTGTAGATGAATCCGCTGCAGGCCTGGTGGATGTCCATCGAAGGAATCGGCTGGACCCCCAGCAGCCGCTGCAGGAAGACCCCGTTGCCGGGGGCGTAGTGGTCGGGCGTCGAGGTGGCGTAGACGATCGCGTCGAGGTCCCTCGGTTCGAGGCCGGCGGCCTCGAGGGCGCGGCGGCTGGCGGTCGCCGCCAGGCTGGCGCCGGTCTCGCCCTCGACCACCCAGCGGCGTCGCTGGATCCCGGTGCGGGTGCGGATCCACTCGTCGGTCGTGTCCATCACCTTGGACAGGTCGTCATTGGAGACGACCCGCTCCGGCACGGCGAAGCCGGTGCCGAGGATGCGGCTCGGGAGCATCTTGGGTTCCCCGGGGTAGGACTGGCACGGCAAAGGTCGCCGTGACGCAGGGCGGGGGCAAGTCACCCGGCCCATTTTCCTTGCGGAGGTCTCCGCTCCATGATGGCGTTGCTGGGCTGGATCCTGCGGTCGTTCCTCGCGGCGTTCCTCGGCGGCCTGGCGGCGCCGGGCACATGGTACGAGGGCATCCGCAAGCCCGCGTGGAACCCGCCCAACGCGGTCTTCGCGCCGGTCTGGTCGGTGCAATTCCTGATGATGGGCGTCGCGCGTGGCTGGTCTGGAGCCGGCGGGCCACCGCGCCGGTGACGCTCTTCGTGGTCCAGCTGGTGTTCAACACCCCCTGGTCGTGGCTGTTCTTCGGCTGGCACCGGATGGAACTGGCGTTCTACGAGGTGCTGCTCTTCTGGCTGCTGATCCTCGCGACGCTGGTGGCGTTCTGGCGGGTGCGCCCGCTGGCGGGGGCGCTGCTGGTGCCCTACCTGTTATGGGTGACCTTCGCGGCCCACCTCAATCACACCCTGTGGCGGCTCAACCGCTGATCCCGATGGTGGACTTTCCCGACCCCCTGGACGAGGAGTTCCCGCTGGGCGACGGCGTCGCCGAGCTGGAGGCCGAGGTGCACTGCCCCTATTGCGGCGAGCCGAGCGTGATCGGACTCGATCCCGGCGGCGGCCCGTCGCAGGCCTATATCGAGGACTGCCCGGTCTGCTGCCAGCCGTGGATGATCCGGGTGCACTACCGCCCGGACGGCAGTGCGGAGGTGACCGCGGAGGAGTGCTGATTGCGCGGTGGAGAAGCCAGGAGGGGCGGGGTGGCGGCCCGCCCCCCCCCCCACCGCCTGAACCGCCCGGCCCCGGCTAACAGCGGAGCGGGTGGGCCAGCATACGGAAGAAGCCGTCGTTGCTCCGGGAGAGGTCCTGGAAGGCGAAGGCCCGGCGGTCATCGAGCGACGCGCCATATCCCAGGAAGGCGACCGTCCCCGGCGTCGGCTCGAAGGATGCGAGCCAGTCCAGCCGCATCCCGTTGCTCTCCCGGGCATCGGAGGTGCTGCCGCCGATGTAGAGCGGCGCGCCGGTGCGGGCGTCGAGCAGCGCGGCCCGGCGCTGGGCCACGTACTCGCCGACCACGCGGAAGAAGAGCGACCGGTTGGCCTGGTACTCGACCTTGAGCCGGGGGATGATGGTCCGGGCGAACTCCGACCCGTCCCGCTCGCGGGTGATCCGGGACCAGGTGTTGGAGGCGGTGAGGCGGATCGAGCCCGAGGGCCGGAGGGCCAGGCTCGAGGTGAGCCGGGTCTCGTAGCCCCGGCTGGCCTCGGGGAAGATGGGTCCCCGGCCGCGGGTGATCTTCGCGGTGGCGTTCACGACGCGGTAGGTTGGCGTGGTGACGCTCGCGCTGAGGGAAAAGCCGTCGCCCACCCCGTCGAGCGGGGTGTACGGGTTGCCGGGCCCGCCGGTCTCGTAGCCGGTGTACTCGTCGGCCTGGAAGTCGGTGAAGTTGTGCTCGGCGTGGGCGGCGGCCTTCCAGCCGCCGCGGAAGGTGAAGTTGAAGTCGCTGCTCTCGCTGCCCTCGATCGCGTCGCTGGCGAAGGTGCCGTAGCGCCACAGCCGGTTGGGGCCGAAGAACATCGTGAACTGCTCCAGGAACGCGCCCCGCCCGCCATAGAACGAGAAGCGGTTGAAGGCGTGCGCCTCGACGTTGTCGTTCCGGGGCACGTAGCCGGCCTGGGCGGAGAAGTCCTCTCCGATGCCGGTGAGCTTGTAGTTGAACCCCCAGCTGCGGCCGGTGCGGTCGAACTCGGCCTGCCAGATCGGGCTGGTGCGGTCCGGGCCGCCGCGGCTGTCGCGGGTCCACGAGCCGCCCAGCTGCCCCGCCACGTAATAGAGCTTGCCGAAGACCACCCGCACGTCGCCGGCGGCGAGCCGGTTGAAGGCGCCGTCCCGGTCCCGCGTGGTGAGAGTCAGGCCGCCGGTGGAGTTGGCGCCGATGTCCCGCCGGACCCGGGTGACGGTGAACAGCGCGTCCGGGCCGCCCTGCTCGTCGATCGCCACGAGGTGCGCGAGGTTGGTCCTGCCCAGCTTGGTGGTGACCTTGCCGCCCATCAGCGGGTTCACGATCTGCCGGGTGTAGACCAGCTGGTTGGGCGTCGCGAACAGCTCGATCCCCTCGAGGAAGAACGGCCGCTTCTCGGGGAAGAAGAGCGCGAAGCGCTGGTTCACCGTGACCTGGCTCGCGTCCGACTCGACCTGGCTGAAGTCGGGGTTGTAGGTCGCGTCGACCGAGACGTTGCTGCTCACGCCCAGCCGGACATTCACGCCCACGCTCGGGTCGATCTGTTCCCGGTTGAAGCCGCTCGGCACCCGGGTCCCGTTGGCCTGGGCGGTGACGAAGGGCTGCACCTCCGCGCTGATTCCGCTCTGCAGGTCGTGCAGCCCGGTGATGGTGCCCGACTGCAGCAGGAAGCTGGCGTTGGCCCGCCGGGTGTCGGCCCAGGTGTCGTCGTAGCCGGTGCGCTGCACCCGCCGCTGGATGTTGAGCCCCCAGGCCTGCTCGCCGTTGCCCGGGTAGCGCAGGCTCTTGAAGGGAATCCGGATCTCCACCACGTAGCCGGAGTCAGTCACCACCCCGTGCGACTGCCACAGGTAGTCGGGGCTCTTGTCGGTGGTCCCGCCGGTGAGGGTCCCGGCGGTGAAGCCGCCCTCGCTGCGGACCCCGTCTTCCTGGGCGCCGATCGGGTTGACCGTGAAGAAGAAGGCCCGGCGGCGGTCGTTGAAGGTGTCGAGGTAGATCGTCACCCGGTCGTCGGCGTCCAGGTTGTCCCGGTCGGCCACGGTGGCGCGGATGGCGGCCGGCACCCGGTCGTGGGCGATGATGCCGAAGTGGATGGCGTTCGGCGCGTACCACACCAGCACCTCGGTCCGCTCCTCCGCGAGGCGGCCGTCCACCGGCTGGTACTGGTGGAAGCCGTCGAGCCGGGCCGCCTGGCGCCAGACGGGCTCGTCGAGCCGCCCATCCACCACGATGGCGGCATCGATGCGCGGGATGGCCACCGAGGGTGGCGCGGGCTGGGCATCCTGCGGGGCGCCCTGCAGGGCGGCCAGCAGTGTCAGGAGGAGCATGGGCTGTAAGGTAGCGGGACGGAGGCGTTACGGTGCACGCCGGGCCCGGGTTTCGGGGCCGGCGTGCGCCGCACGGGGACTACTCGTAGCGCAAGGCGATGATCGGGTCGAGCCGGGCCGCCCGGCTGGCGGGCCAGATCCCGAAGATCAGGCCGATGGCGGCGCTGGTGCCGAAGGCCACCAGGATGCTCTGGCTCGAGATCAGGGTATTCCAGCCGTTGTTCCTGGCCAGACTGTCGGTCACCCACCAGCCGAGGGCGATCCCGATGATGCCGCCCACCAGACACAGGACCAGCGCCTCGATCAGGAACTGGAACATGATGTTGAGCCGGGTGGCGCCGAGCGCCTTCCGGACCCCGATCTCCCGGGTCCGCTCGGTGACCGACACCAGCATGATGTTCATGATGCCGATGCCGCCGACCACCAGCGAGACCGCCGCGATGCTGGCCAGCAGGGTGGTGAAGATCTCGGTCGTGGCCGCCTGGGTGGCCAGGATCTCCTGCGAGCCGCGGATCGCGAAGTCGTTCTCCGCCCCGGGGCGGATCTTGTGTTCCCGCCGCAGGACCCGCTCGATGTCCACCATGCCGAGTTCCACCGGCACGCTGTCCTTCACCTCCACGCTGATGGCGCGGAGCCGGTCGTTGCCGAACACCCGGTACTGCGCCGTGCCGAGGGGGATGAAGATGATCTCGTCGGGGTTCTGCCACGAGTTGCTGGCGCCCTTCGGCTCCATGATGCCGATGATCTCGAAGCTGATGCCCCGGATCTGGATGGTCTGGTGCAGCAGCGCGACCGGGTTGGCGTTCAGCATCCCCGGGATCTCCGAGCCGAGCACCGCGTAGCGCTCCCGGGCCTGGTCCTCGCCGGGGGTGAAGACCCGGCCGTGGGCCAGCTTGTAGCGCTTGACGTCGGGGAAGTTGGCGGTCACGCCGGACACCGAGGTGTTGATGTTGGTGGCCACGTACTTCACCTGGAAGTTGCCGGAGAGCTCCGGCACCACCGCCTTGAGCTCGGTCGCGTCCCGGGAGAGCGCGTCGGCGTCGTCAGTGGTGAGGCTCACCCGGTTGGCGCTGGCGACGCCGATCGTGCGGTTCCAGTTGGGGTAGATCTGCAGCACGTTGGCGCCGATGGCGGCGATCTGCTCCTCCACCGCCTTCTGGGCGCCCGCGCCCAGGGCCACCATCGTGATCACCGCCGCCACGCCGATGATGATGCCCAGCGCGGTCAGGATGGAGCGCAGCGCGTTGGCCCGCACCGAGGCCAGCGCGACGCGGACGATCTCGAGCAGGTTCATGGTCAGGGCCTCGACGCGCCCGCCGCGGGCGCCTTGCTGGAGGAGGTGCCGGTCTTCGAGCTGGAGTTCGACATGCCGGGGATGCCGCCGCCGCCGGTCACCCGCTGGAGCCGCTCATTGAACTCCTTCTGGGACTCGATCAGGCTGGCGCTCGGCAGGATCAGCACCGAGTCCGACTCGGACAGGCCGCTCACCACCTCGCTGTAGTCGAGGTCGGTGATGCCGGTGGTGATGTTGCGCGCGACCGGCTGGCTGTCCTGCCGCACGAAGACGATGTACTTGCCCCCGAACCGGGTGTCGGTCTGGGGCCGGCGCCCGCCGCCCCCGCCCCGGCTCATCCCGGCGAAGACCTTCTGCAGCATCGCCTTCTCCGCCGGGGTGGTCTCCTGGCCGGAGAAGCGCTTGCGCATGGCGGCCTGCACCTCGGCCTCGGTGACGCCCTCCGGCAGGGCGACCGTCTGACCGTTGGGGAGCGTCATGGTGTTGCCGGCCGGGGCCGAGGCCTGGCGCACCGTGACGCTGTCGCCCGCCGGCGCGCTGGCCGCGGCCAGCTGCTCCTGCACCTTGCCCATGGTCAGGCCCAGCACCTCGGCGGCGCTGGAGACGTCGCGCTGGGTGCGGAGCGCCGCGTTGGGGATCGCGAGCACGCCATCGGCCCGGCCCACGTGGATCTCCACGTCGGCGTTCATCCCCGGCTTGAGCAGCCCCTCGCGGTTCTGGATCCGGACCAGCACCGGGAACATCGTCACGTTCTGCTGGGTGGTGGCCAGCGGCTCGATCTTGAGCACCTCGCCCTCGAACGGCCGGTTGGGATAGGCATCCACCGTCACGGTGGCGCGCAGGCCCTTCCGGATCTTCCCGATGTCGGTCTCGTCCACCAGGGTGCGGACCTGGACCAGGTTGAGGTCGGCCATGCGGAGCAGCACGGTGCCGCCGCCCACGTCGCTGGTGGGGGAGGAGATCACCTGGCCGCGCTCCACGCTCTTCTCGATGATCGTCCCGCCGATCGGCGCCCGGACGTCGGTGTCCTCCAGCCGGATGCGGGCATTCTCGAGCGCCACCTCGGCCCGCACCACGTTGGCCTTCGCGTTGGCGAAGTCCAGCACCGCCTGCTCATGCTCCTGCTCGGTCAGCGCCTTGGAGGTGAACAGCTCGTCGGACCGGTTCTTCTGCGCGGTCGCGTTGGCCAGCTGGGCCTTCGCCACGTCGAGGTCGGCCTCGGCCTGGGAGAAGCTGTTCTTGGCGGTGCGCGGGTCCACCTGGATCAGCAGGTCGCCCCGGTTCACCAGGCTGCCGGTTTCGACGTTCAGCTTGAGGATCTCGCCCGAGGCCTTCGACTTCACCTCGACCGTGGTGTCCGGCTGCACCGTGCCGTTGGCGCGCGCCGAGACGACGATGTCCCGCCGCACGACCGGGACGGCCTGGTAGACCGGGAGCGGGGCCGCTTCCGGCTTGCTGCAGGCGGCGAGGACGAGGAGGGCGAGGGACAGATTCTTGCGCATGGCGGCGTCAGTTCCTGGGGGTCTGGAAGTCCTGCGCGATCGTGCCATCGAGCAGGTGGACCTGCCGGTCGGCGTGCGCGGCAATGTCGTGTTCGTGGGTGACCAGCACGATGGTCTGAGACTGGGTGTGCAGCTCCTCGAACAGCGCCATGATCTCGGAGCTGGTGGAGGAGTCGAGGTTGCCGGTGGGCTCGTCGGCCAGCAGGATGCTGGGCCGGTTCACCAGCGCCCGGGCGATCGCGACCCGCTGCCGCTGGCCGCCGGAGAGCTCGTTGGGCCGGTGGCTCATCCGCTCCGCCAGGCCCACCCGGGTGAGTGCCTCGGTGGCGCGCTCGCGCCGCTCCCGGGTGGGCACGCCGGCGTACACCAGCGGCAGCTCCACGTTGTGCAGCGCGTCGGCGCGGGGCAGCAGGTTGAAGGTCTGGAACACGAACCCGATCTCGCGGTTGCGGATCCGGGCCAGGGCGTCGTCACCCAGCTCCGAGACCCGGTGCCCGTTGAGCCAGTACTCGCCCCCGCTCGGGGTGTCGAGGCAGCCGATCAGGTTCATCAGGGTGGACTTGCCCGACCCGGACGGGCCCATGATGGCCACGAACTCGTTGCGCCGGATCGTCAGGTCCACGCCGCGGAGGGCGCGCACAATCTCGCCCCCCATGTCGTACTGGCGCTGCAGGTCGCGGGTGACGATCACCGCAT
>CAZYIV010000093.1:0-14658 GCA_964647615.1 uncultured Gemmatimonadaceae bacterium | reverse complement strand
GCCCCCCCACAGCTCGTTGGTGAAGGCCGTGGTGCCCAGCTCCACGTAGGCCCACCACATCCCCAGGGTGATCCCGATGGAGAGGAACAGCCAGCTCATCAGGGTCCATTTGCGGATGGCCTGGATCCAGCCGGTGTCGACCCGGCGGGACAACAGCGCCGCGATGGCAAAGGCGAACGGCAGGGTGATGCTGATGTAGCCGAGGTAGAGCATCGGCGGGTGGATCACCATACCGATGTTCTGCAGCTGCGGGTTGAGCCCGTTGCCGTCGGGCGGGGTGAAGGCCAGCCGCTCGAACGGGTTCGAGGCGAAGACCATCACCACCACGAAGAACACCGTCACCGCGCTGGTCACCGCCGCCACGTAGGGCATGAGGGCCCGGTAGCGGGCGGGGGTGAGCCACTGGGCCATCGCGGCGAACATGGAGAGCACGATGGCCCAGAACAGCAGCGAGCCCTTCTGCCCCGCCCAGAAGGCGGACACCAGGTAGTAGCCCGGCAGGTTGCGGGAGGTGTAGGCGGCCACGTACTCGATGTTGAAGTCGTGGACGATGATCCCCTTCCACAGGCAGATCGCCGCCACCACCAGGACCCCGAAGAGGGCGTACACCGCCCGGGTCACCGACAGTGCCAGCTCGGGCCGGCCGTGCCACCGGCCGCTGAAGCCCACCACCGCGGCCCAGGTGCCGATCAGCAGGGCGGCCCAGAGGGAAAACTGGCCAAGCAAGGTCATGAGGGGGCTCCGCTCAGGATGGTCCGCGGGCGTCCCGGGCGGCCTTGAGGAACTCCTCGATGGCGCGCGGGTGCGCTTCGTATTCGGGGCGCTTCTTCTTGATTTCGGCGTCGTAGTGGGCCAGGAAGTCGCGGTAGCTCTGGTCCAGGCCCTTCTGGTCCCGCTGGAACCGGGCGATGGTCCCCTTGATCACGTAGCCGAAGAGGTGCCCCGGCTCCTGCTTCAGGATGGTGTCGGCCAGGGCCCGGGCCCCGGCCACGTCCTCGGTGTGCAGCATGATCAGGGCGGCGTGGTAGCGGGCATCGGCGTCCACGGTGTCCAGCATCTGGTACGCCTGCAGCGCCATGGGGCTGAATCCCACCACGGTGTTGGCGTCGCCCGATTCGGCGGCCCGCATGATCCGGTCGAACAGCCGGTCGAACCGCTCCCGCGGGGTCATGTTGGCGATGTCGACGCTGCTGGCACCGCTCGGGTCCGCCCCGCCGGCGAAGGGAGCCCCCGCGGCCGCCGCGGCCGGGGGGCCGGACTCCCCGCGGGCCAGGGCCAGGGCCACGCCGCCCACCAGCGCTACTGTCAGCCCCCCGGCAGCGAACCACAGCACCGGGTTGCCCCGGGCACCCACCGGGGCGGCCGCCACGGTCGAAGTGCCACAATTGGCACAGAACCGGGCATTGGGGGCCAGCGGCTGGCCGCACTTGGCGCAGCCCTGGGCATCCATCGTGGCTCCGCAATGGCGGCAGAACTTGCCGCCGGATGGCTTCCCGCACTTGGGACAGGTGGCACTCACCAGGGGCTCCAGAAGGGAGAGGGGGATGCCGAAAACCGGAGAATTGCGACACGCCGCGGCGAGAACGAAACCTAGGTGGGTGCCCGCCCGCCGCAAGCGGTCCGGTGCGTGTCGCGGGTGCGCCAGACCATGAAGAAGCTCAGGGATGAGGCGGGGATAGAGATTCCATGAAAGAAGTCTCACCCAAAAATGACTTGACCGTTAGCCCGAATCATTTACTGTAAGCGCGAAACCCTTACAACACGGTTAATGCCCATGCGCAGAACGCCTATCCTGTCCCGCCTCGGGTCCATGGTGCTCCTGGTCGCCGCCACCGCGTGGCTCGCCGCGTGCACCGACACGGTCTACCGTGACCGGCCTCCCTTCAACCCGCCCCCCGATGCCGCCAACGGCTTCCTGGGGTACTTCTCGGCGGATGAGCAGCAGACCACCTGCGGCAACTGCCACGTGGACCACCAGGCCGACTGGCGGAAGCACGGGCACTCCGACGCCTTCGCGACCCTGGTGAACTCGGGGCACTCGCAGCCGTTCTGCGAGGGCTGCCACACCGTCAGCGAGTACGGCAACGCGGTGGACAGCGCCGCCGGCTGGGATAAGGTCCAGGACAAGGCCTACCACGACGTGCAGTGCGAGAACTGCCACGGCCCGGGCCTGACCCACGTGACCACGCCGGACGCCAACACCTCGCCGCTGGCAAGCATCTTCGCCGACACCGGCGCGCTGGGCTCGGGCACCTGCGCCGAGTGCCACACCGGGGTGCACCACCCGTTCGTGGACCAGTGGAAGCTGTCGCGCCACGGCGAGGCGAACACCCACGCCTCGACCAACGCCTCCTGCCAGCCCTGCCATGAAGGCCGCGGCGTGCTGAAGGCCTGGGGCGTGAACGCGAACTTCATCGAGAAGAATGATGTGGTGGACACGCTCAACGCGATGCCGATCACCTGCGCCGTCTGCCACGACCCGCACGGCTCCGACTACGGCAAGTCGCTGCGGTTCCCGATCGACGTGCCGACGCTGGATGGCAACCTCTGCATGAAGTGCCACTCGCGCCGGTTCGAGCCGATCACCACCTCGAACAGCTCGGGCCCGCACGGCCCGCAGGGCCCCGCGCTGCTGGGCACCGCCGGCTGGTGGCCGTCCGGTTCGGACACCACCCCGCAGGCGACCACCCACGGGGACCCGACCCAGAATCCGCGCCTCTGCGCCGGCTGCCACGTCTCTGCCTTCACCGTGACGGATAGCAGCGGCGCCTTCCAGCTGCAGTCGGTCGGGCACCTGTTCCGCCCGATCCCCTGCGCCGACGCCCAGGGCAACCCGCTGCCGGGTTCGGACAACACCTGCGCCTATGACGCGGCCTCCCGCAACTGGTCGACTTGCGTCAGCAGCGGCTGCCACACCAGCGCCAGCACCGCCGCCCAGGCCTTCAACGCCAGCAAGAGCGTCCTGAAGACCCTGGTGGACCAGCTCTGGGTGGACACCAACGGCAACCGTCGGGTGGACTCGGGCGTGGACGGGGGCTACCTGGCGATGGTTCCGACCGCCGAGTACAACACCACCGACAACTTCCTGAGCGTGGCGGAGGGTGCCCTGTACAACGCCCAGCTGTGGGGTGAGGGCCTGACCAACCACCCGGACAACTCGGGCGGCACCCATAACCCCTTCCTGGCGCAGGCGCAGCTGGCCGCGACCATCACCGCCATGAAGGCCCAGTATCCCTTCCTCCCGGCGCCGCCGGCCAACGTCCAGGCCCTGATGGTTCAGGGTGTGGCCAAGGCCAAGGCCCGGGGACCCGCGATCCCCTTGAGCTCGCGCTGACCGAATGACTCTGCTCCACGCAGGCACCAACCGCCCCGGCAAGGTCCGCCTTGCCGGGGCGGCTGTCCTCGGGGCCCCGGCGCTCCAGGACTCCGTCCAGACCATGCCCATCCACCCGGTGGACTCCATTGCCCAGCCCAACCTGCTGGGCGACCGGGTGACCCCCATCATCCAGTGGATCTTCCAGCAGTCGCCGGTGGTGATGTGGGGCGGCGTGGTGCTCGGGGCGATCGTCGCGTTCCTGATCCTGCGCTGGCTCTGGCCCCGCAAGGGCGCGATCCTGCACTGGGTCGCCACCCGCAGCACCGGCTTCAAGCTGGGCATGGTCGGCGCGGCGCTGGTGGCGGTGATGATCGCCGGGCTCGCCGGGTTCAAGGGCTACGAGTTCATGGAGAAGGACCGCCGGTTCTGCAACGGCTGTCACATCTTCGTGCCGAGCGGCCAGGCCTGGGTCCAGCCCGACACCGGCTACTACTCGCTGGTGCCCAAGCTCGAGGGCAAGCACGACACCATCAACTGCCACACCTGCCACACCCTCAAGCCCCTGAAGGAAGGGGTGAAGATGGTGATGTGGATGTCGGGCGTCCGGGACGAGAACATCCCGCCGCACGGCAAGGTCCCGCAGACGATCTGCCGCAGCTGCCACGTGCAGGGCGCCGCCAAGGAGACCTGGCAGACCATCGCCACCACGGCGGGACACCGGACGCACCTCGAGTCCGATTCCAGTGCGCTCAAGGACGTGCAGTGCCTCACCTGCCACGCCCGCACGGCGCACCGGTTCCTGCCGGCCGACAGTACCTGTGTCCAGAAAGGGTGCCACCTCACGGAGGACACCCGGATCGTCCTGGGCAAGATGCAGGGCCAGAGCGACCTGCACTGTACCCTGTGTCACGAATTCAGCCGGCCGGTGGCCCTCCTGGCCACCCGGGACTCCGCCGCCGGGGCCCTGCGCCCCGCCATGGAGGAGTGCTTCTCCTGTCACCAGATGAAGGAGCGGCTGCCGGCCTTTACCTCGGTCAACGACCCCCACAATGGCAGCTGCGGCACCTGCCACAACCCGCACATCCAGAAGGTGGCCAGCGACACCCGGAAGTCCTGCACCGCCGCCGGCTGCCACGCCGACTGGAAGAAGATTCCCTTCCACGTGGGCGCCCAGCACAAGGCCAAGGGCCAGGACTGCCTGCTCTGTCACAACCCCCACTCCGCGCGGGTGGACCAGAGCGACTGCGAAGGCTGCCACACGGCCGTCAAGGAACGGGCCGGCGGCAAGTGGGTGAACCCGCCGATGCCCTTCGACACCACCCGGGCGCTGCAGTCCGCGGCGCCCAGCCCGCACGCGGACCCGGTCCTCGGCTCCCCGGGCGGGGGGGCGGGTGCTATCACCCCGCATGTGGTCGGGACGGCGCCGCCCCCAGCGGCGTCGCCCCCCCAGGCGGCTCCGGTCCTCGACCGGCCCAGCAAGGTGAAGGGAGACGCGCCCCCCGACGATGATCCACCGGAACGGGGGGCGGCGTTCGTGGAGCCCCTCCCTGCCGACACCTTCTCCCATCCGATCCACAAGAAGCTCGCCTGCCTGACTTGCCACGTGACCACCTCAGGCGCGAAGCTGACCTTCGAACAGCCCCGCGGCTGCCAGATCTGCCACCACCAGAAGCCCGAGACCAGCAACTGCCGGGAGTGCCACGAGCAGGGGAGCCTGCCCGAGGCGACGGCCATCACCTTCGCGGTCGCGGCGGCGGGCAAGCCGGCGCGGACCCGGACGGTGGGCTTTGCCCATGCGGTGCACGACTCGGTCGCCTGCACCGCCTGCCACGCCGGCCAGGTCACCCTCGCCGTGGTGGACTCGGCCCGGAGCTGCAGCGGCTGCCACGCCCAGCACCATGAGGCCGGGCGGGACTGCGCCACCTGTCACCGCAGCGCCGAGACGCTTGCCGCCCACGAGGCGCCGGTCCGGCCCCACACCGCCTGCGATGCCTGCCACACCACTGCCCGCATCGCGGAGCTGCGGCCCACGCGCTCGTTCTGCCTGGCCTGTCACGAGGCCAACGTGGACCACTACACCGACCGGGAGTGCTCGACCTGCCACCTGCAGGCGCACCCCGACGAGTACCGGCCAAGGCTCCTGAAGGCCCGGAGCGCCCGATGACCCGCCGCGCGACTACCCTGGCCCTCGGCCTTGCCGCCCTGGCCGCGCCGCGCCTCGCGGCGCAGGAATACCTGGCCCGCTTCGACACCCGGGTGCAGGCGGCCGACTACCGCGGCCTGAAGCTCGACAGCATCCCCGTTGGCAGCGTCGTGACCACGGCATCCGGCGGCCTGGAGACCCCGGACGGCTACGCCGTCCACTGCATTCCGGGCCGGGCCTTCTGCAGCTTCTTCCGCGCCGGCAAGGTGCGGATGGGCGGCCCGCTCACCAGCAGTCTCGACCTGACGGCCTGGGGCTTCGGCGTCCGGGGGGTGAGCCTCCACCTGAATGCCCGGGTGGGCACCGACCTCGGCGCCTCCGACGTCTGGCCCGGCACCGAGCCGGCGGTCCAGCTCAACGAGGGGTACGGCGAGTATGCCGGCAGCCGGCTGACCGGCCGGCTTGGCCGCCAGGTGGAGCACAGCCGGCTGGGCTACTACGGCTATGACGGCGCCCGGCTGGCCTACCGCTTCTCGACCATCGGCCTGTCGGTGATCGGCTACGGCGGGCTGGGCCTCGCCCGCGCCACCGCGCTGCCAGTCACCAGCGACGCGCTCAACCCGCTCGATGAATTCCAGCCCCGGCGGCGCCAGGTGCTGGCCGGCGCGGCCCTGGAACTCGAGCGGCACAGCGTCGAGGCCCGGCTCGATTACATGCGCGAGGTGGATCGCGACCCGCGCAACCTGGTCTCCGAACGCGCCGCCCTCTCCGCCACCATCCGCCCGTTCAACGGCTGGAGCCTGACCGGCGGCACCGAGTACGACCTGGCGTACGGCTGGTGGGGAACCTCCGACCTCACCCTGCGCCACACCGAGCGCTGGGGTGGGGCCGCCGTGGGTGTCCGCCGCTATCGCCCCTACTTCGACCTGTGGACCCTCTGGGGAGTGTTCAGCCCGGTGCCGTACAACGCCGTGAATGGTTCCGTGTGGGTCTCGCCGATCCGGGGGCTCACGCTCCGCGCCGGCGGTGAGCGCTACGACTACGACAACACCGGGACGAGCACACCCCTGGTGTCCGAGGAGACCAAGGGCTGGCGCTGGAACGCCGGCGCCGGCCTTGCCCTGGGCGAGGCCTGGAGCCTCGACGGCGGCTACCACGCCGAATTCGGGCCCGGCGCCTCCTCGCAGGGCGGCGACGGCAGCCTGAGCTGGCACCCGCTCCCGGCCCTGACGCTGGTGGCCGAGGGCGGCCACCTGGTGCGGCCGCTGGAACTCCGCACCGAGGACCCGGCGCTGACCTGGTACGGCCTGACGGCGGACCTCCGCCCCACCGACCGGTTGCGGCTCTTCCTCGGCGCCACCCGCTACGAGGAGAACCGCAAGCGGCCCGATGCCTCCGGCATCGACTGGTCCCAGACCCGGGTGCGTGCCGGGCTCTCCTGGCTGTTCGGCAGCTCCGCGGACCGGATGCCGCTGCCGCCCGCGGTGCGACGGGAGGGCGGCCGATGACCCTCCCCCGTCTTGCCATCATGGCCCTGGCGCTGCTCGGCGGCGCCGCCGGTGTCTCCTCGCTTGGCAAGGAGGAGTTCGACCACGCCAAGCATGCCCGGCTCTTCCCCACCTGCCAGGGCTGCCACGCCGGGATCAGTGACGCGTCCCAGCCGGTGTGGCCCACGGCGCAATCGTGCGCCAGCTGCCACGACGGCACGGTCGAGAAGAAGGTGGAGTACGCCCCGCCGGCCGGCTCGCCGGCGAGCAACCTGCGGTTCACCCACGCGAAGCACCTGGAAGCGTCCGGAGCCAGGCTCCCCGCCGACTCGACGATCCTCTGCCAGTCCTGCCATATCCCGGCCGAGGGCAAGTGGATGGCGGTCGAGCGGACCGTCTCGGCCGACTGCCGCAGCTGCCACCAGCTGCCGGCGGATCACTTCGCGGCCGCCGACACCGCCTGCGCGACCTGCCACGTGACGCTGGCGGAGGCCCAGGGGCTCTCGCGGGAGCAGATCGCGCACTTCGGCAAGCCCGCGAGCCATGATGCGCCGGATTTCCTCACCAAGCGGGGCCACGGGGAGCAGGCCAAGGCCCCTGGCGGCGGCAGCTGGGCGGTCTCGCCCAGCTGTGCGACCTGCCACGCGCGCGATTTCTGCGCCCAGTGCCACGTCAACGCCCCCGAGGTGCGCCTGATCCAGGCACTGGCCCCGGATCCCCGCTCCACCGCGATCAAGGCGGAGCTGAAGGAGCCCGCGACCCACGAGGCCGCCAGCTTCATGGCCTCCCACGGGGGATCGGCCCGGCGCGACCCGGCGACCTGCGCCGCCTGCCATACCCAGCAGAGCTGTGTCTCCTGTCACCGGGCCCAGCCCTCGGTGGCGATGGCGCTGCCCGCCGCCAGTCCGGCCCGCGGGCTGGGTGCCCAGATCGAGCGCAAGCGCCCCGCGAGCCATGTGCAGGGGTGGGCCGACAACCACGGGCAGGAGGCGAGCGCGTCCCCGAAGACCTGCGCCGCCTGCCACGCGCGCTCGGAGTGCCTCGACTGTCACCGTCCAAGCCCGGGCGGCACCGGCAGCTACCATCCCGCCGGCTTCCTCGTACGGCATCCGTCGGCGGCGTTCAACCGCCAGTCGGACTGCTCCAGCTGCCACAACCAGGCGAACTTCTGCGCCACCTGCCACCAGCAGTCGGGGCTGGCGGGAAATGGCCGGGCCCTCTCCGGCGGGTATCACGATTCCCGCGGGGCCTTCCTGCTCAATCACGGAACCACCGCGCGGCTCAACCTGGAGAGCTGCATCACCTGCCACACCGAGCGCGACTGCCTGGCCTGCCACTCGGCCCAGACCCGCCGGTTCAATCCGCACGGGCCGGGCTTCGACCCCGAGCGGCTGCGGAAGAAGAACCCGCAGACCTGCGCGGCGTGCCATGGGAACAACATTCCGAAGGACTGAGGCGGTAGGGTGGTGCGTGGCAACGAGACGGGGTGGGCTTCCGATGGAAGCCCACCCCGTCTGCGTGTGGTCCGGGAGCGCGGTGGCTAGGCCTTCTGGCCCTGCTCCTTGTACTGGGCCTCGTAGCGGGAGCCGCACTTGGCCAGGAGCGTGGTGGCGTGGAACACGCCATCCTTGCTGAGCCGGCCCTCGACCACCACCTCGATCTCCTGCGCGTCGGTGAAGGTGTCGGGCGCGAGGCCCCGGTAGGTCACGGGGATGGTCTTGATGCCGTCGCTGACCTGGAAGTCGATGGTCTGGCTGGCGGCGTCGCGCCGGATTGTCCCCGGGACGACCTTGGCCTCCATCTTGAGCCCGGTTTCATACAGGCTCGGATCCCGCTCCACCCGCTGGGCCAGCTCCGAGGGCTTCAGGGAGTACTGCCCGAATTCCTTCACACCCTGGGCCATCAGGAGCCCGGTGGCCCCCAGGATGATCCCAGCGCCGATGACGAACTTCGCGCCCGCCTTCATGCTGCTCTCCTATGGTGGTGCGTCGCCCTGAAATATAGCGCCGCTCAGGCCACTTCGCGCGCCTCGGCGCGGGCCTGGCCGGACATCTCGGTCTGGCCCAGCCGGACCCCCACCTTCTCGAGGAACGCGTTCGGCGGGGTCCCGCCAGCGAAGACCCAGACGAAGTCGTTGGGCACCTCGCGCCGTCCCCCCTGCACCTGCAGCACGACCGAGCCCTCCCGGATCTCGACCGGCTGGGAGTTGAAGATCACTTCCAGCTTGCCGCTCCGCATGCACTCCCGGATGCGCTGGTTGTTGCGCTCCTTGAGCCGGCTGAAGACGTCCTTGCGGTAGCTCAGGGTGACCTTGTTCCCCTTCTGGTAGGCCAGGCCCATCGCGGCCTCCACCGCGCTGTCGCCCCCGCCCACGACCATGATGCGCTGGTTGGTGTAGCTCTCCGCGCTGATCAGGGAGTACATGACCTTGGGCAGCTCCTCGCCCGGGATCTCGAGCTTGCGCGGCGTGCCCCGCCGCCCGATGGCGAGCACCACGGCGAGGGCGCGGTAGACGGTCTTGGTCGTGGTGATGGTGAAGGCGCCATCCGGCTCCTTCTGGATGTTCTCCACCCGCTCCTGGGTGTTCACCCGGAGCCCGGCCTTCTTTGCCGCCGAGTCCCAGAAGGCGAGCAGCTGCTCCTTGGAGACCTCGAGCTTGGTCCACTTCCCGTGCATCGGGAACTCGACCGGGCTGGTCATGACCAGCTTCTGGCGCGGATACTTGGCCACGGTGCCACCGAAGTCCTCCGCCTCCAGCGTGATGTAGCTGAGCTTCTTCTCGATGGCGCGGAGCGAGGCACTGAGCCCGCCGGGCCCGGCGCCGACGATTGCGACGTCCACCACCCCGCCGACCCGCTTGCGGCGCAGGCCGGGCACGCGGCCCGAGATCACGTCCACGCAGTCGCGGCCCTGGTTGACCGCGTTCTTGATCAGCGCCAGGCCGCCCAGCTCACCGACGACGAACAGGTTGGGGATGCTGGTCTCGTACTGCGGGGTGAGCGCGGGCATGTCCGCGGTCATGCTGGGCGGCGCCATGACGATCTCGATCGCGCCGACCGGGCAGGCGTCAGCGCAGAGCCCGTGGCCGATGCACTTGGGGCCGTTCACCAGGGCCGCCTTGCCGGCGACCACCGCGAGGACCTCCCCTTCCGGGCAGGCGGTCACGCAGGCGCCGCAGCCGATGCACCAGTTCACGTCGATATGCGGATGCTGGGCCCGCGGCCCATCGCTCCGCAGGCCCGCCTTCTCCGCTGCCTTCCTGGCCTTCGACTCCTTCTTCCGGATGCCCCGGATATGGGAGGCGATTGCCAGGGTCAGGATGAGCGCAAAACCGAGATAAATCAGGTAGTCAGTCACTGGCCGTTTTCATGAACAGGAACATTTCATTGCAGCCGCAATGGCGTGTGCCAGATCATGAACCCCGTGACCCCGCTCACTCGCCCTCTCACAGGCGGTACCTGCAACGAGTTAGGCAATGCGGAGGGGGCCGGTAGCCTCATGATCTACCCTTCACGACGCGCACGGTTTGTGCCGTATTCGGACACGGCTAACACCGACAATCTGCCTCTGAAACCGTGACCGAGCAGCGATGACCCGGCCGCTTGCCGCATCCCATCCTACCAGTCCCGCCGCCCCCTCGCCCGGGGCGGCTATTCCGCCTTCCCCCCCGTCGGGCCCCTCCGCTGCCCGGCCGAAGGCAACGCCCAAGGGCCGGAAGGGCCAGTCGCTCACCGGCGTGTACCTCGTCAGCGCGCTGCTGGTCGCCGGGACCATTGCCGGCAGCTCGTATTACTTCGCACCGCTGGCGGAGCGGGCGCGCAGCCCCCTGCACCCCTGGCTCAAGCCCTCGGGCTACGTCGGGCAATCGGCCGGGATCGCGGCGTTCCTGATCTTCCTGTTCCTGTGGCTGTATCCGCTCCGGAAGCGCTACCGGTGGCTGGCTTGGACCGGGGTCATGTCCAAGTGGCTCGACTCCCACGTCGCCCTCGCCCTGTTCATCCCGCTGCTGGCGGCCATCCACGCGAGCTGGCGCTTCGGCGGGGTCATCGGGCTCGGATTCTGGTCGATGATGGTCGTCTGGGCCAGCGGCATTGTGGGCCGGTACCTCTACGTCCACATCCCGCGCCGGGCCGACGGCCTCGAATTGTCGGCGGAAGAAATTGCCGCGGAACGCAAGGAGCTCATGCAGCAAGTGGCAGAGTCCACCGGGCTCGCCGGACCGCAGGTGGAGGCCGTCCTCCGCTCCGATCCGTCGCCGATGGAGGGCGCCGGATTCATGAAGACGCTGCGCCTCATGGTCCGGGACGACCTGGATCGCCGGCGGGCGGCCCGGGCGCTCCGGCGCCTGGTCCAGAACCGCCCGGGATCCCAGCTGGACAAGAAGGCCCTCCGGGAGGTGCTGCAGCTGGCCAACCGGGAGATGGCCCTCACCCAGCAGGCCCGGATGCTGGAGGCGCTGCACGACCTCTTCCGCTTCTGGCACGTCGCCCATCGTCCCTTCGCGATCGCCGCGCTGGCCGCGGTGACGCTCCACGTGGTGGTGGTGGTGATCATGGGGGCGACCTGGTTCTGGTGATGCGCCTGCTTCGTCTTGGAGGTCTGCTGATCGTGGTGATGGTGCTCGCCCCACTCACGTCCGGCCGCTCGGCGCGGCTCGCGGGCCAGGTCTCCCCTGGCCCGCTCGCGAAGCCGCATGCGGAACTGGAGGGGACGCTCAAGTGCACCAAGTGCCACGGCGGCGGCGATGACGGGATGAAGACCCGGTGCCTCAACTGCCACAAGGACATCAACTGGCTGGGTGAGCGTGGCCTCGGCTTCCACGGGGGCGAGCGCACCCGCGCGGCCACCTGCGCCTCCTGCCACCCGGACCACGCGGGAGTGGACTTCCCGCTGATCAAGTGGCCCGACGGCAGCGCCGAGAAGTTCGACCACCGGCGGGCGGGCTGGGCGCTGGAGCAGAGCCACGGCCGGCTCAAGTGCGAGAAGTGCCACGTCGCGAAGTTCCAGGTGTCCCCGGCGGCCCGGCTGACGGCGCGGAAGACGGGCACCGGCTGGACCGGGCTCGCGACCGGCTGCACCGACTGCCACGAGGACATCCATCGTGGCGCGCTCGGCACCAGCGAGGACTGCACCAAGTGCCACGATGCGGGGAAGTGGACCACCACCCCCGGCTTCGATCACGACACCACCGGCTATGCCCTCGACGGGAAGCACGCCGAGGTGAAGTGCGACAAGTGCCACCTGGCCACGGCCCTGAACCCGAAGCCGGACGGGCACGGCCACCTGGTGCCGGTATACAAGCCGGTGCCCCACGCCAGCTGCGCCGACTGCCACGCGGACGTGCACAAGGGCCAGTTCGGGGCCCGCTGCACCGAGTGCCATTCGCCGGCGGGCTGGAAGCAGATCGACCGGAACCGCTTCGACCACGACCGGACCAAGTACCCGCTCAAGGGCAAGCACGCCGCGGTGAAGTGCGCCGACTGCCACCGGGACTTCTCCACCCCGGCGCTCAAGAAGCCGGCGTTCAGCACCTGCGGCAGCTGCCACAAGGACGCCCACAACGGCACCGCCACCCTCGCGGCGAAGGTGGTGGACTGCGACGCCTGCCACGCCGTCACCGGCTTCACCCCGGCGACCTATACCGTCGCGAAGCACCAGACCAGCAAGTACCCGCTCGAGGGCAAGCACACCACCGTCACCTGCAGCTCGTGCCACGCCAAGGCGGCCACGCCGGCGCTGGCCGCGAAGTGGGGCACCTCGAAGGTGATCTTGCGGCCGGCGTTCGGGCGCTGCCTGGACTGCCACGCCGACGATCACGGCGGCCAGCTGGCCGCCCGCCCCGAGAAGGGCGAGTGCAGCGGCTGCCACAAGGTGGCGGGCTGGACGCCCAGCACCTTCGACAGCACCCGGCACGCGTCACTCAAGCTGGCGCTGGACGGACGGCATCTCGCGGTGGACTGCGGCGCCTGCCACGGGACCGACCGGAAGGGCCTCCCCCCCTTCCCGGCCAGCACGAAGCTCGGCAAGGCGAACTTCCTCTTCCAGGTGCGGGAGGTCGAGTGCGCCGCCTGCCACGTGGATGCGCACGAGGGCCGCTTTGCCCGGGGCGGTGCCCGGGCCAAGACGGCCGGCTGCCTGGCCTGCCACGACACCCGGGCGTTCTCGCCCTCCACGGCCGGAATCACGGCCCACCAGGACTTCGGCTTT
This sequence comes from uncultured Gemmatimonadaceae bacterium, assembly GCA_964647615.1. Taxonomy (GTDB): domain Bacteria; phylum Gemmatimonadota; class Gemmatimonadetes; order Gemmatimonadales; family GWC2-71-9; genus JADJOM01. The sequence goes on along the minus strand of CAZYIV010000093.1, from coordinate 1,505 downwards.
GCGCTGGAGGGCGCCCACCGGGCCACGCCCTGCGCCGCGTGCCACAAGGAGCTGGAGCGGCGGGCGGCGGCGAAGCGCTCCACCCTGGTCCGCGGCGGGGCGAGCTTCGCCCGGCTGACCCTCGAGGCGAAGACCGGCTGTGTCGATTGTCATGAAAACATCCATGGTGACCAGTTCGCCGGGCGCAAGGACAAAGGCACGTGTGAGGCATGTCACGGCGCGGATGCGTTCGCGCCTGCATCCAGGTTCGACCACGATCGCGATGCGTCGTTCAAGTTGCGCGGGGGACACGAGGGTGTCCCCTGCGCTCGCTGCCATCCGCGGGACCCGAAGAGCACAGACCCGGCGCGACTGATCTACCGGCCGGTCTCAGGCAAGTGTGAGAACTGCCACGGCAAGGAGACGAAGACCCGATGAGGACCTTCATCCTGTTCGGCATGGCGCTGCTGCTCGCCGCGCCGCTCGCGGCGCAGGAGCGCACCCGCTCCCCGCACGGCGACCTCTCCCTCGCCTGCGAAACCTGCCACCGGGCCGACGGCTGGACGCCGGCGCGGATCAGCCGGGCCTTCGACCACGGCAAAGCCGGCTTCCCGCTGCTCGGAGCCCACAAGACCGCCAACTGCCGGGCCTGCCACGAGGGGCTCGACTTCAAGGAAGCCACCACCACCTGCTCCAGCTGCCACCAGGACGTGCACCGGGGCGAGCTCGGCGCCGACTGCACCAAGTGCCACAGCCCGCGGAGCTTCCTCGACCGCTCGACGATGGTCCGGGCGCATCAGGCGACGCGCTTCCCGCTCGAGGGCGGCCACCTCGCCACCGAGTGCTCCAACTGTCACAAGCCGACCGAACAGGGCCGGATGCAGTTCGTGGCGCTGACTGCCGAGTGCTGGAGCTGCCACCAGCCGCAGTACACCGCGGCGAAGAACCCGGACCACGTGCAGAGCAACATGCCGCACGACTGCGGCGGGTGTCACAACACGGTGCTGTGGGGCCGCGGCCGCTTCAACCACGACGCGACCCGCTTCCCGCTCACCGGGGCCCACAAAGCCACCAGCTGCACCGAGTGCCACACCAACGGGCGCTACACCGGCACCCCGCTCAACTGCGTGGACTGCCACCAGTCGAACTTCGACCACAGCACCCAGCCGAACCACCGGCAGGCCGGCTTCACGACCGATTGCGCCAGCTGCCACGTGACGCAGGCGTGGAACACCGGCTTCGACCATGGCAAGACCCAGTTCCCGCTGACCGGCGCCCACAGCTCGGTGACCTGCGCCCAGTGCCACGGGGACGGGGTCTGGGGCGGCAAGCCCACCACCTGCGTGAGCTGCCACCAGACCGACTACAACAACACCTCCACCCCCAAGCACAGCGCGGCGGGGTTCCCGACCGATTGCCAGGCCTGCCATACCACGACGATCTGGACCGGGGCGGTCTACAACCACGACGCGACCCAGTTCCCGCTCACCGGCAACCACCGGGCGGCGACCTGCGACCAGTGCCAC
>CAZYIV010000092.1:12385-14945 GCA_964647615.1 uncultured Gemmatimonadaceae bacterium | reverse complement strand
CGCGACGTGCCGGTGGCCGACCTGGCGACCCTGCGCTCCTGGGTCACCGAGGCGATGGCGCCTACCCGGTTCCTGCTCGCGCTCACCTCCACCTTCGCCGGGCTGGCGCTGGTGCTCGCGGCGCTGGGGCTGTACGGCGTCATCGCCTTCTCGGTGCGGCAGCGCACCCGGGAGATCGGCGTCCGGGTGGCGCTGGGCGCCAACCACCGCGACGTGCTCCGGCTGATCGTGGGGCAGGGGCTGCTCGTCGCGGCGGCCGGCGTCGCGCTCGGCCTCCTCGCCTCGGCGGCGCTGACCCGGATCATGACCAGCTACCTGGTGGGCGTGACGGCCACCGACCCGGTCACCTTCCTCGGCGTGCCGCTGGCATTGCTGGGGATCGCGGCGGTGGCCTCGTACCTGCCGGCGCGGCGCGCGGCGGCGATCGATCCGGTGAAGGCGCTGCGGGACGAGTAGCGGCCAGGCCGGGTACGCGACGTCTGCATCTGCAACAATCCCGGCCTCCCTCTCGTCATGTGGCGTGCAGGTTCAGCCACACCAGACAGGAGGAGAGCCATGGCAGGCCAGGGATCCACGGGGAACGTCATCGCCGCGCTGGCGAGCTTCTTCATTCCAGGCCTCGGCCAGCTGCTCCAGGGCCGCCTCATCAAGGCGGCGATCATGTTCGTGCTCGCCGGCATTCTCTGGTTCTTCCTGCTCGGCTGGATCATCCACCTCTGGTCCATCCTCGACGCGGCGATGTTCAAGCCGCGGGCCTGAACGCTAGTGAGGCCATGACATGGGTGTGCGCCGGATGGACAACGTCGGAATCGTGGTGGAGTCGCTCGACACCGCCATCACCTTCTTCACCGAGCTGGGCCTCACGCTCGAGGGGCGCGCCACCGTGGAGGGGGAGTGGGCGGAGCGGGTCACCGGCCTGCACCCGATGCGGGTGGAGATCGCCATGATGCGCACGCCCGATGGCCACAGCCGGCTCGAGCTGTCGCGCTTCCTCACGCCGGCGCCGGTCGCCGATCACCGGTCAGCGCCGGTGAACTCGCTGGGATACCTGCGGGTGATGTTCGCCGTGGACGACATTGACGATACCGTCGCCAGGCTGCAGAAGCTCGGCGCGCAGGTGGTGGACGAGGTGGCCCAGTACCTGGACCTGTACCGGCTGTGCTACATCCGCGGCCCCGAGGGGATCCTCATCGGGCTGGCGCAGGCGCTCAAGTAACCTGGTGCACCGGGCCGGACCGTCCTTGTTGGCACTCCCCGCCATCCTGGCCTGCGGCTCGGCCGACGAGACGCCGACCGGCCCGGGCACGGCCACGCTTCGAGCAACCTGGGAATGGAGCGGCCACACGCGGCGACGGACCGCCCAGGCAACGGCCGACTCCGCCGGCCCGCTGGTGCTGCTGCTGCCGGACTTCTCCCTGCCATGAGGACCACGGCCGGGGGGCTCGCCCTGCTGCTGCTTTCCCTCTGGGCCTGTTCCTGGTCCTCCGACCTGGCGGTGCTCAACCGCTCGTCCGCGACGATCGTGGTCAGCTATCGCGTCCGTCCGGGCGCCTGGTCACCGGGCGCCACGACCTGGGACAATCCGCCGCCCGCCATCCTGCCGATCACCGGCCTCTCCGCGAACCCCGACTGGCCGCGACTACCCGCCGCCGACTACGGGTGGGATCCAGACTCCAACACGGTGACGGTGCGCCTCCCACCCGGGATGGCGTTGCGCTTCGGGCGGGTGATCAACCGCGAGCGACTGCCGGCCGATGGCACGGCACCCGAACTGGCGGTGACCTCGCTCCGGGTGCTGGTGGGCGAGGAATTCACCGCACTCGATCCGCCGCAGGCCTTCCCGCTGTTCAAGCGCCGCTCGCGCTTCCTCTATACACTCTCGACCGACGACCTGCCGCTCGGGGCGCCGTAGCGCACCGGAGGCATGGCGGATCCCCGACAGCCGGGCCGCCATCATCGCCCGGCGCTACCTTTCCCGCATGGCCACCGAGCGCCCCCAGACCCGACGCGAGGAATTCGCCAACAGCCTGACCCATGGCTCCGCGCTGGTGGCCAGCCTGGTGGGGCTCCCGGTGCTGATCTGGGTGGCGTGGCACCGCGGCAGCGCCCGGCAGCTCGTGGCCTGCAGCATCTTCGCCGCCAGCCTGGTGCTGCTGTACGGCGCTTCCACGGCGTACCACCTGGTACCCGTGTCGCAGGTGAAGCGGGTGCTGCGCGTGGTGGACCACGTGGCGATCTACCTCCTCATCGCCGGCAGCTACACGCCGTTCACCCTCGGGGTGCTGCACGGGGCGTGGGGCTGGTCGCTCTTCGGCCTGATCTGGGGGCTCGCCCTGGTCGGCATCCTGCACAAGACGCTGCTCGGCTTCCGCTTCCCGCGGTTCTCCGTGCTGATGTACCTCGGCATGGGATGGCTGGCGGTGGTCGCGATCGTGCCGCTCGCCCGGGCCCTGCCGGCGCCGGGCCTGGTGCTGGTGATCCTCGGTGGACTCTGCTACACCGCCGGCGTCTTCCTCTATATCAAGAGCCACCTGCCGTACCGCCACGCCTGGTGGCATGT
>CAZYIV010000092.1:0-12285 GCA_964647615.1 uncultured Gemmatimonadaceae bacterium | reverse complement strand
CGCCTGCTCGTCGTCGTGATGTTCATGATCCAGTTCATGGCCCTGTTGGGCGGGCTGGGGATCTACGTCCCGCTGCTGCACGAACAGGGGGTGAGCACGGGCGTCCTGGTGCTCGGGTCGCTCGCGGGGTTTGCCGCGCTGCAGCTGGTGCTCGGCTTCCTGGTGAAGCTGGTCCCGGTGCGCTGCCCGCCCTGCGGTGCCCGCAGCTGGTTCGCCGGCTTCGGCTGGTGGCCGTTCATCTACCGCTTTGATTGCCCTTCCTGCGGCTCGCAGCGGAGGCTGGAGGTCGGCCGCCGGTACTGATCGTTCCGGTCGCGCCTCCCCCGCATGACTCTGGCTGGCTCGGTCATCGGCATCTGCGGGGAGATCCGGCTGGTGTCACCACGTGCGTGCGGCCCCATGCCGAGGCCCCCCGCGCGAGTGAGACAGGTCCATGTCCGCGAAGCTGTTCGTCGTCCTCCTTGCCCTCGCCGGCTCCCTGCCCGGCGCCATCGTCTACTTTCTCCCGACGCTGGTCGGGTGGTGGCGTGGCCGGAAGGGGAAGTACCTCGCCTGCTCGATGAAGGTGATCTTCCTCATCAACCTCCTGCTGGCGTGGACAGTGGTGATGTGGGTGGTGGCGATGTGGTGCGCGCTCGGCGGAGCGGAGACGGGATCCGCCGCGGGCGGGCCCGCGTCCGGCGCACCGCCCGGTCCGGTGCCTGGCCCGTCACCCGACCCGGGAGGACCGCCGATGCAGGGGATGCGTCCCTGCGGCTCGTGCGGTGGCAACGGGAGGATGACCTGCTCCAGCTGCGGCGGACGGGGGAGCTGGTACGATCCTCCGCAGGGCGCCTATGGAGTGGCACAGCTTCGCACCTGCGCCGCCTGCGGCGCCAGCGGGCGGATCACCTGCATGTCCTGCGGCGGGTCGGGGCGGGTGTGGTAGGATCGGGCAACTGGCCCGGCTCGCGCGGGGTGGGGAACGGCGCTATCCTGATCCCACCCCTCTGCAGGCGGGCACACGATGGATCCGTCCATTCCCCACCCGATGCCTTCCCCGCAACGGTGCCCCATGCCCCGTGCCCTGCCCCTCGTCCTGCTGGCCGCGCTCGTCGCGACCGCACCGCTTGCGTCGCAACGCCCGGCACCGGTGCCCCGCGCGATCCAGCTCCCCGATACGATGGGCGCCAACTTCCCGGTGAGCGACACCCTCACCGGCCAGAGCGCGCCGGGCGACTACGATTTTCTCATCGGCGCCTGGGAGTTCACCTTCCAGTCCCGGGGCGAGGATGGCGGGTTCCTCCCGCCCTTCAGCGGCCACTGGGTGTTCTCGAAGAAGGAGACCGGCGGGGCGGGGGTGCTGCTCGAGGACCACTGGCGGCCGGATGATCCCTCCGCCACCTGGGATGCCGGGACCTGGACCTACCGCGCCTGGAACCCCGAGCGGAAGCTCTGGGAGATGGAGGGCATCAACACCCGTCGGGGGGCGTGGCAGCCGGGCCTCATGTGGACCGACGGGGACACCCGGGTCCTGACCGAGTGGTACGGCAGCATGCTGGTGCGTTTCCGCTACTTCGCCATCCAGCCGGACCGGTTTCTCTGGCGTGCCGACGCGACGTTCGATCGCGGCCGGACCTGGATCCGGGACTACTGGACCATGGAAGCACGTCGGATCGCGAGGTAGCGCACTCCATGAGCTTCCTCCGCTCGGTTCTCGGGGTACTGACGCTCGCCGTTGTGGGCGCCCTCCTGGCCTACCACGCCATGGATCCGGAACGTCGGACACTCGATGACCCCGCCCGGCAGGAAGCGCCGGGGCACTTTGTCCGCCTGGCGGACGGGATCACCCACTACGAAACGGCCGGGCCAGATACCGGGCAGGTGGTCGTCCTCGCCGCCGCCTTCTCCGTCCCGGCGTATCTCTCCGATTCCCTGTTCCAGCGGCTCGGCCGAGCCGGTTTCCGGGCGATCCGTTTCGACTACTATGGCCGCGGCTGGTCCGACCGCCTGGACACGGTGTACGATCTCGATCTCTTCGGTCGCCAGCTCGGCGGCCTGCTCGACTCGCTCCACGTGGTCGGGCCGGTGGACGTGGCGGGACTCTCCTTCGGCGCCGCGATCGTGACCAATTTCGCCGACGAGCACCCCGACCGGGTCCGGTCCCTGATCTACATCAATCCCGTCTTCAACAACGGGCGGCAGCTCCCGCCGCGGGAGCGCTCGGCCCTGGCCTGGGACTGGTACATGGTGGTGCAGCACGGCTCGGAGGAGATGGCCACGGGGCAGCTGGACGACTTCTTCCACCCCGAGCACTTCCCCGACTGGGTGGCGCGCTACCGGGTGCAGCAGCAGTTCCGGGGCACCCGCGAAGCATGGCGGCGCACCCGCGCCGCGATCGCGGTCGCCCCGCCCCAGGAGGAACAGATCCGGCGGGTCGGTGCCGACCAGAGGCCGGTCCTGGTGGTGTGGGGGCGGCAGGATGAAGGCGCCCCGTTCTCGGAGAGCGGCGCGCTGCTCGCCCTGATGCCACGGGCCACACTGGTTCCCGTGGATTCGGCCGGGCACCTGCCGCACCTCGAGCAGCCCGATGTCGTGCTGCCGGTGGTGGAGCGGTTCCTTCGCGGAGGGAGCCCGGTCACCCCCTGAGCGCCGGCAGGCGGCGCCCCTGTGCCTCCGCCGGCCGGCCCGCCGTCTCCTGCAGGTGCTTCCGTCGCCCGGGTGACCGGAGGCGCGCGTCGCCCGGGCCGATGTCCCCCCTCGACATGAAGGCATGCGCATGCACCCCCGTTCCGCCGCGGTCCTCGCCGCCGGTCTGCTCGTCAGCCTCCCCGGTTCCCGGCCGGCGCCGGCGCCGGCTCCTCGCCGCGCCCAGCTGACCGTGGCCACGATCCACGCCGCCGCCCTCAGCACCCCCCGCTCCCCGACCGACTCGATGGACGAACCGTTCCTGCTGGTGTCCCAGCTGGGACCCGCGGCGGCTCACGCCACGGCCCGGCTGCCGGAGGCGGCGCACCTGGGGATCCGGGAGGACCAGGCGCTCGGCGCGCAGCCGCTTCTTGCGCTGGGCCTGGAGCCCGGGGATTCGGTTCGCCTGCTGCTGACGTTGCTCGAGGGGCCGGGCGTGGACCTGCAGCAGGAGGCCGCGGTGGCCGCGGCGGGCAACGCCGTCCTCATGGCGGATCGCGGCCAGCAGCTGCAACTGCTCACCGCGGCGACGGCCCCGCTCACGGCGGCGGGTGCGCACTGGCTGGGTTCATTCGCGGTGCTGCTGACCAACGAGGGTGGCACCCTCCGCTGGCGGGGACTGGAGTGCCTCGCGACGTGCGCGGTCCTCGCCGCCCCCTCCTCCCCGGACCTGCCCGCGCCCCCCGCCCAGGCCATCGGCGGCGTGGTGGAGCTCACCGGCAGCGGGGCCACGTACCACCTCAACCTCCGCTCCCGGCTGGTTCCCTGAAGCAAGGTTCCCCCCGGGAGGCGCGAGCCTCCCGGGACGCCCGCCTGCCCGACCGACCAGGGTGACCCGGGCCGCCACCCGGGGGCGGGCCCTCTCCCTTTCCTCCCATTTCGGAAGTACCCTATCCCCCGGTGCAGGGCATGCTTTGCCGCCCGCGGCGTGTGGCCGCGGTGCGATTTCCCGGGCCGGTCCATCAGGGGACTCTCCATGAACATCGTACTCTGGGTATTGCAGGGACTCGGCGCGCTGCTCTACGCGGCGTCCGGCGTGATGAAGGTGTTCATGTTCGACAAGATCAGCGGTGACGTGCCGTCCTTCGGCGCGTTGCCGAAGCGCGTCTGGGCAATCCTCGGCGTGATCGAACTGTGCTGCGTGGTGGGCCTGGTCATCCCCGCGGCCCTGCGCTGGCGGCCGGAACTCACGGTGGTGGCCGCCGCGGTGCTGGCCCTCGAGAGCCTGGTGTTCATCTGGGTGCACGTGCGCTACCGCGAGGTGGGCTCGATCGTCATGAGCGCGGTGCTGGGCCTGCTGATGGCCTTCATCGCCTACGGGCGACTGGTGTTGCACCCGATCTCCTGATCCACGTGTTTCCCGCCTCCCGGCGCGGTGCCGGGCTCCCCAACCCCGCCACGGAGACGTGCGTGCGTCCTTCCCCGGGCTGGACCATCGTCCTGCTCGCCCTCGCGGCGTGCGCTCCGCATTCGCCGGCGGCACCGCCGCGGCCCGCCCGCGCGGAGGCGGTCGAGCTGGTCCGGCGGGTGTTGCGCACGTCGCCGGTGGTGGACGGTCACGACGACCTCTATCGCTACTGGCTGAACTGCGGCGAGTGCCCGCGCGGCCTCGCCGACTATCCCCTGGATGTCGAGACCGCCGGGACGACGGATATCCCCAAGTGGCGGCGCGGCGGCGTCGGGGGGCAGCTCTACAACGTCTACGGCAAGGACCGCGACCCGGTGCACCTGGTCGAGGCCTTCGACCTGATGCACCGCCTGCAGACGCAGTACCCGCACGACCTGCGGATCGTCGGGACGGCGGATGCGCTCGAAGCCACGATGCGGGCGGGGCGCATCGGCATTGTGCCGATGCTGGAGGGGGCCGTGTTGCTGCAGAACAACCCGGCGTTGCTCCGCATGTACTACCAGCTGGGCCTGCGTGCCGTCACCCTGGCCTACCGGACCAACGACCTCGCCGACGGCAGCGACGACACCCCGCGCCATGGCGGGGTCTCGCCGCTCGGCCGCACCATGATCGCGGAGATGAATCGGCTGGGCGTGATGGTGGACCTGTCCCACGTCTCGGCGGACGCGATGCGGGGGGCGATCGCTGCGAGCTCCGCACCGGTGATCTTCAGTCACTCGAACGCGTACGCCCTCTGCCGCGTCAACCGCAACGTCCCCGACGATGTCCTGCTCGCGCTGCGGGACAACGGCGGGATCGTGATGGTGAACTTCGTCCCGTCCCATGTGAGCCAGCGCCATGCCGACTGGCTGGTGGCCATCGAGGCGGCGTGGCGGAAGCGGCTCGCGATGTCGCCCGACACCGCCGCCGCGGACCGGTACGTGTACGGCGCATGGAAGGAGGCTCACCCGGAGCCGGTGGTCACCGTGGCGGAGGTGGCGGACCAGGTTGACTACGTGCGGAAGCTGATCGGGGTGGAGCATGTGGGCATCGGCGCGGACTTCGGGAACGACGCCGAGTTCGTGATCCGCGACCTCGCCGACGCAAGCACGTACCCGGCCCTGCTGGAGGAGCTGGCGACGCGCGGCTGGACCGAGCAGGAATTGCGGCTGCTCACGAGCGGAAACTTCCTGCGGGTCTTCCGAGCGGTCGAGGCTCGCGCCGCCGCGCTGCGTGCCGAGCCGGACCTGCCCGGCAGCTGATGCCAGGGGCCGACGCACCGCCGGAATGGCGCAGGGGCCGGGGAGCGGTGCTGCGACTCGTTTCCCTCCTCTTCTCCCTGGGGCTCCTCGCCGCGCCCGCGCGGGCACAGCACTTCACCGGCGAGGCGTGGCCGGAGGCGGATCGCCTCTTTCACGCCGATCCCCGCTGGCTCGGGAGCGATGCGGCATACTCCGTCCCGCTCGGCCCGGAGACGGTGCTCTGGCTCTTCGGCGACTCGTGGATCGCCCCGCCCGGCGCCCATCAGCGGCGGGATGCGACCCTGGTCAGCAATACGCTCGCGGTGCAGCATGGCGCCGATCCCAGCCGGGCGACGATCTCCTTTCACTGGGGCAGAGGCCCCGGGGAGCGCCCCACCGCATTCTTCGTCCCGCCCGGTGGCGAGCGGCTCTGGCCGGCCCACGGGATCCGCCTGGGGCCGCGGCTGCTGCTGCTCTTCCTTATAGTGGCGCCTTCTGCAGATCCACTGGGGTTCCGAATCGCGGGATCGGCCGCCGTGCTGGTGGCGAATCCGGACGACGACCCCGGGGTTTGGCGGGTGCGGTGGCTCCCGCTTCCGCCGTTCCGTGGTCAGGTGGCGCTGGGTGGCGGCGGGCTGCTGGCCGATGCGGAGTTCGTGTACGCCTATGGCGCCGAGGAGCGTTCCGGTCGGCACGCCGCGTTTCTCGCCCGGTGGCGCCGGACCGACGCAGAGGCCGGTGACCTGCTCGGACCGGAGTGGTGGTGCGGCGATGCGGGGTGGCGGCTGAATCCCGGTGCCGAGACGCCTCCGGTCGCGACCTTCGAGGACGCCCAGACGGAATTCAGCGTGCATCGCGACTCCGCAGCGGGCGGATACATCGAGGTGCAGTCCCTCGGATTCGGCGCGGCGCCGATCGGGTTGCGGCGCGCGCCGGCGCTCACCGGCCCATGGAGTCCGGTGGACACCATCTACCGTCCGCCGGAGCTCGATCGGGAACAGATCCTGGTCTACGCCGCCAAGGCGCATCCCGAGTTGCGCGGCGGCGACCTGGTGCTGACCTATGCGACCAACCTTCCATTCGCTCTTCAACGGTCCGACTCAACCGTGTACTATCCCCGCTTCGTGCGCCTGTCCCGCGAGTGAGCCCTGACCGAGACCCGCTGACATGGCCATGACCCATCGCATCTACACCACCGCCGTCGCCAGCGTCTACCCGCACTACATCACCAAGGCGGAGAAGAAGGGACGGACCCGGGCCGAGGTGGATGCCATCCTCCGCTGGCTGACGGGGTACACCCAGAAGCAGCTGGACGCGCACCTCGCGAAGCGCACCGACTTCCAGTCCTTCTTCGACAAGGCGCCGCGCATGAACCCCGCGCGGACGCTGATCACCGGGACCGTCTGCGGGGTCCGGGTGGAAGCGGTGCAGGAGCCGATGATGCGGGAGATCCGCTACCTGGACAAGCTGGTGGACGAGCTGGCCAAGGGCCGGCCGATGGAGAAGATCCTGCGGGGGTAGGCTGCGCTCCGTGGATTCGGTGGCTGTTCCCCTGCCGGGCTTTCCACAGTACCCTTTTCCCCATGCCCACCCGACGCGACGCCCTCGCCCAGCTGGCCGCCCTCACCGCGATCACCGCGCTGCCACGGAGCTGGCGGATGCCCTCCTCGACCGATCCGCTCGATGGCAGCATCGCCGATTACGTCGCCGGGCTCGAGCGCGGGGACTGGACCGCGGCCGGGGTGACTGCGCGGGCGCTGGAGCGCTGCCGGGGCGATGGGGCGGCCTGGCGGGCGGTGGATGCGATCTCCGGTACGGCGCTGGCGGATGCCAGAGCGGCCGACGCCCGGCGGCGGGCAGGGAAGGTGATCGGTCCGCTCGACGGGGTGCCGGTCTTCGCCAAGTCCATCTACGACATGCAGGGGCTCCCGACCACCGGCTCCAATGCCGACTGGGCCCGGGGCTTCCCGGACGCCGTGCGACGCGATGCGGTGGAGGTGCGGCGGATGCGCGCGGCGGGGGCGATCGTGCTGGGCAAGACGGCGGCGGACGACTTCGCGTATCGCGGCGTGGGGACCAGTTCGCACACTGGACAGGTCGCGAATCCCTTCGACCCGAGCGGTACCCGGACGCCCGGCGGCTCCAGCGCCGGCTCCGCGGTGGCGGTGGCCGACGGGATGGCGTTCGCGGCGCTGGGGACCGACGATGGCGGCTCCAACCGCATCCCCGCGGTCTGCACCGGCGTGGTCGGGATGAAGCCGACCTTCGGGCTGGTGCCGCGCGACGGCGTCATCCCCACCTGGCCCTACCTCGATACTCACGGCCCGCTGGCGCGCCATGTCGCCGACGCGGCGCTCCTGCTCGCCGCGATCGCCGGGCCCGACCGCGCCGACCCGCTGGCGCTGGCGACCGCGTTCGAGGCCAGCGGGCTCCTCCGCCTGCGAGACGACGCACTCGCGGGGGTGCGGCTCGGCGTGGTGGAGGCGCATGTCCCGCGCGGGCAGATGGCACCCGAAGCGGTGATGACCTGGGACCGTGCCCTGGCCGACCTCACGGCGGCGGGTGCCGAGCTGGTGCGGTTCGAGCCGGCGGTCACCCTGCAGACCTATCGCGACGCCTTCCGCGCCGCGGCGGAGGCACGGGGCGACGTGCCTCCCGACTCGCGGGCGCCGGCGGCGACGGCCAACGCGCTGCTGCTCTACTTTCAGGGCCGGAGCGACGACCCGCGGCGCGACATCCGGCTGGGGTACGACGCGTACCGGAGCTTCTACGATGTCCTGCCCGAGCGGTATGAAGACTGTGAGCCGCTGCTCGACCAGTCGATGACGACGGTGCCGGCGGCGGTGTCGTTCGCGCGGTCGCGGGCGGCGATGCTCGAGGCGCTGCGGAGCTCCCTGACCACGGCGGGCGTCGCGGCGATGGTGTATCCCACCATGCCCTTCAACGCCTTCTCCCTCGCCGATGGCTGGCCCGACATCCGCACCGCGCTCGGCTACGGCAATTGGCTGGGCCTGCCGGAGGTCTCGGTGCCGGCGGGGATGGGGGCGGACGGGATGCCGGCGCTGAACCTGTCGGTGGTGGGGCTGCCGGGGACCGATGCGCGGGTGCTGGCGCTGGCGCACGCCTACGAGCGGCAGTCGCGGCGGTTCGTGGCGCCGCCCAGTCCGCCGAGGAGGCCTGGTCCGTGAGTCATCGCCTGCATCCAGCCCGCCAGCTCCATGTGCTGCTCCTTGCCGGCGCCGCTGCCATGGCGCTTGGCTGCCGCCCCGCTTCCCACCGGATGACCGACGCCGAGCTGCACGACTTCGCTACCCGCTACGCGGCGGCGTGGAGCAGCCAGGATCCGGTGCGCTTCGCCTCGTTCTACGCCCCGGACGGCGGCATCTCGGCCAACAGCGACACCCCGGCCATCGGCCGCGACGCGGTGACCGCCGTCGCCCGGAGCTACATGACGGCGTTCCCCGACATGCAGGTGCAGCTCGACAGCCTGGGCCAGGACGGCGACACGGCGATCTTCTACTGGCTCTGGACCGGCACCAACACCGGCCCCGGCGGTACCGGGGCCGCGGTGCGGCTGCACGGCTACGAGCGCTGGACCTTCAGCCCCGACCACCTCATTCACCGCTCCGAGGGGCACTACGACGAAGCGGACTACCAGCGCCAGCTGCAGGTCGCTCCCGCCGCCGGGGGTGACTGATGCCGAAGGTCGCGCGGTGCCGGCTGGTGTTTACGGCGCTCGCCGCACTGTTCGCCGCCGCCTGCAGCCATCCCCCCGCCGCGCCGGACGCCGCGTGGCAGGACCGATCGCCCCACACGGTACGGTTCGTGGCGGTCGCGCCCGATGTCCGGCTCGAGGTGCTGGACTGGGGCGGCAACGGGCTGCCGCTGGTGTTCCTCTCGGGGCTGCAGGATGTCGCCCACGGCTTCGACGACTTCGCACCGCAGTTCACCGACCAGCACCGCGTGCTCGCCATCACCCGGCGCGGCTACGGGGCCTCGAGCCAGACATCGTCGGGATACGACCTTGCCACCCGGGTCGCCGACCTGCGAGCGGTGCTCGATTCGCTGGGCCTGGCGCGGGTGGTGCTGGTGGGGCACTCGATCGCCGGCGACGAGCTGACGGCCTTCGGTGGCGGGTACCCGGACCGCGTGGCGGGGCTGGTCTATCTCGATGCCGCCTACGACCACAGCGAGATCGGCGAGCTGGTGCGTGACTATCCTCCTCCGCCACCGATGACCGCGGCGGATTCGGCCTCGCCGGCGGCGGTGCAGGCGTACCGGCTCCGCACCTTCGGGGAGCACATCCCCCTGGCGCAGCTCACCGCCATCGGGCGCTACGACTCGACCGGGCACCTGGTCGGGGACGTGACACCGGCCTCGATTGACGGGCAGGTGCTCGCCGGCTGCGGACACCCCGACTATCGCCGGCTCCGGGCCCCGGTGCTCGCCATTGATGCGGTGGTGGACTCGGCCCCGCAGCTGTTTCCGCTCTTGGCCAGCTACGACAGCGCCGCTCGCGCGATGGGCTCGCGCCTGACGGACCGGTTCCGGGTGTGGGGTGCCGCGCAGCGGGACAGCCTGCTCGCCGGGGTGCCGGCCGCACGGCTGGTGGTGCTGCACGGCGCCAACCACTACGTCTTTGACTCCAACCGGGCCGAGGTCGTGACGGCGATGCGGGAGCTGCTGGCGGGGGGTGGCAACGGGAGCTGAGAGCCGGCCTCCGGTTCAACGGCGTGACCTGGAAGAGGAACCAACGATGGGCCATGAATCAGCAGTCCCCGAGACCCGCGGCATCACGGTGCAGCTGCTCCGCACCCTCGACCTGGGCCCCGAGATCGACGGGATGGCGGGGCGGCAGCTGCGGATGCGGATGGTGACCATCGCGCCCGGCGGGGTCTTCGGGCCGCTGCACGACCACCACGACCGGCCGGGCATGGTCTACGTGCTGCAGGGCACGATCACCGACCATCGCAACGGGGTGGCGACGGAGTACGGTCCGGGCCCCGGCTGGCCGGAGGACCGGGAGACGCTGCACTGGCTGGAGAACCGGGGCACCGTCCCGGCGGTGGAGATCTCGGTGGACATCGTGCGGCCGGCGTAGCGGCGTGCGGCCACCAGGATGAAGCTCGTCGTGCTGCCGGAGGTGTTCGCCGTCGCGCGGCTGGAGGCATCGCAGCCGATCCCCGCGTGGGCCACGCACGGCAACCTCTGGTCGGTGGCCCGCACCGCGGAGGAGCTCTCGCTGGTCTGCCGGGCGTCCGATGTGCCGGCGGGGAGTCGGGCGGAGCGTGGATGGCGCTGCCTGCGGGTCGCGGGACCGCTCGACTTTGCGCTCACCGGCGTGCTGGCGTCCATCGCGGCGCCCCTGGCCGCGGCGCAGGTCAGCATCTTTGCCGTATCCACGTACGATACCGACTACATCCTGGTGCCGGAGCCGCGGCTGCCCGAGGCGGTGGCCAGTTTGCGCGCCGCCGGGCATGAGGTCAGCGGGGCGTAGCGGGCGGTACCGCGGCGCGGGATGCTTGCGCCCGTCGGTGCCGGACGCCAGCTTGCGCAGGTCCTCCTGCCACGATTGCCCTCATGCCTCCCCAGCTCGACAAGCTCTTCCGACACCTGGCCTGGGCCGACGACCGCGCCCTCGCCGCCCTGCGTCGTGCAGGCGCCGGCCATTCACCGGCGCTGGAACTCCTCGCCCACGTCCTCGCGGCCGAGCATGTGTGGCTGGCTCGGCTCACCGGGGTGCCGGCGAGGCACGCGGTGTGGCCGGCGCTGGCCCTCGAGGACTGTGCCGCTCTCGCCCGGGAGAATCAGGCAGGCTTCACCGCCCTGCTGCGGTCGCTCACGCCAGCGGAGCTGGGCCGGGAGGTCCCCTACACCAACAGCGCGGGGCTCTCCTTCCGGTCCTCGGTGGAGGACATCCTGCTGCATGTCGCGCTGCACGGCAGCTACCACCGCGGCCAGGTGGCGCAGCTCCTGCGGCAGGGCGGGGTGGCCCCGGAGCCGACGGACTTCATCGGCTTTGTGCGCGGCGTCCCGGCAGCGACCCGACAGTCATAGGGTCTCCAGGCGGGCGGCTTGCGGCGGCGCCCCGCGAGCCGCAGCTTGAAGCGTATCGTCAGGCACCCCGTCACGCCCGGTGTCCCATGCCCGCTCCCTCCCCGTCTGTGCCCTCGCTGCAGCGCCGAGCCGTCTACGCTGTCCTGCTCCTGGTAGGATTCTACGCCCTGGCGATCGTGATGGCCGTGTCGCTGCTGGCCCTGCCGCTGGCGGAGTGGCAGTGGCTGGGCCGTGTGGATCCGCGCGTGGCGCTGTTCGGCCTCGCCTCCGGGGTGGCGATCATCGCCGCGGTGCTGCCGCGGGTGGACCGCTTCGTGCCGCCGGGCCCGGAGCTGCTCCCGCCCCGCGACCCGGAGCTGTTCCGGCTGATCCAGGAGGTCGCGACCGCCACCGGGCAGGCGCCACCACGGCACGTTTATCTGCTCGCGGATCTCAACGCCTGGGTGGCGGAGCGTGGCGGGGTGATGGGCTCCGGGGGCGTGCGGGTGATGGGCGTGGGCCTGCCCCTGCTGCAGGCCCTGAGCGTGCCGGAGTTCCGTGGCGTGCTGGCGCACGAGTTCGGCCACTTCCATGGTGGCGACACGCAGCTCGGCCCGTGGATCCACAAGACCCGGAGTGCCATCGGCCGCACCCTGGAAGCGTTCTCCCGCAAGCACACCTGGCTGGCCCGGCCCTTCGAGTGGTATGGCAACTTCTTCCTGCGGATCACGCACGGCGTCTCCCGGCAGCAGGAGTACGCCGCGGATGCGCTCGCCGCGCGGGTGGCCGGCGCCGCGCCGCTCGCCGCGGGCCTCCGGACCATTCACGCCCTGGCGCCCGCCTTTCCCGCCTACTGGCGCAGCACGGTGGCCCCTGCGCTCTCGGCCGGCTATCGCCCGCCGATCGCCGCGGGCTTCCAGGAGTTCATTACCGCACCGGACATTGCGGCGCATA
>CAZYIV010000091.1:0-15027 GCA_964647615.1 uncultured Gemmatimonadaceae bacterium | reverse complement strand
GTGGACATGATCATCTTCCGCGAGAACACCGAGGACATCTACGCCGGCATCGAGTACAAGGCCAAGACCGAGCAGTCGGCGAAGCTGGTGAAGTTCCTGATGGAGGAGATGGGCGCCACCACCATCCGCTTCCCCGCCACCAGCGGCATCGGCATCAAGCCGGTCTCCGAGGAGGGGAGCAAGCGCCTGATCCGGGCGGCGTTCGACTACGCGATCAAGCAGGGCAAGAAGAGCGTCACGCTGGTGCACAAGGGCAACATCATGAAGTTCACCGAGGGCGCCTTCCGCGACTGGGGCTACGAGCTCGCGAAGCAGGAATACGGCGCGGTGGAGATCGACGGCGGGCCGTGGTGCCGGCTGCCCTCGGGGGTGGTGGTGAAGGACGTGATCGCCGACGCCTTCCTGCAGCAGATCCTCACCCGGCCGGCGGAGTACGACGTCATCGCGACCATGAACCTCAACGGGGACTACATCTCCGACGCCCTGGCGGCGCAGGTGGGCGGCATCGGCATCGCGCCCGGCGCCAACATCAACTACCTCACCGGCCACGCGATCTTCGAGGCCACCCACGGCACCGCGCCCAAGTACGCCAACCAGGACAAGGTGAACCCCGGCTCGGTGATCCTCTCCGGCGAGATGATGTTCCGCTACCTCGGCTGGAACGAGGCCGCGGACCTCATCGTGAAGGGCCTCGAGGCCGCGATCCGCGCCAAGCGCGTGACCTACGACTTCGAGCGGCTGATGCAGGGTGCCACCCTGCTCAAGTGCTCCGAGTTCGGCCAGGCGGTCGTGGACGGGATGTAGCCCACCCCGCCGAACCACCACGGCCCGGGCCCCGCCACCGCGCGAGGCCCGGGCCGTCGTGTTTCCCTCCACGGTCATGGTGGCTTCACCAAATCATCATCTGCAGGTCGTTAATTGTCGGGTATGCCCGGTGCCTCACTCCCCATTCCGGCCCCCGCCGGCCCGTCCCGCTCGTCCCGCTCCCTGCCGGTGGCGGGGCCGGCGCACCCCTCGTATCCGCTGGTGGCGAGCCACTTTGCCGTGGGCTTTGCCTGGGCGCTGGTGGCCGGCGCGTCGCTGGTGGCGCTGGCCCCGACGCTGGCACAGGGCGGCTTCCTCGACCCGCGGGTCCTCGGCACCACGCACCTGATCACGCTCGGCTTCCTCACTACCGTCATCACCGGCGTACTGTACCAGCTCTTCCCCGCCATGCTCGGCATCGGGGAGCGGAGCCGCCGGGTGGCCTGGCTCTCGCTCGGGCTGCAGGCGGTGGGGACGGCGCTGCTCGCCTCCGGCCTGGCGGGGGGCGCCCGCCAGCTGCAGGGCGCCGGCTGGCTGGTGCTGTTCGGGGCGGTGTTCGGCACCGCGTGGAACCTCCTGCCCCAGCGCCGCCGCGCCCCGCGCAACCGCCAGCTCGGGATCTACGTCTCGTACGCGCACGTGGGCTTCGGCTTCGCGATGGCGGTGGCGGCGGCCCGCATCGGGGACGCCTTCGGCTGGTGGGTCACGCCCCGCCTCGGGCTGATCTCCGCGCACTTTCACCTGGCGGTCGCGGGGTTCGTGCTGATGACGGCGGTCGGCGTCGGCAGCCGGATGCTGCCGATGTTCTACGGCACCGCGACCCCGCTGCCGCCCTGGGCCGACCGCTGGCTGCCGCGCATCCTCGCGGTCGGCGCGCTGGCCTACGCCGCCGGCGCGATCGTCGCCTCAGTGCTGCTGGCGTGGGCGGGCGCCGTGGTGCTCGCGGCCGGCGCGCTCCTCTTCCTCTGGTTCGGGTGGGGCTGGTTCGCGCGGCGCGCGCGGCGGGCCCTCGACCCGGCGACGGCCCTGCTCACGCTGTCGCTCGCCGCGCTGGGCGCCGCGGTGCCGCTCGGCCTGATGGCGCTGGCGGCGGGGCTCCGGCGACCGGGGGTGCTCACCGCCTACGCCGTACTCCTGCTGCTCGGCTTCGGCACCATGCTGGTGCTCGGGGTGTCGTACCGGGTGCTCCCCACACTCACCTGGCACCACCGGTTCGCGGCACAGGCGAGCCGGCCCGGCACACCGCCGCTGCCGGCCCTGCTCGCCCCCAGGCTGGGGTGGGCCGCGGCCGCCGCAGCGAGCACCGGCCTGCCGTGCTTCACCGTGGGGCTGCTGGCGCAGGCGGCGGTGCCCGCCCGCGCGGGGGCCGCCCTGCTCACCCTGGCACTCGCCCTCACCGCCGGGCACCACCTCCGCATGCTGCTGATCCACCGCGGCGCCTCGCCCGCCCTGAAAGGAACCCCATGAGCCCCCAGACCTCGATCAGGTCCGACATGACCGTCGGCACCGTCGCGGAGCTCTATCCGGACACCACGCCCGTGCTCGCGCGGCATGGCATTGACCTCTGCTGCGGCGGGCGCCGCTCGCTGGAATTCGTGGCGCTGGCGCACGGCATCGAGCTGACCGGCCTGCTGGCCGAACTGGAAACGGCCCGGGAGGCGGCGCTAGGTTAGGGCATGCTCGACGCCCTCGACCGCCTGGTGCGCCGCTTCGGCGCCGCCGACAAGCAGACCCGCCTCGAACTCCTGCTCGACTACAGCAAGCGGCTCCCGCCGCTGCCCGAGCGGTTCCACGCCGCCCGCGACCAGGGCCTCAACAAGGTCCCCGAGTGCCAGTCGCCGGTCTTCCTGTTCCTGGAACGGGAGGGCGCCGGCGTGCGGCTGCACGCCGACGCGCCGCGGGAGGCCCCCACGGTGCGCGGCTTCGTGTCGCTGCTGGCGAAGGGACTGGAGGGCGCGCCCGCGGCCGAGGTGATCGGGCTGCCGCTCGACCTGCTCGACCGGCTGGGCCTGGCGGAGGCGCTGGGGATGACCCGGACCCACGGCCTGACCGCGATGCTGGGCCGGATCCGGCGGATGGCGGCGGAGCTGCCGCCGGCGGCCTAGCGCTCGATCGGCAGCCGCACCCCGTTGCCCCACTCGGTCCACGACCCGTCGTAGTTCCGCACCTTCGAGAACCCGAGCAGGTACGTCAGCACGAACCAGGTGTGGGAGGAACGCTCGCCGATCCGGCAGTAGGCGATCGTCTCCCGCTCCGGGGCGAGGCCCTGGTCGGTGCGGTACACCTGGCGCAGCTCCGCGGCGGGGCGGAAGGTGTGGCTGTCGGGGTTGACCGCGCGGGCCCACGGAATGCTCTTCGCGCCCGGGATGTGGCCGCCGCGGAGTGCCCCCTCGTTGGGATACTCGGGCATGTGCATCCGCTCGCCGCGGTACTCCTCGGGACTCCGCACATCCACCAGCTGGCCCTGGCGCGAGAGATGCGCGAGCACGTCCTCGCGGAAGGCGCGGATGGCGGCATCATCCCGCGGGCCGACCACGAGGTCACCGGCCGGGTACGTCGGGATGTCGGTGCTGAGCGGGCGGCCCTCGTCCACCCAGCGGGCGCGCCCGCCGTCCATCAGCCGCAGCCGCTCGATCCCGAACAGCCGGAACACCCAGAAGGCGTAGGCCGCCCACCAGTTGTTCTTGTCCCCGTAGAGCACGACCGTCGTGTCGCGCGAAATCCCCTTGGCCCGGAGCAGCGCCTGCATCCGCTCCCGGTCGAGGTAGTCGCGGGTGACGGGGTCGTTCAGTTCGGTGACCCAGTCCACCTTGACCGCGCCGGGGATGTGGCCGGTCTCGTACAGCAGCAGATCCTCATCGGACTCCACCAGCCGGACCGTCGGGTCCGCCAGGTGCGCCGCGACCCACTCGGTCGAGACCAGGACCTCGGGGTGGGCGTAGCCGCGGTCCGCGATCGCGGGCACCGCCGGCGGGGTGTTGGCGTCAGGCATGTCGATCCCTCCGGAAACGTCGAGCGAGCCCGGCCCCGGCGGGGGCCCGGCGCAGCCATCCAGCGGCAAATACGACTAGATCTGTCGCAGAGTCAAGGCGAGGCTGCCGCGGCGGGCCGAGCGGAGCATCACGTCGGCGAAGGCGGCGACCACGCGGGGATCGAACTGGCTCACCACGTTGCGTTCGATCTCCCGCAGGGCGAGGCTCGGCTCCATCGGGGCGCGATCGGGCCGCTGCGCCAGCAGCGCGTCGAAGGCGCCGCACACCGAGACGATTCGGGTCAGCAGGTGCGGCTCGCGCGGGTAACTGAGTCGGGGATAGCCGGCCCCGTCCTGCCGCAGGTGGTGCTCGTAGGCCACCACCGCGGCACTCTCCAGCGACTCGCCGTGGCGGAGCAGCATGCGCGCGCCCTCGAGCGGGTGGCCCCGCACCCGGGCGCGATCCTGGTCGGTGAACAGGGTGGTGACGAGGGTATCCGAGGGGAGCCGCGCCATCCCGACATCGTGCAGCAGGGCGGCGAGCGCCAGCTCGCGCCGCTCCTCCGGCCCGAGGCCCAGCGGGTCCGCGACCGCCAGGCCGAGCAGCGCCGTGTTGAGGGCGTGGGCGGGAAGGTATTCGGCGCGCTCACTGACGCGGAGCAGCGGGATGCCCGGGGTGTCGCCGGCATCGAGCAGCGCGCCGATGGACGCGCCCACCGCGTGCGCGTCGCCCACCGGCAGCCGCTCGCCGGCGCGGGCGCGGCGGAAGACCTGGCGCATCACATCCAGTTCTTCCGCCAGCGGGTAATCGGTGGCCGGGTCTTCCTGGAAGTCGGGGCCCCACTGCAGCCCGCCCGGCTCCAGCCGGAAGGGCGCATCCTCGCCGGGGAGGAGGCCGGCGGCGTGGTCGAGGAAGGCGGCGAGGGCGCCGGGGCTCGGTTCGCCGGCCACGACCAGGCGGGCGACGCCGCGCGCGGACAACCGCCCCGCCCAGGGCCAGCGCTCGAACTCGGCCAGGGGCAGGTCGCCCAGGCGGACCCCGGCCGCATCGAAGCCGAGCCGCGGCTCGCGATCGAGCCGCAGGAGGTCGCGCAGCCGGCCGAGGCAGGCGTCGTCGGCGGTGCGGCGGAGCAGCGCCTCGGTGCCGGGGCGGACCCGCAGCTCGAGCGCATGCTCCATGGCGCGGAGGAAGCGCGCGGCGTGGGTGATCATGGCGCGATCCGGGGGCCGGAGCCGGAACGCCGCGGCGGCCGTGCCGCCTGCTGGACGTCGGTGTCGCGCGAGGCGCGCGCCGACTCGAGCAGCGATCCGATCTTGGGGTGCGTGGCCCAGTGCGCCGACAGGCCGCGCAGCGCGGCGAGCATCGGCGGGCTCTTGGGCGCGAGCCGCCCGAGCCCCGCGATCCCCCGCGCCACCACCAGCCGCCGCAGCAGCCGGAGCACCACCGGATCGTTGACCGGCGCCAGCGCCGTCACCGCCATGGCCCGCAGCTCGGGGTCGAGCGCCGGGTCGCCGACGCGGGCCAGCAGCCGGGGCAGCGCCTCGGGCGGGCAGCGCTCGGCCAGGGCACCGAAGGCGTGGCGCAGGGTGGGCTCATGGCGGCTGTCGAGCGCCTCGATCAGCCCGCGGGTGCGCAGCTCCGGGTCCGCGATCGCGAGCGCGATCGCCTCGTGCCGCACCCGCGGGTCGCGGTGGCCGAGGTGCCCCACCGGGAGGAAGTCGGGGGGCAGGTCGGGGATCCGGCCGAGCAGCGCGAGCAGGTTGCGCTGCACGTACCAGGGCATGCCATCCAGCCGCTCCAGCGCCAGCGGTCCGACCTCGTTGCCGAAGCGAGAGAGCAGGTCGAGCAGCCGGAGCCGCACCCGGCGCTCCTTGGAGTGGGCCAGCGCGTCGAGCAGGGCCGGCGCCGCCTCGATCCCGGCGGCGGGGACCAGCTTGTCGAGCGACTCCAGGTCCACTGGCTGCGAGTCGAGCAGCAGGCCCACGGTCTGGGGTTGGAACACCAGGTCCCGGAGCGCGCGGGCGACCGGATCCTCACGGGGCACCGTCTCGAGGATCGCGAGCAGCGGGGCGACCTGGCGCCGGGAGATCATCCGGTCGGCCGCGGCGAGGGTGCCGGGCTCCAGGATGCCGGACTCCAGTGCCAGCTTGAGCACCCGCTCGGGCTCCAGCGCCAGCCGCGCCGGCTGGGCCGGCTCGGGCGCCGCGATGCAGCGGAGCAGCTCCTCGCTCAGCGCCCGCCGCGCCACCCCGCTCGTCTCCTCCTCGGCCCGGTGCGAGAGCCGCGCGAGCACCCGCAGCGCGCCGGGCGAGAGGATCTCCTCCCGGCCGAGCGCCAGCACCTCGAGGAACCGGAGGGAGAGCCGGGGGGTGAGCAGCGGTGTCGCGGCGCGGATGAACTCCGCCTGCACCACCGGATCACCGCCGGGGGCGAGCAGGCGCCGCATGACGCTGACGGGCAGCGCCTCGAGCAGCCCGAGTGCCTCCTCCCGCGGCCCGTCTTCGAGCGCCGCCTCCGGCTCCGGCGCCGCGGCCAGGCTCTCGGCGGTGTGTACCAGCCGGGTGAGCGCCTCCAGCACCTCGGCGTCGCGGACCGGGTCGCTGGACTCGACCTCCAGGGCGAGGGCCAGCTCATGGGGGTCGCACGCGGGCTCGTCCCGTCCCGCGTCGCCCAGCACCACCCGCTCGAGCTCCAGCCAGGCATCGCCCAGGGTGGGCGCCGCCTCCAGCGGCAGGAACTCGATGTGGCTTGTCCCGCCGACGACGGTGCCGCTCGCGGCCAGCGGGCCCAGCGCCTCGAGCAGCTCGGCCCCGGTGAGCCCCTGACTGAAGGTGATGCCGGCGAGGCCCGCCGCGCGCAGCTCCGCCGCCAGGTCGCGCAGCGGCTCGTAGTCGGGGTTGGTCTCCATCCCGTCCACCATCAGTTGCACCGTCCCGATTTCCAGCAGCAGCCGGTCCCGTCCCGCCAGCGCCACGGCGATCGCCCGCTCCAGCGCGAGCCCGTGCCCCAGGAGAGTCGGGTGACCCTCCGGCAGGGTGCGCAGGCGCTGGACCAGGCTGGCCAGGCCGAGCAGCAATTCTCCGAGCTGTCGGCTGGCGGGCTGGCGGGGTTCGGCCGGGGCGTACATAGGGGACCTAATCTATCCCGCGCCGCCGGAGTCCGCTGCCCGAGGGTGCGGCAACCGCCCGGGGGAGGTATAGTAAGGGCCATGTCCTCGCCACCCCCTTTCCGCCGTTCCGGCGAAAACTCCGCGATCCGGGGCTGGGCCACTGGCACGACCGGGCAGGCGGATGTGCTCCGCCGTGGGGCCTGGTATCCGGTGCTCGAGGAATCCGACGATGCGGTGGTGCTGGAGGTGGATCACCAGCCGCTCCGCGTTCCACGTACGGACATCCGGATGCGGCCGGACCGGCCCGACACCTGGAGTGTGGTGGTGCGGACCGGGGTGATGCGGCCGACCCTGGCTGGCCAGAAACTGGTCACCTCGTACGCGGTCTGCCCCGACTGCACCGGCCGGCAGGAGTTCGAGGGACAACCGGAGTCGATGATGTGCGCCCGCTGCCGCCGCGCGGCGAAGGTGGACTGGTCGACGACCTACTGAGCCACCGGTGGGACAGGTGGCACGTCGTGGCACGCCCGTCATCCCGACCCCGCGGTCCCGGCGGTGGTGGATGACGGGCGCTTCGTTTCCGGGGGCCAACGCCGGAGTGGTCCCGCGCGTAGGCGGTGGCGGGCGCCCTCGCGACACGCCACCGGACGGCGCCATGAAGCATCTGTAGGGGGGCTGGCGCGACCGGCCCGCCCCGGTGCACCCGGGGCGGGCCGGGACGTCCTGCCTGTGGCATCCCCGCGGGGCGTCGCGGCTGTTGACCGCGGTCGGTGAGCAATCCGGTACAGGGGTGACATGCGGGCACGGGTCAAGCAGTACACCACGACGCTGCCGACTGCCCGGCCGGGAGGCCGGCGGACGCTTGGCTCGACGGCCAGCGTGGTGATGCATGTCGTGATCATTGCCCTGGTGCTGTACCGCGGCGCGCAGCCTGACCGGAAGCACCCGCTCCAGGATGACCGCACCCCGGACGTCCAGCCGATCGCACTGGACTTTGCCCCGCCCCGCCCCACGCCCACGCCCCGGGTGACGCCGCCACCGTCCGAGGCCCCGCCGCCTCCCCAGGCGCAGCTCCCGCCCGCGATTCCCCTCAGCCCCGGCCCGGACCAGACGCCCGGTGGCGCGGTGAAGGTGGTGCCCAACCCCGAGCCGGACCCCAACGCCGCCCCCAACACCCAGCGCACCGAGGCCACCCGGCCCGACCCGGGCAGCGAAGACCAGTCCACGGACGGGCCCACCGACGCGACCGCCGCCCCGAATGCGAACACCCCCGCGCTGGACGCACGGCCCGCGCCCACGGCGCTGGAGACCGAGGCGCGCCGGATCTTCGGCCGGCCGAGCAGCCGGCTGGGGCCGCTGGCGGGCACGCGGGACAACCGGCCCTGGGAATCGTCCACCGAGAGCGACAGCCGCGGCTGCGAGGTCACGGAGGAGGACGAGCCGCAGGACCCCTCGGTGCCCAAGGGGATGGCAGTGATCGCGGGGCGGATCTATCGCGAGGGCTCCACCGACCCGCTGCCCGGCGCGCGGCTGCAGATCCTCGGCACGCCGTACGGGGCCTTCGCCAACGACCAGGGCTTCTACCGGCTGCTGTTCGATCGCAAGCTGGTAAACCGGTGCCGCACCCAGTCGGTGCGGGTCACCGCGCCCGGCTACCGCGGCAGGGATGTGCTCCTCTACATCGGGGACACGCCCAACGGGGACGTGCCGCTGAGCCGGTTCTAGGCGACGGCCCCTCTCCGCGGCGGGTGGGGCGAAACGACAACGGGCGGGGCTCCGGAGGAGCCCCGCCCGTTGTCATGATCAGCCGGCGGATCAGCGCCGGATCACCTGCAGCACCTTGCCCTGCGGGTCGAGGACCACGAGCGGCGTCCTGAGGACGTCGTTGCGCAGGTCGAGCATCGGCTCCGAGCCGGGCAGGCGCAGCGTCGGCTGGGTGCCGAGGTTGAACGGCTCCGCCGCGCCGGTGTTGACCTGGTAGCCGAGATCCTCGAACGAGCGGATGGTGGTCAGGCTCACCGGCCGGACGGTGCCGGAGATGTAGCCGGTCATCACCTCACTGTAGAACACGCACTCCTCCCAGTGGGATCCCGACGTGCCGGGGCCACCGCTATTCTCCACCGGAATGGCGCTCCGCGGAATCGCCTCGGAGGCACCGGCGCTGCAGTTGCTGCCACTTGGAGTGATTGAGGCGGAGCCACCCTCCGTCAGGTAAGCTGCGTTGGCCGCCGAGCCGATGAAGAACGGGTTGGTGCTGCTGTTGCTGTTGACCAGACTGTGGGGTGAGAAGTTCCATAGCGTGCCGTAGCCCAGCACGTGGCCCATCTCGTGGAACGCGACGTCAGCCAGGTTGCCGCCCGCCTCCAGGTTGGCGAGGTCGGCGGTGTCGAACTTCATGTAGCCCATGATCGTGAGCGAATTGTTGGCTACGCTCCGGATATAGCACGGGCCGGCGGCGCCGAGAATGCCGCCGGGGCCGTCGATCGGCACCAGGTCAGCGTAGATCAGGACGTCGTCCACGGTGCCGTTGAAGGTGATTGGCGTCCCGCCACTGCAGGCGGTGTCCGCATTCAGGGAAAGCGCCGCGTTGGGCAGGTCCCCGATGATGATCTGCTCCCATTTGTTCTTCGCAGCGGTAAAGGCCGCCTGCTGGTTGGCGGTGCCGCTGCCCAGGAACTGCAGGTTAATCGTGAAGTTGGACACCACGTCGGTGCCGGTGGCGTTGAAGGTCACCGGGCTGCCGGTCAGGCCGGCGGCGGTGGCCGTCATGGTGTTGAGGCCGGCGGCGGTGTCGAGGGTCCAGCTGCCGACCGTCGCGACGCCGCTGGAGCCGGAGTTAGGGGTGGTGCCGGTGGCGTTGCCGTTGCCGGCCGTGATCGCGAAGGTCACCAAGGTGCCGGAGACACCGTTGCTGTCGAGGTCGGTGACGGTCACTGACGGCTTGGCGGTCACCGCGGTGCCCTTCACCCCATTCTGGCTGGTGGCGCTGGACGCGCTGAGGCGTGCCGCCGGGCCCGCCAGCAGGGAGATGTTGCCCGAGGTGATGCCGGTGAGCTGCCCCGAGGTGAATTGGAGCTGCCTGGTGCCGACCCGGCCGGTAATCGTGAGCGACGGGAAGCTGGCCTGGCCGCTGGCATTGGTCTGCACCACGCTGCCGCCGCTCAGGGTGCCGCCGCCGGCGAGCGCCGTGGTGATGCTGATGCCGGCGGAATCCACCGGATCGCCGTTGACGTCCACCACCTGGACCAGCACGGCGGAGCCGAAGGCGACGCGGGTCGTGGCGCTGGTGGGCGGCTGGGTCAGGATCTGGATGGCCGCGGCGATGCCCGGCTCGAGGCCGCCACCACCCTTCTGGTCACTGCTGCAGCCCGCGATGATGCCCCCGCCGATCGCGAGAAGCGCGGGAAGATGCCACGACATGAGCGGGGCGCGGCGCGG
This sequence comes from uncultured Gemmatimonadaceae bacterium, assembly GCA_964647615.1. Taxonomy (GTDB): domain Bacteria; phylum Gemmatimonadota; class Gemmatimonadetes; order Gemmatimonadales; family GWC2-71-9; genus JADJOM01. Next base: position 4,704 of record CAZYIV010000091.1, on the reverse strand, counting down.
CGCGCCGGCCGGGGACTTGGCGGTATCCATTTGAGAGGCCTGCAGTTAAGTGGGTTGCCGGGACTATCGACAGCCGGGCCGTCAAACGCAAGGGGGCAAGCCCCGGGCCAGCCTGATTGACTTCCCCAGCGAGGACGACCAGACTCCGCCAGCCCCACACAGCCACCCTGTCGCACGAAGGTATTCCGTGAAGCATCCCGAGGCGCGGCACTGGATCGGCGGCCAGGCCCTCGAGGCCGGCACCCGCCGGCTCGACGTCCACGACCCCTCCGATGGCAGCGTGCTCTCCCGGGTCACCCTCGGCGACGCCACGACGGTGGACACGGCGGTGCGCGCCGCGCAGGCCGCCCTGCCCGGCTGGTCCTCGACCCCGGTGAAGGAACGGGTCCAGGTCTTCTACCGGTACAAGGCCCTGCTCGAGCGCGACCTGCGCGCGCTCTCGGCGCTGATCACCGAGGAGCACGGGAAGATCCCCGCCGAGGCCGACGCCGAAATCCTCAAGGCCATCGAGCTGACCGAGTTCGCCTGCTCGCTGCCGCAGCTGATGGGGGGCGAGGTGCTGGAGGTGAGCCGCGGGGTGGAGTGCCGCCTCGAGCGGCATCCGGTGGGGGTGGTGGCCTCGATCAACCCGTTCAACTTCCCCTCGATGGTGCCGCACTGGACGATCCCCAACGCGATCGCCCTGGGCAACACGTTCCTCATGAAGCCCTCGGAGGTGGTGCCGCTCTCCTCGCTCCGGATCGCGGCGCTGCTCAAGGAGGCGGGGCTGCCGGACGGGGTGTTCAACGTGGTCCAGGGCGACCGCGAGGTCGCCGAGGCGCTGTGCGACCATCCCGGCATCGGGGCGGTGACCTTCGTGGGCTCCACGAAGGTGGCGCAGGCGGTGTACCGCCGTGCCACCGGCAACCTCAAGCGCGCGCTGTGCCTCGGCGGGGCCAAGAACCACGTGATCGTGATGCCCGACGCCGACCCGGCCATGGCCGCCGGCGGGGTGCTCGCGGCGATGGCCGGCTGCACCGGGCAGCGCTGCATGGCGGCGTCGGTGATGGTCGCGGTCTCCGCCACGGATCATATCGTGGCGCAGCTGGCCGAGGGCGCCCGCCAGATGGTGGTGGGGCGCGACGTCGGGCCGGTGATCACCGCCGCGGCGAAGGCCCGCATCGAGGGCTTCATCACCGAGGCGGAGCGCGAGGGCGCGATCATCCTGGTGGACGGCCGCGGCGCCACGGTGCAGGGCAAGGACGGCGGCTGGTACGTGGGCCCGACGGTGATCGACCACGTGCGGCCCGGGATGCGGATCGCGCAGGAGGAGGTCTTCGGGCCGGTGCTGGCGATCGTGCGGAGCCCCGACCTGGACCAGGCGCTGGCGGTGGAGAACGCCTCGCCCTACGGCAACGCCTGCAGCATCTTCACGGAATCCGGGGCGGCGGCGCGCCATGCGATGGACCGCGCCAGCGCCGGGATGGTGGGGGTGAACGTGGGGGTGCCGGTGCCGCGCGAGCCGTTCGGCTTCGGCGGGTGGAACGACTCCCGCTTCGGCGTGGGCGACATCACCGGCCGCAGCAGCATCGAGTTCTGGACCCTCACCAAGAAGGTCACCACCAAATGGAACCGGGAAGCCGGGACCAACTGGATGTCGAAGTAGCGGCAGAGGTGAGCGGGGATCTCACCGGCACGTAGTGGGGGCCATCCCTGGAGGACCCCCGGCAGCACCGCAGCACGCGAGGATGCACCCATGACCGCCACCGCGCCCGCCCGCCCGGCCCTGCCCCCCTGCGACCACACGCCCCGCCCCTACACCGGGCCCGCAAAGGCGGAGGTGCTGGCGCTCCGGCAGCGCTACACCAACCCCGCCATCTTCACGCTGTACAAGGAACCCCTCATGATCGTCGAGGGGCACATGCAGTACCTCTTCGACGAGACCGGGCGGCGCTATCTCGACCTGTTCGCCGGCATCGTGACGGTGTCGGTGGGGCACTGCCACCCGCGGGTGACGCGGGCGATGCAGGAGCAGTTGGCCACGCTCGCCCACACCACCACGATCTACCTGCATCCCAACTTCGCCCGGATGGCGGAGCGGCTGGCGTCGAAGATGCCGCCGGGGCTGGACGTGACCTACTTCGTCAACAGCGGCAGCGAGGCCAACGACCTCGCCATCCTGCTGGCCCGGGCCTACACCGGGCACCAGGACGTGATCGCGGTGCGCAACAGCTACCACGGCGGCTCGCCGGCGAGCATGCCGCTCACCAGCCACCACACCTGGAAGTACCCCCAGCAGATCAACACCGGGGTGCACCACGCGCTCTGCCCCGACCCCTACCGCAGCCCCTTCAGCGGCACGCCGGAGGAGATCGCCACCCGGAGCGCGCAGGACATCCGGGAGCTGGTGCGCTACTCCACGCCGGGCCGGATCGCGGCGTTCATCGCCGAGCCGATCCAGGGCGTGGGTGGCGCGACCCACGGCGCCCCCAACTACCTGCGCGAAGCCTATGCCGCCGCCCGTGAGGCCGGCGGGCTGTGCATTGCGGACGAGGTGCAGACCGGCTTCGGCCGCACCGGCGCGCACTACTGGGGCTTCCAGAACTTCGGTGTGGTGCCCGACATCGTCACCATGGCCAAGGGGATCGGCAACGGTGCGCCGCTCGCCGCCGTGACCACCCGGCGTGAGATCGCCGAGAAGCTGACCCAGCGGATCCACTTCAACACCTTCGGCGGCAACCCGGTGAGCATGGCGGCGGGGCTGGCGGTGCTCGAAACCATCGACGCTGACGGCCTGCAGGAGAACGCGCGGGTGGTGGGTGACCGGTTCAAGGCAGGGCTGGAGGCGCTGCAGCGGCGGCACGCCCTGATCGGCGACGTGCGCGGGATGGGGCTGATGCTGGGGCTGGAGCTGGTGCGCGACCGCGGCACCAAGGTCCCCGCGAAGGAGGAGACGCTCGCCGTGATGGAGCAGCTGCGCGAGTTCGGCGTGCTGATCGGCAAGGGCGGCCTCGAGGGCAACGTGCTCCGGATCAAGCCGCCGATGTGCCTCACCGCCGCCGACGTGGACTTCGCGCTCGAGGCGCTGGACCTGGCCCTCGGCCGCGCCGCGCGCTGAGGCCCGCTCAGCTCGAGAAGCCGATCCCCATCCCCTCCAGCACCCGGAGCAGCAGCCCCGGCGGGTGGCCCTCGTCCACCCGCCGCAGCGCGCGGGTCACCGCGTGCACGGCCCAGCCGCGCAGCGGCTCGGGCGGATAGGGGAACGGCGGGCGGGTGACCAGCGGCAGGTCGAGGAGCTCGCCCGGGCGGTCCAGCGCCAGGTGCGCCAGGATGCGCCCCGCGATCCGGGTGCTGCCGAGCCCGTGCCCGGTGAAGCCCAGCCCGTAACAGGCCCGCCGCCCCAGCGCCCACCCGAAGAACGGCGTGAGCCGCGTAGTGGAGCAGATCCCCCCGCCCCAGGCATACTCCCACTCCAGGTCCGCCAGCGCGGGGAAGTGCCGCCGCCAGCTGGCCCTCAGCGCGTCATAGTGGGCGGGGGAATGGTCGCAGGAGGCATCCACCCGGTTGCCCCGGTAGTAGGTGGCCTCGCTGGTGCCCCACAGGATGCGGCCGTCGGCGGTGGGGCGATAGTAATTGAAGAAGGCGCGCCCGTCGGTGATCCCCTGGCGGCGGCGCCAGCCGATCCGCTCCCACTGCGCGGCCGTGAGCGGGGCGCTGACCAGGATGTAGTCGTACAGCGGGATGAACCGGTGGGTGACGGCCGGCACCAGGTGGTGGGTGTAGGCGCTGAGCGCCAGCACCGCCCGGCGCGCCCGGAGCGTGGTGCCGTTGGCGTGCAGCACCACCCCGGCGCCCGCCGGCTCCATGCGGTCCACCCGGGTGCGCTCCAGCACCCGGACTCCGGCCGCCACCGCCTCGCGGCGCAGCCCGTCGGTGAACCGCGCCGGGTCGAGGATCCCGCCGCCCGACACCGCCACACCGCCCTGGTACAGCGGGCTGTGCACCTCCGCCTGCACCGCCTCCCGCGACAGCAGCGTGAAGGTCCGCCGCCCCAGCTGCTCCGCCACCGCGACCGTCCGTTCCGCCTCCTCCACCTGCGCGGGGGTGAGCGCCACCAGCAGCCGGCCGGTCGGCTCCCAGTCGCAGGCGATCCCCCGCGCCCCGAGGAAGCCCACCAGCTCGGCGACATTCTGTTCCCCCAGCGCGGCCAGCCGCGCCGCCTCCGCCAGCCCGAAATGCTGCACCGCGAGGCCGTGCGAATGGTCCACCGTCTCGGAGAGCATGCCGGCGTTCCGGCCGCTCGCGCCATAGGCGGCGATGCCCTGCTCGACCACCGTCACCTCGCGGCCGGGATCGAGCTGCTTCAGGAACAACGCGGCCCACAGCCCGGTGAGCCCGGCGCCGAGCACCACCAGGTCCGTCTCCGCCGGGGCGGCGAGCGGCGTGACCTCGCGGGCGGGAAGCCCGGCGAGCCAGTAACAGGCGCGTTCAATGGGTGGTGGTGTCGCCAAGGGGAAGGCGCGGGTGGTGCGTGGGTGGTCGGCGGCCGCATCGGCGCGGCGCGGGAGGCTCCCGCGCCGCGCGGGCCGTCAGTGCATCACCATGATGTGGGCCCAGGGCTTCCCGGGATACATCAGCCAGGGGAGCCCGCCCCCGGGGCGGGTGGGCAGCCCGGTGGACGCCTCGGTGGCGTAGGGGATGTACACCACCTCGAGATGGCTGGTG
>CAZYIV010000090.1:0-15202 GCA_964647615.1 uncultured Gemmatimonadaceae bacterium | reverse complement strand
CGCAGCGAGCGCTCCACCTCGGCCGTGAAGTCCACGTGGCCGGGGGTGTCGATGATGTTGATCCGGTACTGCGTGTCGTGCCGGGTCCAGAAGCAGGTCGTCGCCGCGGAGGTGATGGTGATGCCCCGCTCCTGCTCCTGCTCCATCCAGTCCATCGTGGCCGCGCCCTCGTGCACCTCACCGATCTTGTAGTTCTTGCCGGTGTAGTAGAGGATGCGCTCGGTGGTCGTGGTCTTCCCGGCATCGATGTGCGCCATGATGCCGATGTTCCGGTACCGATCGAGCGGAGTTTCGCGCGCCATTCCCTGACCCTGAGTCATTGCGTTCGGGAGCACCCTCGTGCGCCCGTCCTGCACCAGCGAAAAAGCGGGGCGACCGACCCGGGCACGCCCGGTGGTATCGCTCCGCGCACATCCCGGGAGACCCGGGACGGGGACCATTGCAGGTCCATCAGATTCGTGGGGGCCGCCGTGGCGGCCCCGACTTCAGAAGGATCGGAGGTGGCTGGCGGAGTCCCGTTCCCCCGGGGCCGGCCGTCACGCGATCCGGATGTCTCGTCTGCAGGACCGGGTCCCTGAAAACCCCGATCTGGAGAAGCCCGGCAAAGGTAACGCGGTGTGACGCAATGTCAACGGGGCCCAGCCCCCGGTCCCGTCAGCGCCGCCAGCGCCTGCTCCGCTTCCCGGGCCTGGCGCCGGGCCCAGGGGGAGCCCGCGAGCGCCGCCAGGCTGGCCCGGAGCAGCCCCTCCGCCTCCGCCCGCCCCCCCGACCGGCCCAGCGCCTCGGCCAGGGCCGTCTCGGACTCGGCGGTCCGGAAATCGGTCTCTCCCAGCCCCTCCCGCCGGATCCGCACCGCCTCCCGGAGCAGGGGCACCGCCTCCGAGGCCGCCCCCTCGTCCACCAGGACCCGCCCCAGTTCCGTGAGCGGCTCAGCCACCCGGGGGTGCTCCGGCTTGAGGATGGCCCGGTACCGCGCCAGCGACCCGGCCAGCCACTCCCGGGCCTCCCCCAGCCGACCCCGGCGATGGGCCAGGACCCCCAGATTCCGCATGGTGCCCGCCACGGCCACGGTGGTGTCCCCCAGGGCCGCCGTCTGGCGCCGCAGCGCCTCCTGCAGGGCCGCCTCCGCCTGGGGGTAGTCCCCCGTCTCGGTGAGGACCGCCCCAAGGTTGTTCATCGCGGTCATTGTGTAGGGATGGTCGGGTCCCGGCGAACGCCGCCATCCGGCCAGCACCTCCCGGAACGCCGCCGCCGCGCCTGGAAAATCCTGCTCCCGGTAGCGCACCACCGCGAGGTTGTTCAGGGTGGTCAGGGTGGTGGGATGGGTGGGTCCCAGCGCCACCCGCCGGATCGCCAGCGCGGACGCATACAGCGACTCCGCCTCGGCGTACCGCCCCTGCTCCTCCCGCAGGCGGCCGAGCGAGTGGAGCGCATACGCGATGTCGGGATGATCCGGCGGCAGGACTCGCCGCCGCCCGGCGAGCACCGCGACCTCCAGCGACTCCGCCCCGGCGAGGTCTCCCTCCGAGACCAGGTTCCCGGCCAGGCTGCCCTGGAGCGAGAGCACCGTCACGTGGCCGGGCCCCAGGGCCCGGCGCTGGATCGCGATGGCCGCACGGTACATGGAGTCGGAGGTCGGGTAGTCTCCCTCCAGGTCGCCCAGCAGGACGGCGAGATTCTCGAGGTCGACGGCCACCTCGGGATGGTCCGGCCCGTAGTGCGCCACATCAATCTGCAGCCCGGCACGGTACAGGCTCTCGGCGGCGGCCAGCTGGCCCTGCGCCTTCAGAGTGGACCCGAGTTCCACGAGGGTGAAGGCCAGTCGGGGGTCCCCGGGCGCGAGCCGAGCCCGCCGGCTGGCGAGCGCGGTCCGGAGCAGCGACTCCGCGGGGGCATACTCCCCCCGCTCCTTCAGCACGGCACCCAGGCTGGTCTGCCGGGCGGCGATCGCCTCGCGGTCGCCGGGCGTGCCGGTCTCGGAGACCGCCAGCGCCCGCCGCAGCAGCGAATCCGCCTCCGCGAGCAAGCCGAGGTCCCGGTAGATCTCGCCCAGCACCTGGAGCATCTCCGCGTGGACCGCGGGATCGCTGGCCAGGGACGAATCGGCGTGGCGCACCCCGCGTTCCAGCAGCTCACGGGCGGTGACGTCCCGGTCGGCGGGCACGCCCGGCCGGGCGACGTCGAACAGGCCGACCAGGAAGTCCTTCACCACCTGGGTGCGCGCCGCCTGAGCGGCGGTCAACCGGGCCTGCCGCAGCGTCGCGACCAGCCCCGCCCCGGCTGCAAACAACACGGCGAACGTGGCCGCGACCCCGATCCAGTGCCGGCCGACGAACTTGCGCCCCCGGTACCAGAGGGAATCGGGACGGGCCTCGACCGGCAGCCCGGCGAGGTGCCGCTGCAGGTCGGCGACCAGCGCATCCACGGACGGATAGCGACGCGCCGGCTCCTTCTGCAGCGCCCGGAGGATGACGGTGTCCAGGTCGCCGGCGAGGCGCCGCCGCAGCCGGCCGGGCTCGAGACCGCGGCGTCGCGCCGCCTCCGGCTCGTGGCTGGCCGCCAGGCTCGGCAGGACGGGCGCGGTCTCGCAGACCACCCGCTCGAGCTCCCCGGGCGAGCGGCCGGCGAGCCGGTGCACCCGCTGGCCGGTCAGCAGCTCGTACAGGATCGCGCCGAGGGCATAGACGTCGGTGGCGGTCGTGACCGCCTCGCCCCGGACCTGCTCGGGGGCGGCGTACTCCGGGGTGAGCATCCGGAGCTCGGTGCGCGTCTCCCCGGCGGCACCGCCCTCCGGGTCGAGCAGCTTGGCGATTCCGAAATCGAGCAGCTTGAGCTGCCCGTCAGCCCGCACCAGGATGTTCGAGGGCTTGAGGTCCCGGTGCACCACCAGCCGCCGGTGCGCCTCCGCGACCGCCGCCCCCACATCCAGGAACAGCCGCAGCCGTGCCTCGATGCCGAGACCACGGGCATCGCACCAGGCCACCAGCGGCTCGCCGTCCACGAATTCCATCGCGAACCAGGGCCGGCCCTCCCCGGTCAGGCCGCCATCCACCAGCCGTGCGATGTGGGGATGGTCCAGGCGGGCGAGGATCTGCCGCTCCGCCAGGAACCGGCGGTGCACCTCCCCGCTCCAGCGCCCGGCGCGGACCAGCTTGAGCGCCACCTCCTGGGCGAACTGCCCATCGGCCCGCTCGGCCAGGTAGACCAGGCCCATGCCGCCCCGCCCCACCTGCCGCACCAGACGGAACGGACCCACCGCTGTGCCTGCCGGCGGGCCCTCCTCCTCGTCCGGCATCAGGGCGAGGTAGGTCTCCGCGGGCTGCTGCAGGAACTCGCCCGAGGCCTCATCGGCGGCCAGCAGGCGCTCCAGCAGCCCCCGGAGCTCCGTGTCGGCGCCGCACGTCTGGTCGAGGTAGGCGCGGCGGCCGGGCCCCGGCTCCAGGTCGAGGGCCTGGTCCAGGAGCGGGCCGATCCGCAGCCACTGTTCCGAGGAATACCGGGGAGTCGCGTCCATCATCTGCTGCGGGAAACGCGGCGGGCCCCGCTCAGGGGCCATCACTGCCGGCGGCCGGCGCGTCGCCCATGAGGAGGTCGTAGAGCACCGCGCGGGCCTTCCGCCAGTCGCGCTTGACGGTGCGTGGGGACAGCTCCAGCGCTTCGCCGGTCTCCTCGACCGACAGCCCGCCGAAGAACCGCAGCTCGACGATCCGGGCCAGCCGCGGATCGAGCCGCTCCAGCTCCACCAGCGCCTCGTCCAGTGCCACCAGTTCCTCTGCCCGTCCCGGGTCGGGCAGGTGGTCGAGCTCGAGTGCGGCCGGCGCCTGCCCCGCGCCCCGCTTCCCCGCCCGCGCCCGCCGGGCGTAGTCCACCAGGATCTGGCGCATCGCCCGCGAAGCCACGGCGAAGAAGTGCTGGCGGTCGTGGAACTCCTGCCGGGAGGCATCCACCAGCTTGAGGTAGGCCTCGTGCACCAGCGCGGTGGTAGAGAGGGTCTCGCCAGGCCGGAGCCGGCGCAGCTGCCCGTGGGCCCGCTCCCGCAGGTGCGCATACACCAGCGGAAAGAGCCGGTCCAGTGCGGAGCGGTCGCCGCCGCGGGCGGCGGCCAGCAGGCCGGTGATCTCCTCTGTCCCCGTCATCGCCCGATCACCCGCCCGCGTCAGGGGAGCCTGCCACCTCGGGCCTCCCGCCCGATGGGCTGAATCAACGTCGCCAGCGCGGCCTCGGCAACCGGAACACCCGGCCCGCCCGTCTCCATTCCCCCCGCGTGGCCCCGATCCGCCCGGCCTTCCGTTCACCTCCAGAGAAGCCGGCGCGGGGGCGATTGGCGCCCCGGCCGTCCGGCCCGGCCGGAGGGACCGTCATGCGACTCACCCATTTGTGCGCGGGCTTGCTGGCCCATGCTGTCCTGCTCTCGTTGGCGGGCTGCGGCGGCTCGGACGCCGGCAGCACCGGACCCGCACCTTCGCCGGCGGCCGTGGAATGGGTCGCGGTACCTGACACCGGCGAGCCCGCCGGCCTGGCCGAGTCGCTGGTCGTGCGGGTCCTGGACAACCAGGGCCAGCCGCTGCCCGGGGTCGCCGTCGCGTGGTCGGTGGCCGGCGGGGGATCGCTCTCGGCCACCAGCTCGGTCACCGACGCCGCCGGCACCGCGCGGGTCGCCTGGGAGTTTGCCGCGGTGCAGGCACCCCAGACCGCCACCGCCACGGCCGATACCCTGCCCCCTCTGACCGTGACCCGCACCGCGCACGGCCTGGCGGGAGTCCAGGTCGCCACAGGCTATGACCACAGCTGCCTCCTCACCGCCGCCGGCGCGGCCTACTGCTGGGGCGACAACCAGGCCGGGGAGCTGGGGGATGGCACCACCACCAGCCATGCCACCCCGGTGCGGGTGCAGACCCGGTTCCGCTTCAGTCGCCTGGCGATCGCCGACCTGGCCACCTGCGGACTCACCGCGACCGGCGCGGCCTACTGCTGGGGTGACAACCAGCGGGGCAGTGTCGGGGACGGCACCAGCACCAACCGGGTGAACCCCACGGCGGTCAGCGGCGGGCTCAGCTTCACCGGCCTCGCGGGGGGCGGTAGCCACTTCTGCGGCGTCACCGCCGCCGGGGCGGCCTACTGCTGGGGAAACAACGAGCTGTACCAGCTGGGCGACGGCACGCCGACCGACCGGCACGTCCCGACCTACAGCGCCGGGGTCACGGTCGCCGACATCAATACCGCCACCACTCACACCTGCGGCTGGACCGCGGCCGGCGTGGCCTACTGCTGGGGCGCCGACGCCCATGGCGAAATCGGGGACGGCACGGTGATCCCGATCCAGGCCGGGCCCAGCCAGGTGTCCGGCGGGCTGACCTTCGGCCGGCTGACCCTCGGCGAGGGCCATACCTGCGCCGTGGTGCTCGGGGCCGGCTATTGCTGGGGCGACAACAGCTACGGCCAGCTCGGTGATGGCACGACCACCCAGCGCGCCGTCCCGGTGGCCATTGGCGGCGCGTTGCCCTTCACCCTGCTGGGGGGCGGCCTTGGCCACTCCTGCGGGCTGACGACGGCCGGCCAGATCTACTGCTGGGGCAACAATCTCTACGGCCAACTCGGCGACGGCACCATCGCCGACCACCACGTCGCCGCCCCCATCGGCGGCAATCACCAGTTCAAGACGCTCTCCGTGGGCGGGCTCCAGGGCTGCGCCCTCGAGACCACGGGCCGGGCCTGGTGCTGGGGCGACAACACCAACGGCATCCTGGGAGACGGTACCACCAGTACGCGGCTGCTCCCCACCGCCGTGACCCTGCCGTGAGCGGGCCCGGCACCATGCTCCCTACCCACGAGGCTCCGATGCTCACGCGTCCCTCTCGCGCCGCTCACCTGGCGCTGGCCCTGATCGCCGGCCTCCCTGCGTGCGGCGGTGACGGCGGCGGCCCCACCCCCGCCCGGCTCACGGTCCTCTCCGTGGACCCGGCGCCGGGTGCCACCAGCGCCGATCCTGTCGCGCCGCTGGTCCTGACTTTCGACCATGCCCTCGACCCCACCACGGTGTCCGCGGCGGCAGTGCCGCTCCTGGCCGGCGCGGAGACGCTGACCACGGCCGTCAGCTACAACCCTGCCGGGGCATCGCTGCAGCTCACGGCGCCGCTGCTTCCGGGAGAGGGGCTCCATGCCGTGGTCCTGCGCTCCCTCCACGGTGCCAACGACGAACAGTTGGCGCAGCCCTACGCCTGGAGCTTCTCCACCCAACAGTGGCAAGCCGCACCGGTCGGCGTCATCAGCGGGACCCCGGCCACCGCCCTCAGGGCCGATGCCGCGGGCGCGCTGCACCTGCTCCTCTTCCGCGCCATCCCGGGCGGGGGAGACTCCCTGCGCTACGGCCGCTGCGCCGCGGCCTGCGGGCTCGCCGCCAGCTGGGCCTTCACCAGCCTCGACTCCGTTGGCGCAGGTGGCCCGGCCGACCTGCAGGTGGACGCGAGCGGCGCGCTGGTCATTGCCTACCAGAACGCCTCCACCGCGGAGCTGCGCTTCGGCCGCTGCCTCGGCGGATGCGCCAACGCCGCCGCGTGGCAGTTCGCCACCCTGGGCGCCTCGGAAGGCCATACCCTGGTGCGGGTCCTGTCCGACCCGGCCGGGGGCTACGATCTGTTCACCGGGGCCTACATCGCGGGCCAGATCCAGCTGCGCTACCTCCGCTGCGACGCCTCCTGCCTCACTCCCGTGTCGTGGTCCGGGATCATCATCGACGCCCACAACCTGTACGGGAACGGCGGCGCCGTCCGCTCAGCGGACGGCGCCCTCCACCTGCTGTACGAAGCCCAGGACCCCGTCAGCACCATACGGTACGCCACCTGCTCCACGGCCTGCCTGACGCCGGGGAACTGGTCCACGGCGGACCTCGGCGCCTCGACCGGCGGGGGGGTCGCGCTGTGGCTGGATCCGGCCAGCGAGTTGCACGGCGCGGCCTCAGCCCTCGGCACGGTCAATCACCTGCACTGCAGCACCGGCTGCCTGACACCCGCCGCATGGCTCTCGACCCCGGTGGCCGACTACGGCAGCACGGTGCCCCAGGTCGCGTTCGCCGAGGGCCCCGGCGCGCGGTTCCACATCGCCTTCACCGACGACGATCTCCCCTCGCTGACCTACGCCACCTGCCTGACGGCCTGTGACACACCGGCGGGCTGGCGGCACACCACGGTGCTGCAGGGCACCCAGGGCCGGAGGCCCAGCCTGGCGGTGGATGGCTCCGGCGACCCGGTCCTGCTGGTAGACAACCTCGCCTCAGGGATGGTTGAGGTCGCGAGGTAGGGCGAGGTGGCCCCATTGCCCGCCATCCTGCGTGTCCCGGGATGACCCCTTCGAGAGGCCCGCATGCCCCGCTCGTCTCGGATGCCGTCGCATATCCACACCGCCACCCTGGCAGCGGCGCTGACATTGGCCGCCGCCTGCGCCACCGCCGACCGCACCCCGCCGACGGCTGTGGATGCCGGGCCCGCTGCGCTGCTGGCGCCGGGCTATTCGATCGCTTCCGACCTCGGCACCCTGCCTGGCGGCACCACCGCCGGCGCCAACGCGATCGGCGACACCGGCGACGTCGTGGGCTGGAGCGACTTCGGCGCCGGCGCCGCCAACATCCGCGCCACCCGCTGGTCCCACGGCGCGGCCACCAACCTGGGCCTGCTGCCCGGCGACCGGCGGAGCATCGCCTGGGGCGTGGGCGCCAACGGCATCATCGTCGGCGAGAGCTGCCCCGGCCCAACACCCGACAATTGCCGGGCCTTCCGCTGGCTGCCGAACCTGGGCGCCGTGTCGCCGCTGCCGGGGTTGTCGTCCCAGCGGGCCGTGGCCTCGGCCGTGAACCCGTCGGGGATCGTCGTCGGCGGGGCCACCACCGCGGGCGGCAGCCTGCACGCGGTGCGCTGGACCAGCAGCGGCAAGCTGGTGGACCTCCACCCCAAGGGCGCGGTGAGCAGCTTCGCCAGCGACATCAACGCGGCGGGCACGATCGCGGGGATGATGATCGACGGCTCCGGGCGCGCCTGGGCCTATCGCTGGGACCCGAGCGGCGCGGGGCTCAACCTCGGTTCGCTGGGGGGCACCGCCGCCGCGACCGCCATCAACGACGCCGGCACGATCGCCGGCACCGCGACCGATCCTGCCCTCGGGGGGCTCAAGCGGCCCTTCGGGTGGAGCGCGACCGGTGGGCTCCAGCCCGTGGCCGGGGTGCCGACCGGCACCTGGGCCGGAGGCACGGACCTGAGCGCGATGGGACGGATCGTCGGTCGCTACGGCCAGGACGGGTACACCGTGCGCAATGGCGTGTTCGGCACCCTGCCGCGGCTGGCGGGCGGGGGCACGCAGGCCAACGGCGTCAATCGCTGCGGCGCGGTCGTCGGGTCCTCGAACAATGGCGCGGGCGTTCCCCGCGCGGTCATCTGGTACAAGCGCGCGTGCGACTGAGACCGCGCGTCAGCACACCCCCGCGGCCGCGAGTCGGGCCGCACCACGGAGGAGACCCCATGCCAACCCGGACCATGTTGCGACGGGTGCAGGGAACGCTGGCAGTCCTCATCGCCGCCGCGGGGTGCGGGGGCGGTGACTCCAGCGGCCCGCACACCACCCCTGTGGCCGCGACTCTCGAATGGGTCACGGTGCCCGCGAGTGCACCCCCGGCCGGCGTGGCGGAAACGCTGGTGGTGCGCGTGCTGGATTCGCAGGGCCTGCCGGTCGCCGGTGTGCCGGTGAACTGGGCGGTAACTGCAGGCAACGGCGTGCTGTCCGCCTCCGGCTCCCCGACCGACGCGATGGGGCGAGCCTCCACGACCTGGGAGCTGTTCGCCACGGCGGCGCCCCAGGCGGTCCGTGCCACCGCCGACACGCTCGCTCCCCTCACGCTCACCCGCAGCGCCACCGCGCTGGGAGGCGTGGAAATCGCCGCGGGCGCGGTCCATTCCTGCCTGCTGAGCGAGTCCGGCCTGGTGTATTGCTGGGGCGCCAACGCCGATGGCGAGCTCGGCGACAGCACGACAGTCTCCCGCCTGCTGCCGACCCGCGTGGCGACGTCGCAGCGCTTCGTCCACCTGGTCTCGAGTCGCTATGCCACGTGCGGCCTGACGGAGACCGGTCAGGCCTACTGCTGGGGCCTGAACGTCTGGGGCATGGTGGGGGACGGCACGGCGGCGTCGCGTCCGGCCCCCACGGCGGTGGCCGGGGGCCAGGCGTTCTCCAGCCTCTCCGCCGGCGGATTCACGCACTGCGGGCTCGCCGCCGGGACCGCCTTCTGCTGGGGCCGGAACAGCGAAGGCCAGCTCGGCGACGGCACGACGCAGGACCGGTTCGCCCCCACCGCGGTGAGCGGGGCGCTTTCCCTCCAGGGGATCTCACCCAGCAGCGGGGCCACCTGCGCGGTCACGACGGCCGGCCAGGGGTATTGCTGGGGCGGCAATGGCTACGGTCAGGTCGGCGACGGGTCCACCGTCAACCGGTTGGTCCCCGCCACGGTGGCTGGCGGCCTTGCCCTGGACCGGTTCAGCCCGACAGTGGCTCACACCTGCGGCCTGGTTCAGGCGGCGGCGTATTGCTGGGGCCTGAACGACCATGGAGAACTCGGCGACGGCACGGTCACGGCCCACCTGGTTCCCCACGCAGTCAGCGGCGGGTTGCCGCTGGCGTCGGTGACCAGCGGGAGCTCGTTCACCTGCGCCCTGACCACCGGCGGGTCCGCCTACTGCTGGGGGCTCAACACCGCCGGAGAGCTGGGGGACGGCACGACCACCGACCATCACGCCCCGGCGGCGGTGAGTGGAGGGCTGACCTTCACGATGCTTCGCACCGGAGACGCGCATGTGTGTGCGCTGGGCGGTGACCATCGCGCCTACTGCTGGGGGCTCAACGCCTTCGGCGCCCTGGGTGATGGGTCCACCACCCCCCGTTCCCTGCCCGCGCCGGTCGCCCTGCCCTGAGGCGGACACACGAAGGGCCGGACCCCGCGGGGGTCCGGCCCTGGGTGCTTCCGGGACACGCCGCCTACCAGCGGTAGTGCGCGAACGCCCGGTTGGCCTCGGCCATCTTGTGGGTGTCTTCCTTCTTCTTGATGGCGTTGCCCTCGCCCTTGGAAGCCAGGATCAGCTCCGCCGCCAGCCGCTCCTGCATCGTCTTCTCGGTGCGGCCCCGGGCGAAGTCGATCACCCAGCGCATGGCCAGCGCGGTGCGCCGCTCCGGGCGGACTTCCACCGGCACCTGCAGCGAGGCGCCACCGACGCGGCGGCTCTTCACCTCGAGGGCCGGCTTCACGTTGTTGATCGCCTGCTTGAACACGGTCACGCCCGGCTGCCCGGTGCGCTCCTCGATCAGGTCCATCGCGGAGTAGAAGATCCGCTCGGCGGTGCTCTTCTTGCCCTCGTACATCAGCGAGCTGATGAACTTGGAGACCGTCTGGCTGTCGTAGCGCGGATCCGGCGGAACCGTCCGCTTCACGGCCTTGGTGCGGCGGCTCACTTCTTACCTCCCTGGGCATCCTTCGGGCGCTTGGCGCCGTACTTGGACCGGCTGCGCCGGCGGTCGTTCACGCCCGCGGCGTCGAGCGCACCACGCACCAGGTGGTAGCGCACGCCCGGCAGGTCCTTCACCCGGCCGCCGCGCACCAGCACGATCGAGTGCTCCTGCAGGTTGTGCCCTTCGCCCGGGATGTAGGCGATGATCTCGAAGCCGTTCGTCAGCCGCACCTTGGCCACCTTGCGGAGGGCCGAGTTCGGCTTCTTCGGGGTCGTGGTGTACACGCGGGTGCACACGCCCCGTCGGAACGGGTTCTGCTTGAGCGCAGGCGACTTGTCCTTGTAGACCGGCGCCTTGCGGGGCTTGTTGACGAGCTGGTTGATGGTCGGCATAGGCCTGCGGTTCGAGCCCTGAATGAACTCCCGGCCCAGTCCGGGAGAGAACGGCAAAGGTAGCCGGGAGAAGGGGTTGGGTCAAGGCGGCGGGCGATGGGCCCTTCCCCGGGCGCCCCGGGTGCCGGGCCGGATGGCCTCCGGCGGGCCCCGGCCGCTGGCGGGAGGGCCCCTCCGGGAGATATTTCCCCCCAGCGGGCCCGGTCCGGGGCCCGGGCACCCCCACAGGCCGGGAGGCGGCATGCGCTGGAACCGCGGGCAGATGAGCCAGAATGTGGACGACATGCGGGGCGCCTCCGGGGGGGGCTTCCGGGGGGGCGGCGGCGGCATGCGGCTCGGCCTCGGCGGGATGTTCCTCCTCCTGGTCCTCAGCCTGGTCTTCAAGCGCGACTTCTTCCAGCTGGTCGGCGGCGCCGGCGGACTCCAGGCCGGTGCCCCCACCCAGGTGGACGCGGGCCCGGTCCAGGCCAGCGCCGCGGAAGACGAGCTGGCGCATTTCATCTCGGCGGTGCTGGACAGCACCCAGGGCTTCTGGCAGCAGGAGCTGGCGCGCCAGGGAGCCCAGTACCACGATGCCCGGCTGGTGCTGTTCCGCGACGCGATCCAGTCGGCCTGCGGCTTCGCCGAATCGGCCACCGGGCCGTTCTACTGCCCCGGCGACGAGAAGGTGTACATCGATCTGGGCTTCTACGATGAGCTGCGCCAGCGCTTCGGCGCCCCGGGCGACTTCGCCCAGGCCTACGTGCTGGCCCACGAGCTCGGGCACCACGTGCAGAACCTGCTGGGGATCGAGCGCCAGGTCCGCCAGGCCCAGCAGCGGCGGCCGGACCAGCAGAACCAGCTCTCGGTCCTGATGGAGCTCCAGGCCGACTGCCTGGCGGGGGTCTGGGGGCACGACGCCGCGCAGCATGGCATGCTGGAGGCAGGCGACGTGGAGGAGGGCCTCGCGGCCGCGGCGGCGGTGGGCGATGACCGGCTGCAGAAGATGGCGACCGGGCATGTCAGCCCCGAGGGGTTCACCCACGGGACCAGCGCGCAGCGCACCCGCTGGTTCAACGAGGGGTTCCGCTCCGGCGACCTCAACCGCTGCGACACCTTCGGCTCGTCCAACCCCTAGCCGGGCCCCCGGGGGGGGAAACGCACGCGGGGCGGACCGAGTGGTCCGCCCCGCGTCGTCGTTCCGGGTACCGCGGCTGCTATTCCTCGTCGTCCGCCATGAGCGCGGCGACGGAGACCGGGGCCGCCGGGGCCACCTCCGCGCCCGGCTCGGGCGGCGGCGGGGCCTCGTAACCCTCCGGCGGCTCGATCTCGATCTCGGCGTAGCGGTAGATCCCCGACCCCGCCGGGATGAGGTGCCCGATGATGATGTTCTCCTTGAGGCCGAGGAGGTCGTCCTTGGCCCCGCGGATGGCGGCGTCGGTGAGCACCCGGGTCGTCTCCTGGAAGGAGGCGGCCGAGATGAACGACTGCGTGGTGAGCGACGCCTTGGTGATGCCGAGCAGCACCGGCTCGGACTGCGCCGGCCCGCCCTTCCGCTTGATGACCCGCTCGTTCTCGTCCCGGAAGGTGAGCCGGTCCACGGTCTCGCCCTCGAGGAAGTCGGTGTCGCCCGGGTCGGTCACGCGCACCTTCTGCAGCATCTGGCGCACGATGGTGCCGATGTGCTTGTCGCTGATGCGCACGCCCTGCAGCCGGTAGACCTCCTGCACCTCGTTGAGCAGGTATTCCTGCACCGCGCGGGGGCCCTTGATCCGCAGGATGTCGTGCGGGTTGACCGGGCCCTCGGTCAGCCGGTCGCCGGCGCGCACCCGGTCGCCCTCGTGGACGCGCAGGTGCTTGCCCGCGCCGACCTCGTAGAGCTGCGGCGGCTCGGGCTCGCCCTTCTTGCCCGGCTCCACCGTCGGGTAGACGTAGATCTCGCGCTTGCCGCGCTTGATCTCGCCGAACTTCACGATGCCGTCGATCTCCGAGATGGTGGCCGGGTCCTTCGGGCGCCGGGCCTCGAACAGCTCGGCCACGCGCGGCAGGCCGCCGGTGATGTCGCGGGTCTTGTACGCCTGCCGCGGCATCTTGATGACCGTCACGCCGCGCATGATCTTGACCGCGGGCGACAGGTACACCGTCTTGTCCTTCGCCTCCTTCTTGCTCTTGCTCGGCCAGGCGACGTTGATCGGGTACTCCTCGACCTTGAACTTGCCCGACCAGGGGTTGCCCTCGTCCGGCAGGTCCATGGCGCGGGTGATCGGGTCGGCGTCGCTGCCCAGGATGATGCGCGAGCCCTCCGCCAGGATGTACTCCTGCGGGTCCTTGCGGTTCGGGGCGTAGACCAGCACCGAGGGGTGCAGCTCCCGGTCCGGGTCGGCCATGACGACGATCGAGCGCAGGCCGGTGGACTCGTCCAGCTCCTCCCGCAGGGTGGAGCCGGGGACCAGGTCCTTCCAGCGCAACTCACCGTCGAGCTTGATGATGCTCGGGTCGTTGTACGGGTCCCAGGTGTAGAGGATGGACATCTTCCCCTGCACCGTGTCGCCCTCCTTCACCTGGATCAGCGCGCCCTCCGGCACCGGGTAGCGGTTGAGCACCCGCTTCGGGTCGTTCGGGTCCACCACCTGGATGCCTTCTTTCGACTCCTCGTCCGCCGACTCGTCGTCGCGGGTGAGGGCGATGCGCACCATCGCCTTGGTGCCGTCCTCATACTCCACCGGCACGTCGGCGTACTCCAGCCCGCTGGTGTACTTCACCAGGCCGCTGGCGCGCGCGCGCCGCTCGGCCTCCTCCGCGATGCGGGAGGAGGCGCCGCCGATGTGGAAGGTCCGCAGCGTCAGCTGGGTGCCCGGCTCACCGATGGACTGCGCCGCCAGGATGCCGATGGCCTCGCCCATGTCCACCATGTCCATCGTGGCCAGGTTGCGGCCGTAGCACATCCGGCAGCAGCCCCGCCGGGCCTCACAGGTCAGCACCGAGCGGATCTTGACCCGCTCGATGGCGGCCTCGTCGATCACCGCGGCCAGCTCCTCGTCGATCAGGCGCCCGGCCTGCACCAGCAGCTTGGGATCGCCGTCGTCGTCGAGCTCGTGCGGGTCGAACACGTCCTCCGAGGCGACGCTGCCCAGGATCCGCTCCTTGAGCGGCTCGATGACGTCCTCGCCCTCCTTCAGCGCGGAGATCTCGAGGCCCTGGATGGTGCCGCAGTCCTCCTCGGTGATGGTCACGTCCTGCGCCACGTCCACCAGGCGGCGGGTCAGGTAGCCGGCGTCCGCCGTCTTGAGCGCGGTGTCGGCCAGGCCCTTCCGGGCGCCGTGGGTCGAGATGAAGTACTCGAGGCCGGTGAGGCCCTCGCGGAAGTTCGACTTGATCGGGCTCTCGATGATCTCGCCGATCCCGCCGGTGAGCTTCTTCTGCGGCTTGGCCATCAGGCCGCGCATGCCCGCCAGCTGGCGGATCTGGTCGCGGCTGCCGCGGGAGCCCGAGTCGAACATCATGAACACCGGGTTGAACCCGCCGCGGGAGGCCCGCATGTGGGTCACCATCGCCTCGGCCACGTCGTTGTTGGCGTGGGTCCAGGCGTCGATCACCTTGTTGTAGCGCTCGCCGAAGGTGATCTGGCCGGTGTTGTAGGCGCGCTGGAAGCGCTTGACGCGCTCGTCGGCGGCCTTGAGCAGCTCGGCCTTCTTCTCCGGGATCTCCAGGTCCTCGATGCCGATGGAGATGCCGCCCATGGTGGCGTAGCGGAAGCCGAATTCCTTGAGGCGGTCGAGGAAGATGACCGTCTTGGCCAGCCCCGCCTGCCGGTAGCTCTGCAGCACGAGCTCCGACAGCATCTTCTTCTTCATCACGTCGTTCTTGAAGCCGTGCAGCGCCACGATCTCCGCCGGGATGATGCTGTTGAACAGCACCCGGCCCGGGGTGGTGCGCACCCAGCGGGGCGTGCGGTCCGCGGCCTCGCGCGGCGGCTGGTACCAGAAGCAGATGGGCGAGTGGAAGTCCACGCTCCGGTGCGCCAGCGCCATCTCGATCTCGGCCAGCGAGCCGAAGTAGCGGGCCTTCTCCCAGGCCGGCGCCGGCTTGCCGTCGCGCGGCTCGTCGGAGGCCGGCGGCAGCTTGGTCAGGAAGTAGCTGCCGAGCACCATGTCCTGCGACGGCTCGGCGACCGGGCGGCCGTCGGACGGCTTCAGGATGTTGTTCGACGAGATCATGAGCAGGCGCGCCTCGAGCTGCGCCTCGAAGCTCAGGGGCACGTGCACGGCCATCTGGTCGCCGTCGAAGTCCGCGTTGAACGCGGCGCAGACCAGCGGGTGGATGCGGATGGCCTTGCCCTCGACCAGCAC
>CAZYIV010000089.1:0-15305 GCA_964647615.1 uncultured Gemmatimonadaceae bacterium | reverse complement strand
TCCTACGGCTGGAACCTGGTCAGCGCCGTGATCGAGGGCGCCAGCGGTGAGCCCTTCCTGCAGTACATGCAGCAACGCGTCTTCGGGCCCATGGGCATGACCCGGACCATCCCGGAGTGGCCCGACAGCATCATCCCCTGGCGGGCGCACGCCTACGTGCACGACGGGCCCGGCGCGCCGGCGCAGAACGCGCCCTACGTGGACAACAGCTACAAGTGGGCGGGCGGCGGGTTCCTCTCCACTGCGGAGGATCTCACCCGGCTGGGACGCAACCTGCTGGACGGAAAGGTGCTGCGGCCGGAGGTGCGGGACCTGCTCTGGACCTCGCAGGTGCTGAAGGACGGCAGGGCGACCAACTACGGCATCGGGTGGGGCACCCGCACCGACAGTCACGGGCATCGCATCGTGGGCCACACCGGCGGCGCGATGGGCGGGACCTCCAACCTCGTGATCTTCCCCGACCAGCACCTGGTGTTCGCGCTCATCGTCAACAGCGACGCCACGTTCATCGGGCTGCTGCCGGCCATCGGCGAGCAGTTCCTCGCCGCCGCGCCCTGACTCCGTTTCAGGGGCAGGCGTAGCGGTAGGCGTCGTCCAGGTTCACCGGCAGCACCAGCGTCCGCAGCTGCTCCCCCGCTGCCGCCGTGCACAGCGAGTCCCGCGCCGCGGCGTTGGTGGCCCACCGCGACTTGTACTCCGCATTGAGCACCGGCTTCCCCGCCGCGACGAAGGGCGCATACACACCGCACTCGTCGTACTGGTGGCACTGCTCATTCACCGCGAAGTCGAAGTAGTCCACCAGCTCCGGGATCTGGTCCAGGTCGTTCTTGAGCGCGATCGCCAGGCCGCGGGTGTGGGCCGCGTTGGCCAGCCACCGGTTGTAGGCCCGCTGGTCCGTGGCCGTGATCGCGAAGCCGGTGCCGCGCTGGTAGTTGTGCAGCCAGTCCGGCTCCACCCCGTCACAGCCGCGCGCCACCGCGGTGTCGAGCCGCGCCAGCATGATCGCCTGCACGTTGGCGGAGCGGATGTCGAGCCAGCGCTCGCCGGGCCAGCCGGGGACGTTCCCGCCGAGGTCGGTGGAGAGGAAGCGACCCACGTCCGGGCGCCAGTCCTCGTACGATCCGGCGGAGAAATAGCACACCAGCGTGCGGCCGGCACCGTGCAGCGCGGTCACCGTGGCCGGCGCGGTCTCGTACAGGTCCAGGTCGTACAGCTCCGCCGCATAGCCGAGGTTGGGCGTGCCGGTGAGCTGCCACTGCCAGTCGACCGTGAGCAGGGGCTGGTACCAGGTGCCCGCGGTGACGGGCGGGACATTCGGGTCGAGGCTGCCCGGGGGCGAGGTGGGACGGGGGCCGCTGCCGTCACTGCCGCCGCAGGCCAGGGCCAGGGTCAGCAGGACGAGGGAGGTGTGTCGGGGCATCTCGCCAAGGTGCTCGCCCCGCGAGCGCGGGGCGGTGAGGCCGGTCACCCGGGGGCTCAGTGCTGCGGTCGCTGCATCCGGTGCCAGTTCTCCTGGAAGGCGACCGCGGGATCGAAGTTGGGCGAGTCGGACAGGATGTATTCCCCCTTCCCGTTGCTCCACGCGTCGGTGTAGCCCCCCACCAGTTCCACCCGTTCGTGGCTGGTCGGGTCCACGAAGGTCTCGACGCCGCGGATCGTCTGGCCGAACTGCTCCGCCATCCGGTCCTGCACCGCCTGGTTCTCGGCGTAGGTCTGCTGGATGCTGTTGCTGATGGACTGCTGGGCCTCGCGCCAGATCCGCTGCCGGTCCATCGCCGCCTGCTGGTTGATCTGCCCCATGTTCCGCAGGAACGCGCCGACCGCCGCCTCGTAGCCCGGGTTCTTCCGGATCGAGGCCATGATCGTGGCGAAGAGCTTGGCCTGGCCGTCCAGCTGCCCCTGCGGGGCCCACACCCCCACCACGTCGTAGGCCAGCACCTGGAAGTTGCTCGCCGTCATCGCCACGCCGCCGTTCATCAGCGCCGCGCTGTTGGCGCTCGGGGCCGCCACGGTCTGCACCGAGGCGGCGAGCCACTCCTCGACCGGCCGGCCGCCCAGGCTGTATGTCGCCCGCACCCGGCCGGCCTCGTTGCGCACCCCGCGCAGGTAGCCCTGCTGCACCATCGGCGCGTAGAACCGGTCGGCCTTGGCCTGCTCCACCTGCGCCACCCGCGGCAGCGGCTCCGCCGCCACCACCCGCGCACCCTGCCGCACCCGGGGCACCACCATGCGGGCCAGGAAATCGGCCGGGTTCATCAGCGGGTTGGCGTCGCAGGCGAGGTTGTTCATCGCCGACTGCCGCAGCGTCTGCTGCTGCATCGGGTCGTCGGACCAGGCCCAGCCGTACTGCGGCAGGAACTCGATGCCGGTGAGCCCGTCGGGCGACCGCGCGCGCCACCGTGGCTGGATGATGAGCTGGGGGCAGCGGGTCATCCCCTGCACCCACTGGATCCCGCCCTCTTCCTTCCATTCGGCCGGGATCAGCAGGCGCGCCACCTCGACCGGTGTTCCCCACCCCTGGGTGTCCATGATCTTCACCAGCCGGTAGCGGGTGACGCCGGCAGGCGCGGCGGGGCGCTGGGCGGAGGCGCTCATGGGGAGGAGCGCCAGCAGGGCGAGGGTGGCGCACAGGCGGCGGGACAGCATGGGGCATCGGCCTCCGGTGGGGGGAACGCCATGCGGACTCGGTCAGGGTCAGAGGAGACGGGTGATCCACTCGCCGACGACGTAGCCCACCGCCGCGACGCCGAAGCCCACGAGGAACATGTCCAGCCCGCTGCGGAAGACGCCCCGGCCGGTGAAGACGCTGCGGGCCGCGCCGACCCCGAAGTGGGCCGCCATCGCGAACCCGAAGCTGGTCCAGATCGCGGCCCCGCCGGACAGGAACAGGAACGGCGCCACCGGGATCAGGGCGCCCACGCCGGTCGCCGTGCCGGTGATCCACGCCTCGCGCATCGGCGAGCCGTCCGGCGGGGCGATGCCCAGCTCCTCCCGGACCTTCTCCTGCAGCGCCCGCTCCGGGTCCTGCATGACCTGCGCGGCGATCGCCTCGGCCTGCTCCGGCGGCATGCCCTTGGCCTGGTAGAGCAGGGCCAGTTCCTCCCGCTCCAGGTCCGGCATCAGCCGCAGTTCCTCGCGTTCCATGGCAATCTCGTGCTCGTGCACCTCACGCTCGCTCTTGGCGGCCAGGTAGCCCGAGGCTCCCATGCTGAGCGCATCCGCGACCATGCCCGCCAGGCCCGCCACCAGGACCGCATGCGGGGTGAGGTTGAGCGGCCCCTGCGCGCCGAGCATCCCGGCCACCAGGCCGAAGTTGGCGGTGAGCCCGTCGTTGAAGCCGTACACCAGGTTGCGCAGCAATCCGCCGGCCCCGGTCTTGTGCCACGGCTCTCCCTCCCGGCCCACCAGCCCGGCGAGCGACTCCGCGTGCTCCGCCGACTCGCGGGCCAGGGTCAGCGCGGTGCCCCCGGCCGGCCCGCCCGGGGCGGCGCGGTGCAGCGCCAGGTAGCCCTTCACCTCGCGGCCCTCCTCCTCGAGCAGCAGCGGCGCGAGGAAGCCCGGCCCGAACCGTCCCGCGAGCCAGGCCATGCCCCGGGCGCGGAGCGAGGGCGCGACCGGGGGCGGCACGTGCCCCTGCTCCCGGATCAGTTGTTCCCAGAGTGCAACGTGTCGGTCCTCGACGCCCGCCAGCTTCAGGTAGAGCTCGGCATGGGCCCGGTCCGGTTCCAGGTCAGCGAGGCTGCGGTACAGGTACGCGGCATCCGCCTCGTCAGCGAGGTGGTGCAGCCACTCGGCGGGGGCCGGGGATGCGGGGGTGGGGGACATGGGTCTAATGTAGCGCGCACCCCTCGGTGTTGCGCCGCTGCCCGTCTTGACGGGGGCGCAGATAGGGCCAAGTTGCAAACGTTAGACCCTGACGTCGCCTCCCCACCCTGTCCAGACTCACGACCCACGAGGGAACCCCATGTTCCGACTTGCCCGCCCCCTCGGCGTGTGCGCGGTCGCGTCCGCCGCACTGCTGTCCGCCTGTGCTGACCAGGCCGTCGCGCCGGATGCCGTGACGGCACCGGTGCGCACTGCCCGGATCTCCGCCCCCGGCGCCATCGCCGGTCGGTACCTGATCCGGTTCCGGCAGGGAGAACCCTCCGACTTCGCGGCCACCATCGCCAGCATGGGGGGCACCATCGAGCGCCGGCTCCCGTCGGGGGGCATGGCCGTGGTCCGGGGCATCGACGCCCAGGGCGCCGCAACCCTCACCGCCCGGCGTGACCTCAGCGCGGTGGCTCCCGACATCGCCGCCCAGATGATCCCCGCGCCGGCCTCGGTTCAGCGCCTGAGCTACACCGGCAGCACCGCGCCCCGCATCAACGGCACCGACCAGAGCGGGGCGTTCTTCTTCCCGATGTACCAGTGGAACATGCGCCAGGTGAAGGCCGACCAGGCGTGGTCGGTGACCCCGGGCGGCGCGGGCAAGCTGGTCTGCGTCCTGGACACCGGGATTGACCCGGATCACCTCGACATCGCCGGCCGGGTGGATCCGTCGCTGATCACGTCGTTCGTCTCCGATGTCAGCTTCCCCGGCAACCAGGACGGCATCGACTACAACTCCCACGGCACCTCGACCGCCGCGTATATCGTCTCCAACGGCTTCGGCGTCGCCTCCGTGGCGCCCGACGCCCGGCTCTGCAGCGCCAAGGTGCTGGGCGTGACCGGCTCCGGAAGCTTCATCGACATGATCGTGGCCATCTTCTGGGCCGCCGAGACCGCCCACGCCGACGTGATCAACCTCAGCCTTGGCGGATACTTCGACAAGGAACAGCCGGGCGGCCGGGCACTCCTCACCCTGCTGCAGGCGTCCATGGACTTTGCCACTCGCAAGGGCATCACTGTCGTGGCCGCCGCGGGCAACAGCGGGATCGACCTCGACGAGGACCCGGCCCGGTTCCTGTTCGTGCCGGCGCAGCTCAACAACGTGATCAGCGTCGGCGCCACCGCGCCGTACAACCAGGCCAACTTCGACATGCTGGCCAGCTACTCCAACTTCGGCGGCAAGACCGGGGTGGACCTGGTGGCTCCCGGCGGTGATCTGCTGACCGGCGGCAACATCCTCGACCTGGTCATCTCCGCCTGCAGCGAGTATCAGGTCACCCTGCCGTTCGCCTGCACCTCGGTGGACTACATCCTCTCGGCCGGCACCAGCGAGGCCGCGCCCCACGTGGCCGGCGCCGCCGCAGTTGTCGGCTCGATCCACCCGGGGGCCACCCCGGCCCAGATCAACGGCTGCCTGGTGGGCAGCACCGATGTGGTCGGCCCGAGCCGGGTCTTCGGCGCGGGGAGATTGAATGTCTTGAATGCGTCAGGATGCTGACGCGATAGTGGTTTCATGATGAACGGTTGCCCCGGCCGGACGCGCTGCGCTAAGTTGTTGTTCAACAACAACTAGCAGCGCCCCGTCCGGGGCTGTACCGTGAGGCCTGCGGATCACCCGCAAACGGGCCGGCCACTGGCCGCGTACCCCCTGCAACGCTGCCCCCCGTTCCCGCATCTTTCCGACGATGAACGACGCGTACGTGCTTGCCGATTCAGAGGTTGTCCTCGCCCAGGCCAAGGCTGGCGATCCCGCCGCCCTGGAGCGGCTGTATCGCGCCTACGAGGTGCCGGTCTACAACCTCGCCCGCCGGATCTGCCGCACCGTGGAAGACGCCGAGGACGTGATGCAGGAGACCTTCTTCGAGGTCTGCCGCAGCATCGGCCGCTTCCGGGGTGATGGCAGCCTCTGGGGCTGGGTCCGCACCATCGCCGCCTCCAAGGCGCTCATGCGCCTCCGCCGCAACAAGTACCGCGATACCGACGAACTCGACGAGGAATACCATCCGCCCACCATGCGGTCCGACAACGGGCTGCGCATGGACCTCGAGGCCGCCATGGACCGGCTCTCGGAGACCAGCCGCGCGGTGGTCTGGCTGCACGATGTCGAGGGCTACACCCACGAGGAAATCGCGGGGATGATGGGCAAGACCGTCAGCTTCTCGAAGTCGCAGCTGGCGCGGGCCCACACCCGGCTTCGCCGCTGGCTGGGCGAGGAGGGGGCGGTCGCGTGAGCCACCTCGGCCTGGAGCAGCTGCTGGCCCTGCGGGACCGCGGGCAGGAGCCGGGCACCGCCACCGCGCGGGCCCACCTTGACGGCTGCCCCGACTGCCAGGCGGAACTCGCCCGGCTGGACCAGCGCATGGCCCGCGTCCGTGCACTCGCCACCCTGCGCCCGGCCCGGGACCAGTGGCCCGCGGTGCGCCAGCGGGTCGCCGCCGAGCGGTTCTACGGCCGGCTGCGGTGGGCCGGCGTGGGGACCCTGGCCGCCGCGGCCGCCCTCGCCGTGGTGCTGGTGCGGCAGCAGGAGCCGGTGCCGCACGTGACCACCGCGGTGGCCATCAACAGCGTGATGGCACGGTCCCACCAGCTCGAGCAGGTCCTTCAGGCCTACAACCCCGATGCCCACGTGACCGACGGCGTGACCGCCAGCGCCGCCAGCGCGCTGGAGGACCGGATCGCGCTGCTCGACCGCCGGCTCGAGGTGGCCCAGATGCTGGAGCCGCGGCAGCGTGATGTCGAGCTGCTGCGCCTCTGGCAGGAGCGCGTCGGTCTGCTCGACGCGCTGGTGGACGTGCACCTCACCCGGGCCACCAACGTAGGCTTCTAGCCATGTGGCGCCGCGGGACCCGTTGCCTCCTCCTCGCCACCGTGGCCCTCGACGCCACGGCGCTTGCCGCCCAGGACCAGCCCCGGACACCCGACACCAGCTGGACCATCGAGCTGCGCCAGTCGGGCGGCCCGGGGGGCGATCTCGTCGCGCGCTACCAGCTGCTGACGCTCCGCCGCGCCCGCCTGGGCGTCACGGTCAACCTGCTCGCCCGCTCCACCGACTCCATCGGCGCGCTGGTCACTGCGGTGCTGCCCAACGGGCCCGCCGCACGGGCCGGCCTCCACTCCGGTGACGTCATCGTCTCGTTCGCCGGGCGGAGCCTCCCCGATCCCGCCACCATGAACTCGGGCGACGTCTCGGCGCCGGGTCTCCGCCTGCTGGAGCGGGTGGCGGCCGTGCGCCCCGGCGACACCGTGGCGGTGGTGGTCCGCCGCGGCAGCGCGACCCGCAACATCTCGATGGTGGCGGAGGCGGAGCCGGCACCCAACCCGGGTGACACACCCGATGCGTTCGGCTACACCTTCCGCACCGCCGACCCGGTGACCGAGGAGGCGCTCCGCCGCTCCGCGCAGCGGGCGGAGGGGGCGCTGGTCGGCGCCGGCGGGCTGATCAAGCTGGATTCGGTGCGCTACGCGAGCCCCATGCGCCTGCCCCCGCCGATGTTCATGCTGGGGACCTCGCTGGCCGACTTGCAGCTGGCGCCGATGAACCCGGCGCTGGGGCGCTACTTCGGGGTGGGCGACGGGGTGCTGGTGATCAACGTCCCGCGCGACTCGCGGCTGGGCCTCAAGCCGGGGGACGTGGTGCTGGCGGTCGACGGGCGCGAGTTGAGTGGTCCCTCGCACCTGATCCGGGTGTTGCAGAGCTACCAGGGCCGCGAGCCGTTCTCCCTCAAGATCGTCCGCATGAAGAAGCCCCGCGTGATCACGGGGCAGGTGGCGGAGTAACCTCCCGCATCGCCTCCGCCGCGGCGCGGTGGAGGAACCGCACGAACTCGTACAGATAATCCATGCCGGCCTGGCGCGCCTCGCTGTGCCACGGGTTCATCACCGTGGAGCGGAGCACCAGCAGGCCTTCGCGCTCGTAGGCCGCCGGGGAGATCTCCAGCCGCGCCAGCAGATGCGACAGCGTCTCCGCCCGGTACTGCCGGTCCTCGAACCGGGTGCGCGAGACGAAGAACGGCTGCGCCGCCGACAGCCGGTGCTGCGAGCGCGAGCCGGGAATGCTGGCGGCGGCGTAGATCAGCTCGTTCAGCCGGTTGATGGCGCCCAGGGTGGCCGGCGCCGCGACCAGCCGACCCTCCTGCCACGCCATCGGCCGGGCCACGAAGCAGACCAGGTTGGTCTCCGGCTCGGCGATCGGGAAGAAGGTGAACGGCGCCGGCGAGGCCGGCTCCGGTTGCCGCTCCCGCTCCAGCTTGAGGAAGAGCAGCCGGTGCCGCTCCAGCAGGCGCGCCAGCCGGCGGGCATTGAGCAGCGTCACCCGCACCACCTTCCCGTGCCCCTCGGCGGTGAGCGGGATCGTCCGGTGCGCCAGCCAGCAGGACAGTGCCGCGGCGCCCGGCTTGGAGCCCTCCAGGATCAGCGGCCCCATCGCGGTGACCTGCGACGGGTCCTCCACCGAGCCGACGCCCTGCCCGGCGTCGCCCAGGTACTGCGCCCGCTGGGTGATGAACTCGGTGACCCGGCCGTCCCGGAAGGCCACCACGCCGGCGGGATAGGGGATGTACCCCATCTTGTGCGGGTCCACGGTGGTGGAGTCGCCCGCCGGCATCGCGAGGAACGCGGCATAGGTCTCCGGATCGCTCCAGTCCACCCGTTCCGCCCGCGGCTCTGGCCGCTCCAGCCCCACGTCCAGCTCGAACCGCTCCTCCACCCGCAGGGCCTGCACGTGTGCTGCCGCCGCGGCCTCCACGCTCGCGTCTGCCGCGAGCCCCGGCACCGACACGTCGCAGAAGAGGGTTCGCAGGTAGCCCCCCCACGCCGCGTCCACGTGCAGCCAGAAGGAGCGGTCCCGTTCCCGCTCGGCGCGGGCCCGCACGTCGCGGATGCGGTGGATCGGATCCACGGCGCCCTCCTCCGTGGTCCCCACGATCCCGATCACCGCGGCCACGTACTCCTCCGGCGCGAGCGCCTCGAGCGTGGCCTCGAGGGCAGGGATGTCCATCTGGAAGCGGGCGTTCACCGGTACCAGCCGGGCGGCGTCCTCGCCGTAGCCGAGCACGTTGCACGCCTTGGCGATCGAGTAATGCGCCGCCGCCGAGGCGAGCACCACGGGCCGGAGGCCGGTCTCGGCCAGCACCGTGCCCAGCCCGCGCCGGGCCACGTTATAGCGGCTGTGTCCGATCGCCCCGTTGAGCCGCGCCAGCGCCGCGGTGGGGGAGAGTCCATGCGCCCGTTCCAGCTCGGCGGCCAGCCGGTGGTAGATCCCCGTGGCCTCGTCCGGCCGCAGCGCCACGAGGGCGCGGTCGGCCTGGGCAGTGAGCGGGACGGCGCGGCCGGAGGGCAGGGATACCGTCAGCTCCACGCCCTCCGCGCGGCAGATCTCCCGCGCCACGAGGGGCGCGAACTGCACCGCCCGCGCCACCCACAGCGCCTCCAGGTTGGCGAGGGTCCCGCCGCTGCAGATGTGGGCCCAGGCGCGTGCCGGGTGATAGCCCAGCATCCCCGCCACCATCCGGCCCACTTCCAGCTCCAGGGCCACGGTGATCGGGGCCGCCTCCCCGGTAACGTTGTTGGGGTTGTAGAGCAGGCCCGCGAAGTACCCCAGCACCGCGGGCAGGCTCTGCTCCGAGGTCATGTGGGCGTTGTAGCGGGGGGAGTGCAGCGGGAAGTGGTACTTGAGCTCGCTCAGGATGGCATCGAGCTGGCTGGTCAGGGTGTCGAGCCACGCCTCGTGCTCGGGACTGCGGCGCCGCAGCCGCCCCACGATCCACGGATCGGCGGGGAAGTAATTCCGCCGCCAGTGGATATAGTCCTGGAAGATGTGGTCGAAGAGTTCGGTCCAGACCGGCGCATTCTCCGCCCGGGGGCCGAGGAACCATGCCGTGAGCGGATAGGCGGGCTCACCGGCGGGCGGAGTAGTCATGGATGGAGCTTCGGTGCGGCGGGGACGCGCCGCAAGGGGGCGAATCCGGATGGCGCCGCTCGGGTCCGGTTCACCCCTTGGTACCGCCCTACCGCCCTACCGCCGTACCATCTTACTGTCCCCTACCCCTGCCGCCCCCCGAACAGCTGTTCCCA
Organism: uncultured Gemmatimonadaceae bacterium; assembly: GCA_964647615.1. Taxonomy (GTDB): domain Bacteria; phylum Gemmatimonadota; class Gemmatimonadetes; order Gemmatimonadales; family GWC2-71-9; genus JADJOM01. The sequence goes on along the minus strand of CAZYIV010000089.1, from coordinate 5,363 downwards.
CTCCTCCCGCTCCTCCGGCGTGAACACCCCGAGCTCCTCGAAGATCTCACGGGCAAACGGCACCGCCGCCAGTCCGCTCGCGGTGATCAGCCCGCGGTCGCGCACCACCGGGGCCTCCACGTACTGCTCCTCGCCGCCGTAGTTGGGGGCCAGCTTGGCGAGTTCCGCCCGATCGTTGCCGGTGTGGGGCCGGCCGCGCAGGAAGCCCATCCGGGCCAGCCCCACCGTCGCGCCGCAGATCGCGGCCACCGGCGTCCGGCCCCGGAGCAGCTGGCCGATGAGCGTGGTGAGCCCGGGATCCGGTTCGGCGGTGAGCCACCAGTCCCCGCCGGGGAGGATCAGGATCCGGATCAGCTCCGGGTCGGCCTCGGCCAGTCCCTCGTCCGGGATGATGGTGAGGCCGCCCATGGAGACCACCGGCTCGCCGGTGAGCCCGAGGATGTGCACCTGGTGCCCGCCGGAGCGGCGCAATTCCGCGATGGCGTAGGCCGCTTCCCAGTCGGCGAAGCCGTCGAACACGAAGAGGCAGGGGGAGGACCGCATCAGGCGCCGACCGGCTCCATGGCCCGGATCTGCGCCGCCAGCCGCGCGAAGGCGGGCACGTCGAGGCTCTGGGCCCCATCGCTCAGGGCGTGGTCCGGGTCGGGGTGCACCTCGATGATGGCGCCCTGCGCCCCCGCCGCGAGTCCTGCCAGGGTGAGCGCCGGCACGATGTTGCGCACTCCGGCGGCGTGGCTCGGGTCCGCCAGCACCGGCAGGTGGGTCCGCTCCCGCACCAGTGCCACCGCGTTCAGGTCCAGGGTGTGCCGGGTGGCGCGCTCGAAGGTGCGGATGCCCCGCTCGCACAGCACCACGTTCGGGTTGCCGTGGCTCAGGACGTACTCCGCCGCATGCAGCCACTCCTCGATCGTGGCCCCGCCGCCGCGCTTGAGCAGGATCGGCTTGCCGCTCCGGCCGGCGGCGCGGAGCAGCGCGAAATTCTGCATGTTGCGGGCGCCGATCTGGAGCATGTCGGCGTACCGCGCCACCAGCGGCACCTCCTCCCAGCTCATCACCTCGGTGACGATCGGCAGGCCGGTCTTCTCGCGCGCCTCCGCCAGGTACTTGAGGCCCTTCACCCCGAGCCCCTGGAAGTCGTAGGGCGAGGTGCGCGGCTTGAACGCGCCGCCGCGCAGCATGTCGGCGCCGGCGCCCGCCACCGCCTCGGCGGTGCGCAGGATCATCTCCTGGCTCTCCACCGAGCACGGCCCGGCGATCAGCACCGGCCGGCCCCCGCCGATCTCCACCGGCCCCACCTTCACCACGGTCCCCTCGGGGTGCTGCCGCCGGTCGAACAGCGGCAGGTCGGGCTTGGGCCGCAGGTGCGGCGGGCGCGCCGCCACCGGCCCGACCACCGCCCCCTCGCCCTGCCATGCGACGTAGCTGCCCAGCACCACGATGCGCGAGGCCAGCGCCTCGATCGCCTCCAGCGCCTCCTGCAGCCGCGGATCGTGCTGGCTGCCCTCCACGTCGAAGTAGAATCGGTAGGTCCATGGCGCGGAGCGCTCCGGCCGGGACTGCAGGCTGGTCAGGTTCACCCCGCGCCCCGCGAACGCCTGCAGCACGGCCGCGAGCATGCCGGGCCGGTGGTCGGTCCAGACGATGAGCGAGGTCTTCTGCGGCACGCTGCTGTCCGGCGGCTCCGGGGTCGCCAGCTCGGTGCGGGTGAAGGTCAGGAACCGGGTCTGGTTGGTCGGATCATCCTCGATCCGCTCCTCGAACACCTGCAGCCCGTACGCCTCCGCCGCGTGGCGCCCGCAGATGGCGGCCTGCGCCGGGTCGGCGTCGCGGGCCACGATCTCGGCGCTGCCGGCCGTATCCCAGGCGTTCACCAGCGTGGCCTCGGGGAGGTGCCGGCCCAGCCAGATGCGGCACTGACCCAGCGCCACGGGGTGGGACAGCACCCGGGTGATGCCCGCGACGCTCGCGCCGGGGAGGCCCATGATGCTGTGATGCACCGGCAGCAGCACCTCGCGCGAGAGGGTGAGGTCCCCGTCGCCGAAGGCGGTCTGCAGCAGGTCATACGTCGGGGTGACCGACCCGACCAGCGAGTTCTCGATGGCCAAGCAGCCGGCGTCGGCCCGCCCCTCGCGCACCGCCCGCACCACATCGCCGACCTCGCGGCAGGGCACCGTCTCCATGTCGGGCCACTGCTGCCGGGCCGCCGCCTCGCTGTAGGCGCCTCGGGTGCCTTGAATCGCCACGCGCATGTTGCTCTCCACAGGGGAAAAAACAGAACGCCCCGCCGGTCATCGGCGGGGCGTCAGGATCCGGGTGGCAGGGAGCGTCAGGGCTTCCCCGCACCGGACGGCGACGCGCCGCCGGGCGTGATAAACTGGAAGAAGAAGCCGAACCGCTGTGCGTTCCGCATGGACATACAGTACGGTGCATGGGGCAGGGGCGTCAAGGGAGGGCCCACCTGGCACCGGTCGAGGCGGTAGATTCACTGCCCATGACCAATCCCCTCCTCGACTGTCCCGTGATGGCCGGGCTGGTGGCGCGCCACGGCCCGCCGGGCTTCCGGCCCCGGCCGCCGTTCGAGTCCCTGGTGAACGCCATCGTCTCGCAGCAGATCTCCGGCAAGGCGGCCGACAGCATCCTCCGCCGCCTGGGCGAGCTGGTGCCGATCCGCCCCGCGCCGCTGGCGCGGGCGGACCTGCGGCGGCTGCGGCGCGCGGGGCTCTCCCGGGCCAAGGCCACCTATGTGCGCGAGCTGGCGCGCTTCGCCGAGGCCGGGGGGCTGGAGGGCCTCGACCGGCTGGAGGACGCGGCGGTGATCGAGCGGCTGGTGGCGGTGAAGGGGATCGGGGTGTGGACCGCCGAGATGTTCCTGATGTTCTCGCTCAACCGGCCGGATGTCTGGCCGCTCGATGATGGCGGCATCCAGCGCGCGGCGCTCAGCCTCTACCGGGTGCGGGCGCGCTCCCGCCTGGTACGCCTCGGCGAGCGATTCCGGCCGTTGCGTTCCAGCGCCGCCTGGTATCTCTGGCGCTCGCTCGACTGAGTGTCAGGCCCCCACCGCGTTTCCTAACGATTCCAGCACCAGCTCGGCCAGCCGCGCCACGGCGTGGCCCGCGCCTTTGGCGCGGTGCAGCGCGACCGGCAGGCTGCCGAGCCGAGGCAGCCCGAAGAGGTCCGGCGCGCTGACCAGGTCGGCAGGCACGCCGGGCGCGCCGCGTACCGTCAGGCCCAGCCCCCCGCGCGCGGCGGCCCACAGGCCCGCGAGGCTGGGGCTCACCGCGGCGATCCGCCACGGGTGCTGCACCTCGTCGAGCGCCGCGACCGTCAGGCGCCGGAAGGCGCACTGCGGCCCCAGCAGCACCAGGGGCAGGGGCTGTTCCTCGCCCGGATGGAAGTCCCGCCCCGCGATCCAGTGCAGCTCGACCTCACCGACGTCCTCCGCCGCGGCGCGCGTCTGTTCGCCCACGGTGAGTGCCAGGTCGAGCTCGCCCCGCTCGAGCGCGTCGGCCAGGGCGGTGTTCCCCTCGATCCGCACCTCGAGCAGCACCAGCGGATAGCACGCCGAGAAGCGGGACAACACCCCCGGGAGGACCGACTCGGTGAAGTCCTGGGTGCAGCCCAGCCGCAGCGACCCGCGGAGCGACGCCCCTCGAACCGTGTCGAGCAGCTCGTCGTGGTCCGCCAGCATCCGGCGGGCGTACCGCAGGACGATCTCGCCCGTTTCGGTCAGGGCCACGCCCCGTCCCGCCTTGCGGAACAGCGGTGCGCCCACCTCTTCCTGGAGCCGCTTCATCTGCAGACTCACCGCGGAGGGTGTGAGGCCCAGGCGGGTGCCGGCGTGGGCGTAGCCGCCGTGATCGGTGGCGATGATGAGGGTCCGCAGGGTGGCGAGGTCGAGGGTCTTCATCGGTGATTATCGCTGATGTGTCGCATAAAACATGCGAAATTGTGTTGAATATCCCTCACTAGTATGTTCGCCAAGGAGGCCAACACACAAGGGGAGGCAACTGATGAGGAAGGGAATGACCTGGGCCGTCGTGGCGGCCGGAACCGTGATGGCGATGCCGCTGGTGGCCCAGAACAGCGGCCCGCTGGAGGGGACCTGGACGCTCGTGGCGGCCGATCAGATCAAGGCCGATGGCACCCGGGGCCCCGACTATGGCGCGCACCCCAGGGGCCAGCTGGTGATCGACGCCGATGGGCACTACGGCCTGCAGATCTATGCGAGTGAGCGGCCCCGCTTCGCCGCGGGCCAGAAGAAGAGCGGGACGCCGGAGGAGTACGCCGCCGCGGTCCTCGGCTCGAGCAACCACTACGGACGGATCGCGGTGGACGACCGCAACCACGTCATGACGCTCAGCATCGAGGCGTCCTCCTATCCCAACCAGGAGGGCACCCGGCAGACGCGCGTCTACGAACTGCACGGGGACACCCTGAGTTACCGGGTCCTGGCGCGCCCCGACGGCAGCGTGCCGATCTCGGTCTGGCGTCGGGTGCCCTAGGCGAGGTCCGGCGGCCGGTGCGGCCGGCCCGCCAGCCTAGTTCCGGTTGCGGGGCGGCCCGCCGAAGAACCGGGGCGGCGCCTTGGCCTCGTCTGGGAGCGCATCCCACTGCGCCGGGGTCAGCAGGGCGTGCGCCTTGTCCAGGTAGGCCTGCGAGAGATCCCGCGCACCCTCCATGTGGCGCCGGATGGCGGTGAACAGCACCGCACGGTCCGGGTCCGCGCCCATGCCGTTGATCTCCTTCTGGATCCCCTTCGCCACGGAATCACGCGCCGCGGTGAAGCTGTCGCTCACCGCCTGCAGCTTGCCGAGCTGCTCGTCGGTCAGCTTGAGCGGGATGCTGAGGGCGATGATCGGCGCCACCGGGTCGCGCAGGGTCTGCACGATCCGGTCAGCGAAGCTGGGCTGCGCCGCGGGCGGCCCGCCCTGCGTCGGGGCGCCGCCCTGCGCGCCGCCCTGGGGCGGGGGTCCTCCGCCGTCGGCGCCTGGCGGGGGCCCGCCGGCCGGGGGCCCGCCCCCGAATCCGCCGGGCCGTCCCCCGCCGAAGCCTCCCGGGCCGCCGGGCCCACGCGGCCCCCCGCCAATGCCACCGGGCCCCCCGCCGAACAGGGAGCGCTGCCCCAGCTGCATCCGCATCTGGATCCCGATCTGGAAGGGCTGCCGGAAGGTCTGGGTGCCGCGGATGTCCCCGAAGCGCTCGTTGACGTCGTAGACGAATGCCTGCGTCGCCGGGTCGAAGCCGCGGACCGTGAGCAGCGTCGGGTCGGGCCGCGTGAACTGGCCCCAGCCGTGAAGGTTGTTGTCGTCGTGGAACAGCTGGTCCAGGCCGGCCAGCAGGTTGCTGGTGAGCAGCGAGATCGT
>CAZYIV010000088.1:0-15701 GCA_964647615.1 uncultured Gemmatimonadaceae bacterium | reverse complement strand
ACGTACTTGGCGCCGACGCTCTCGATCTGCTCCTTCACCTCGGGCCGGACGTCGGTGGCCAGCACGTTGGCCCCGAGCCGCCGGGCCGTGGCGATGGCCTGCAACCCCGCCACGCCGGCCCCGATCACGAAGACCTTCGCCGGCGTCACCATGCCGGCGGCGGTCATGAACATCGGGAAGTAGCGGTTGAGCTCCACCGCCGCGAGGAGGACGCCCTTGTAGCCGGTGATGTTGGCCATGGACGACAGGGTGTCCATCGCCTGGGCCCGCGTGGTCCGGGGAATGGCGTCGGTGGAGAAGGCGGTGACCTGCTTCCGGGCCAGCGGCTCGACGACGGACAGGTTCCGGAGCGGCATCAGCGAGCCGACCAGGATGACCCCCGGCTTGAGCCAGCCGAGCTCGTCCCGGGCGCCACCCATCGCGGGCGGGTTCACCTTGAGGACCAGATCGGCCCCACCCAGCAGCTGCGCGGGGTCGGCGACGACCTGCGCGCCGACGGCGGTGTAGGCCGCGTCGAGGAAGCCCGCCGCGGTGCCCGCGCCGGCCTCGACTGCCACCTCGTAGCCTGATTGGATGAGTTTCTTGCAGGACTCCGGAACCAGCGCCACCCGCCGCTCGGAGGGAGCGGTCTCTGCGGGTACAGCGATGCGCATCGGGCCTCTCGAGGATAGTCGGGTGAGTCGAATCTACCCCGTCTGGCGCGGGACGCGAGGGGTCCCCTTCACACTCCGACCACGCTTGTCATGAATCGCTACAGGCTCAGCGCAGCAGCGTCACCAGATAGGCGACATAGATCCCGAGCAGGAGCAGCCCTTCGAGCCGGGTGACCCGCATGCCCGTCCGCAGCACGGGAAAGAGCACGAACGCCGTCACCAGCATCCATACCATGTCCACGCGCAGCGCCTCCGGGGCCACCGGCACCGGGTGGATCATGGCGGTGACCCCGAGGATCCCGAGGATGTTGAAGATGTTGGACCCGAGCAGGTTGGCGATCGCGACGTCGGTGCGCCCCCGGAGCGCGGCGACCACCGCCGCGGCCACCTCGGGCATGGAGGTGCCGATGGCCACGACGGTCAGGCCGATCACCCGTTCCGTCAGACCGGCGTAGCGTGCCACCTCCACGGCGCCGAGGACCAGGATCTTGCCGCCGAAGACCAGCAGCAGGAGCCCCGCGGCCACGGCGCCGCCGGCCACGGCCAGCCGCGCGAGCGGCCCCCGGACCGTGCGCCGCTCCACCTCCGCGGCGAACTGCTCTTCCTCCTGCCCGGCCACCTGCCGCCGGCCGAGATACACCATGTAGGCGGTGAAGGCGACCAGGCTCATGACGAGGAAGCCGCCTTCGATGCGGTCCACCACCCCGTCCCGGCCGACGACCGGCAGCAGGCAGCTGACCAGGGCCATCACCGGCCACTCGAGCTTCACCGTGGACCCGGTGACCGGGACCACGGTGATGACGGCGGTGATGCCGAGCACCCCGACCACGTTGAAGATGTTGGAGCCGATCACGTTGCCGAGGGCGATCGCGGGCTGGCCGCCGAGGGCGGCGGTCACGCTCACCACCAGTTCCGGCAGCGAGGTGCCCATCGCCACGACCGTCAGCCCGATCACCGCCGGCGTGACGCCGGCGAGCCGGGCCAGGGCGGTGGCCCCGCGGACCAGCAGCTCGCCCCCGCCGGCGAGGACCAGCAGCCCGAGCAGCACCAGCCCGATGGCAAGGCCGAGGCTCATCGAAGCCTGGGCAGGGAGATCCCGCCGGCGGCCCCGCGGGTGAGGCGCTTGAGCTCGATCTCGAGCCGCTGCTGCACCTGGTCCAGCTGCCCGCGCGCGGCGGGGAGCTGGTCCACCGCCTGGGAAGAGAAGCCGTTGATCCGGGCCTGCAGCGCGCTCACCTGCTGGTCCACCAACTGGTCCACGGCCGCGCGGGCCCGGGCCTCGGCCTTCGCCAGCTCGTCGGAGACCAGGCCTCGGAGGCGGGCGGCCAGCGCCTCATCGAGGTTGGACGCCACCGAGAGCGTGGGGCTCTGCACCGTGCCGCCCAGCTCGGCGCGCACCCGCAGCTGCCCCAGTCCGCTCACCACCGACCAGACGGTGCGTTCCACCAGGCCCGCGCGGCCCAGCGCGGCGGTGTCCGCGCGCCAGGTGGCGTGATCGGAGGTCACCTCCCAGCGCCCGTGCAACTGGTCGCCGGCGAGGCTGAAGCTGAAGCCGACGGTGCTGGTGCCGGGCTGCACGGCGAACGGCAGCCCGGGCAGTGCGATCGCCGGGACCGGCACCCCGGTCACCCGGGCGGCGACGGAATCGCGCGGGGAGGCGCCGAAGTGACGCGAGAGGCCCGACACCTCGACCCCGATCGGCGAGGCGCCGCCGATGGTGCCGGAGGCGGTCAGGGTGGCCGGCCGGCCGTACAGCGCGGGCTGGGAGGTGATCCCGCCGAAGCTGGCCTCGAGGCGATGCTCCCCGCCGGCACCCGCGGCGAGGTCCACGCTGCCCTCGCGCAGCAGGAACCGCGGGTAGGCACGCTCGACCGGAAACTCCACCGTGGTGCCGGAGAGGCGCGCCCGCGGCGGGCCGGGACGGTTCCACGGCTGCAGCCCGGGGGGGACATAGCGCTGCAGCACCTGGGCGTAGTAGAGCGCCTGCTGGAAGTAGTCCACGCTCTGCCCGCCGAAGAGCGACTGCCCGATGTTGGGCGCATCGAAGCTCGGGATGGCGAGCAGGCCGCGGGCAAAGGCATAGTCCCGCTGGCGCGCGGCATCCACCGCCTGCAGCCCGCGCCCCAGCCCCGCGAGGGCGCCGCGCGCCGTGTCTTCCAGGGCGGAGAGCCGCTGGCGCGCCTGCTTGAGGTTGCCGAGCACCCGGTTCACGTCGGTCGCCGCCTGCTTGACGCCGGTGATCCCGAGCTTCTTCGGGTCGGTACCGGCCAGCCGGGTGGCCAGCGCGGTGGCGCTGTCCACCAGCGGGGTGAGTTGCAGGGCGCCGAGGGAGCGATTGAACGCCTGCACCGTCGAGTCCGCCTGGCCGGTGAGCGCCCTGACCGCCTGCACCGAGCCCAGCTGCTCCGGATGCAGCACCAGGCTCTTCACCGTGTCCACCCGGCCGAGGGCCAGGCTCGGAAAGGCGAACTTCTCCCTGGCCCAGTCCTCCGTCTCCCGGAGGAGGCGGCCCGCGGGGCTGTTGGGATCGGCGGCGCGTGCGGGAGTGTCCCGCCTGGTCAGGAAGCGGAGCCCGGAGAGCCGGAGCTGGTCGATGACGATCTTCTTCTCGGCCAGGGGCGCCGGGTCGAGGTCAATCGTGATCGCCCCGGCCTCGAGGAGGTTGCGGCTCGAGTCCCGCGGGTCGGCGATGGCCAGGTCGCCCAGGTCCACGGCTACGTCCCCCTCCCGGATGCGCAGGCTGCCGATGTCCACCTCGGTCCCGAGGGTCTCGGCGAGCGAGTCTTCCGCCGTGTGGCGCAGCAGCCGCTCGGCGAAGAGCAGGTAGAGGACGATCAGCCCGAGGAAGGCGAGGAACAGCACCCCCACGGCGCGCCAGCGGAAGATCTTGAAGCGGCGGCTCATTCGGGGTGGAACCAGGAGTAGACGTTGTAGGCCTTCGAGGCCTTGAGCCCCTTCATGAAGCGGGAGTTGAGCACCCGCTGACCGTAGGTGGCGCGGTAGCGCGCGATGGCCCACCTGGCCGCGAAGTAGATCGGCACCGTCCCCGCCAGCCAGCAGACGGTGCTCCCGAGGGTCACGGAATTGTTGAAGTTGGTGTACGGCAGCAGGGGGATGTTGTACCAGTCGGTCCACAGCCCCTGCAGCGCCGGGGCACGGAGCAGCGCCAGCCCCACCCGGTCGAACAGCGGGTCCAGCAGGAAGCCGAGCGGGGTGAACAGCGCCAGCCCGAGCATTCCCCCGCCGAACGACACGTTGAGCAGCACGATCGCCGCGAACAGCACCAGGTTGTGGGCCGAGAGCAGCGGGGTGAGCCCGATGCCGGCGCCCAGCATGATGCCCGCCGCGACCTGCCCCGGGGTCCCGTCGGAATGCAGGGTCTTGAACAGCGACTGGAGCAGCTTGAGCGCGGTCAGCATGGGCGAAAACAAATGGGGATCGCGCGAGCAGGGGAAGGGGGTCCCCCGGGGCGCCACCGGGGCGCGCGCGTCCTTCCCGCCCCCTCGGGCCGGTGATATCCTTCGCGCCTTATGGCCCGCCAGACGGCACCGATCACGGTGCACAAGTTCGGGGGTGCCTCGCTCGCCGATCCCCAGGCGGTGCGGCACGCCGTGTCGCTGCTCGCCGCCCGGCCCGGGCGGCGGGTGGTGGTCGTCTCCGCGATGGCGGGGGTCACCGACCTGCTGCTGACCGCCGCCGAGCGGGCCCGGGCGGGCGACCTCCCGGCGGCGGCCCGCGCCGCCACCGAGCTGCGGCAGCGGCACCTCGCCGCGGCCCGGATGCTCGCGCCCGCCGGGCGGGTGCGCAACGAGCTGCTCGCCTTCGTCGAGGCGCAGGTGGACGAGCTGGAGACTCTCGCCAAGGGGCTCTCCATCCTGCGGGAGCTGACCCCGCGCACGGCCGACTTCCTGGTGGCCCGGGGGGAGCGGCTCTCCGCCCGGCTGGTCACCGCCGCCCTCGCCGGTGCCAATATCGCGACGAAGTACGTGGATGCGACCGAGGTGGTCCGCACCGACGGCGGGTTCGGCAACGCGGCGCCCGACCTGGCCGCGACCGATGCCCGGATGCGGAAGCTGCTGCTGCCGCTGCTCAAGCGGGGCGTGACCCCGGTGGTGACCGGCTTCATCGGCGAGGCGCCTTCCGGGGAGGTGACCACCCTGGGCCGGGGCGGCTCCGACCTCACCGCCGCGCTGGTGGGCCGCGCCCTCGGCGCCGAGCGGGTCAACCTGTGGAAGGACGTGCCCGGGCTGCTCACCGCTGACCCGCGGGTGGTGCCCGACGCGCGGGTGCTGCCGCAGCTCAACGTGCGCGAGGCGGCGGAACTGGCCTACTACGGCGCCAAGGTGCTGCATCCGCGCGCGCTCATCCCGATCCTCGGGCGCAAGGTGCCGCTGCAGGTGCGGCCCTTCGCCGAGCCGGACGCGGCGGGCACCGAAGTCTCCGAGCGGGAGACGGGGCTGGATGTCCCGGTCAAGGCACTCTCCGGCCAGGGCGGGCAGGCGCTGCTCACCGTCGAGGGGAACGGCATGCTGGGGGTGCCCGGCGTGGCGGCGCGCACCTTCCAGGCGCTGCACCGGGAGGGCATCTCGGTCTCGCTGATCACTCAGGCCTCGTCCGAGCACTCGATCTCCTTCACGGTACCGGCGGCCAGCGCGGCGCGCGCCGCCGAGTGCCTCGGCACCGCGTTCCGGGACGAGATCACCCACCGCGAGATCGACGGCGTAGCGGTGCGGCAGGGGGTTGCCACGCTGGCGGTGGTGGGGCTCGGCATGGCGGGGACGCCGGGCGTTGCCCGGCGGGTGTTCTCGGCGCTGGCCGAGGCGGGGATCAACGTCATCGCGATCGCGCAGGGCTCGAGCGAGCTCAACATCTCCGCCGTGGTGGAGGAGGCCCAGGCCGGCGCCGCCCAGCGCGCCATCCATGCCGCCTTCCAGCTGGGCAAGCTCGGCGGCGGCTCCGCCACCGCCCAGGACCGGCTCGACGTCTTCCTGCTCGGCTTCGGCCGGATCGGGCGCAGCTTCACCGAGCTGGTCGCGGAGCTGCCGGCCGACGGCCCGCGCATCCGGCTGGTCGGGGTGGCGGACCGGAGCGGCGTGGTGTTCGACCCCGCCGGCCTCACGCCCACCCGTCTGGCCGGCATCGCGCGGGAGAAGGCCCGGGGCCACTCGCTGCGGCACCTCGATGGGGGGACGCCCTGGAATGCCGAGTTCGCGGTGCGCAGCGCCACGAAGCACGCCCTCGCCCACCCGGTGCTGGTGGACGTCACCGCCGACGAGACGGGGCCGGTGCTCGAGGGGGCGCTGGCGCACGGGATGGACGTGGTGCTGGCCAACAAGAAGCCGCTCGCCGGCGGCGCCGCCGCCGCGGAGCGGCTCGGCACGCTTGCGGCGCAGCATGGGCGCCGGCTCCGCTGCGAGGCCACGGTGGGCGCCGGCCTCCCGGTGATGGACACCTTCGCCAAGCTGCGCGAGACCGGGGACGAGATTCTCTCGGTCGAGGGTTGCCTCTCCGGAACGCTGGGCTTCCTGCTCTCGGAGCTGGAGCGGTGGCGCAAGTTCTCCGAGGCGCTGCGCGCCGCGATGGACGCCGGGTACACCGAGCCCGACCCGCGGGAGGATCTCTCGGGGCAGGACGTGGCACGGAAGGCCCTCATCCTCGGGCGGCTGCTCGGCTTCCGGGGCGAGCCCGGCGCGGTGGTGACCGAGTCGCTGGTGCCGGCATCGGCGCGGACCCTGCCGCTCAAGACGTTCCTCTCCCGCCTGGCGGGCTGGGACGAGCACTTCGCCCAGATGATCCGGGAGGCGCAGCAGAAGGGGAAGGTGCTGCGCTACCTGGCCACGGTGACCCCGAGGCGGCTCCGGGTGGGGCTCACGGCGGTCACGCCGGACAGCCCCTTCGCCGCGCTCAAGGGCACCGACAACCAGGTGGTGTTCACCACCAAGCGCTACCGGGAGCACCCGCTGGTGATCCGGGGCCCCGGCGCCGGCCCGGTCGTCACCGCCGCCGGCGTGCTCAACGACGTGCTGGCCCTGGCCCGGCGATGAGCGGCGGCGGACGGCGGGTGCGGGCCTTTGCCCCGGGCAGCGTGGGGAACGTGGGCCCCGGGCTCGACATCATGGGCATGGCGCTGGCGGGCCCCGGCGACGTGGTCGAGGCCACGGCCAGTGACACCCCCGGCGTAACGGTGCTCGACGCCGGGCATCCCGACCTCCCCACCGAGTCCGGCGCCAATACCGCGGCCCTCGCGGCCCAGGCGGCGCTCCGCCTGGCGGGGCGGGAGGATGCGGGGCTCGCACTCCGGATCGAGAAGGGGCTGCCGCTCTCCGGCGGCCAGGGCGGGAGCGCCGCCAGCGCGGTGGCCGGCGCCGTTGCGACCAACGCGCTGCTACACCTGGGGCTCACCGAACAGCAGCTGCTGGAGTCGGCGCTCGCCGCCGAGGCCTGCGTGGCCGGGTGGCACCTGGACAACATCCTGCCCTCGTTGATCGGCGGCATCGTGCTGATCCGCGACGCGCGGGCCTACGACTACGTCCGGCTCCCCTTCCCCGCCGGCCTCCGGGTGGTGGTGGCGCACCCGGGCCAGCGGCTGCGGACCGCGGAGGGCCGGGCGGTGCTGCCGCGCGAGGTCCCGCGCGACCTGGCGGTCTACCAGGCGGCCCAGGTGGCGGGGATGGTGCTGGCGCTGGCGACCGGCGACCACGCCCTGCTGCGCCGCGCCCTCGACGACCGCATCGCCGAGCCGGCCCGCGCACCCCTGCTCCCGGGCTTCACCGCCGCCAAGCACGCCGCCCTCGAGGCAGGCGCGCTCGGCTGTTCCATCTCGGGCAGCGGGCCGACCGCGTTCGCCTTTGCGCCCGACGACGCGGCGGGCCGGCGCATCGCCGGCGCGATGCAGGCAGCGTACGGCGCGGCGGGCGTGGGGTGCACCACGCGGGTCACCGCGGTGAGCGCCGAGGGCGCCCGGCTGCAGGGAACCGGGTGATGGCCACGGTCCAGGTGTGCGCCGCGTGCGGCGACCGGTTCGGCGAGCTGGACCCGGCGGTGCGCTGCACCTGCGGTGGCCTGCTCGAGCTGCAGCACGACCCGCCGGTGGAAGACGGGGCGAGCCTCAAGCGGCTGTTCGCCTCGCGCCAGGGCTGGGGCGCGGACGCCGATCGCTCGGGGGTGTGGCGCTACCGGGAGCTGGTCCTGCCGGGCGCGGGCACCAGCGTGGTCACGCATCCCGAGGGGAACACGCCGCTGCTCCACCGCGCCGCCGTGGGCCAGTGGGCCGGCGCGCCCGGCCTGCTGCTCAAGCACGAGGGCCACAACCCCACCGGCTCGTTCAAGGACCGCGGGATGACCGTGGGCGTGACCCAGGCCCGCCGGGTCAACGCCCGTGCCATCGCCTGCGCCTCGACCGGCAACACCTCCGCCGCCCTGGCGGCGTACGGGGCGCAGGCGGGCATCCCGGCGCTGGTGTTCGTCCCGGCCGGGCAGGTGGCGCTGGGCAAGCTGTCGCAGTCGCTGGCCTACGGCGCGAGGACCCTGCTGGTGCGGGGGGACTTCGACGCCTGCCTGCGGCTGGTGCAGGAGGCGGCGGACCAGCTCGGGGTCTACCTGCTCAACTCGATCAACCCGTTCCGGCTCGAGGGGCAGAAGACGATCGTGCTGGAGCTGCTGGACCAGCTGGGGTGGGTGGTGCCGGACTGGATCGTGCTGCCGGCGGGCAACCTGGGGAACACCGCCGCCTTCGGGAAGGCGCTGCTGGAGGCGCGCGCGGCGGGCCTGATCGACCGGCTGCCGCGCATCGCGGCGGTGCAGGCGGCCGGCGCCGCGCCCTTCGCCCGCGGCTTCGCCGAAGGCTTCGCGACGCGGCACCGGCTCAAGGCGGAGACCATCGCGACGGCCATCAAGATCGGTGACCCGGCGAGCTGGGACCGCGGCGTGCGCACCATCCGGGAGACCGACGGCGTGGTGCTCGCCGTCAGCGACCAGGAGATCCTCGAGGCCAAGGCGATCGTGGACGCCGCGGGCGTGGGCTGCGAGCCGGCCAGCGCGGCGAGTGTGGCCGGGACCCGCCGGCTCCGGGCGGACCATGTGCTCCGTCCCGACGACCGGGTGGTGGCGGTACTCACCGGCCACGTGCTCAAGGACCCGGGGGCGCTGATCACCTACCACCAGGAGACCGACCCCCCGCCGCCGCACGCCAATCGCCCGATCGAGATCGACGCGGACCTTCGCGCGGTGGCGCGGGTACTGGCCTAGGACGGCTGTAACGACTCACCCCGCGAGGAGACCGGACGATGGCGCTCAACCCGACCCGCAACGACCTCCCAGCCCGCACCCGTGCCGCCATGGTGGCGCTGCTCAATGCCCGCCTGGCCGACGCGACCGACCTCACCCTGCAGCTGAAGCAGGCGCACTGGAACGTGAAGGGGACCACCTTCCTGCAGCTGCACGAGCTGTTCGACAAGCTCTACGGCGAAGCCGCCGGCTACGCCGACGACCTGGCCGAGCGCTGCGTGCAGCTGGGGGGCACGGCGATGGGGACGATCGCCTCGGTGGTGGCGGGCACCTCCCTGGCCCCCTACCCCACCCGGCCCCAGAGCACCACCGGGCACGTGAAGAGCGTGGCCGATGCCCTCGCCGCCTTCGGCAAGGCGGTGCGCGCGGCGATTGACGCGGCGGACACGGCGGGCGACAAGGACACCGCCGACCTGTTCACCGAGATCTCGCGCGGGGTGGACAAGGGGCTCTGGTTCGTGGAGGCGCACCTGGGGTGAGGCGGGCCGTCGGACAGCAGGGCGGCAACCCAAACGCAAACGACCCTCCGGCGCCCGTGCCGGAGGGTCATGTCGTTTCCCGAGCTACCGCCTTACCGCCCTGCCGCCTGCGCAATTGCCGCCTTGAGCTCCGCGTACGCCGCCGGGTCGATCTCGCGGAAGGGCGCCATCACGTGGGCAATCTTCCCGCCCGGCGCGATGGCGTAGAGGGTGCGGTTATCCATCCGGTACTTGGGGTCGAAGACGCCGTAGCGCCGGCCGACCGCGCCGCCCGAATCGCTCAGGAAGCGGAACGGGTAGCTCGCGTCGTGGGCCCAGGAGGCGAGCGCCTCCACCGGGTCCACGCTGACGGCGAGCAGGACGACCCTGCTGCTGTCTCCGAGAAGCGTCGCGTACTGATCACGGTACGCGTCCATTTGGACCGTTCAGCCGCTGGTCCGCGCCTTGTAGAAGAACGCGATGACCACCGTTTGGTCGCGGAAGTCGCTCAGCCGCACCTTGCCGGGCAGCACCCCGTCGCGGGTGGCACCGGTGAGGGCGAAGTCCGGCGCCATGTCGCCCACGCGGAGCGGGTCGGGCCGGGTGAGCGCGACGGCGGCGGTAAGCAGCACCGCCGCGCCGGCGACGAGCAGGACCTTGCGCATGCCACCTCCTTCCGGAACCTGGTGCGGCCGGGCCTCAGGGGCGGGCCATCACCCGCCAGATGGTGCCGCTCCGTTCGTCCCCAATGTACAGCGATCCGTCCGGGCCGACAGCCAGCCCCGCGGGCCGGAGCGCGGTCGGGCCCCGGGACCCGGTGGCGAAGGTCTCGTAGTGGCCGGTGGGCCGGCCGTCGGTGCCGAAGGGGATGAAGTCCACCCGGTAGCCCTGCTGCGGCAGCGGGGCCCGGTTCCACGAGCCATGGAAGGCGATGAAGGCCCCGCCGCGGAAGTGGGCAGGGAACTGGGTGCCGCCGTAGAACGCGATCGCCATGGGTGCCCAGTGCCCGGGGAAGCCGATGAGCGGGTCCTTCTTCCCGCTGCAGCGCCCGGTCCGCGACCCGTCCCCGCCGTACTCCGGCGCCAGCACCTTCTTCCCCTGCCGCTGGTCGTAGTAGCAGTAGGGCCAGCCGAAGTCGTCGCCGGCGTCCACCGACATGAACTCCTCCGCGGGCAGCTCGGCGTTCTGCTCGTCGGTGAAGCCCCAGTTGGCGCCGAGCTGGTCGCGGCCGTGGGGCGAGGCGAAGAGCTGGCCGGTGTGCGGCTCGACGGCGAGCGCCATCGCATTGCGCAGCCCGGTGGCGTAGCGCCGCCCGTCCTGCTGCCGCTGCCCGAGGCGGGCGGTGCTGAACTGCCACAGCCCGGCACGCCCCTCCAGCTCGGTGCAGGGGTCGATGCCGGGGGAGCGATTGGCGCGGTCGCTCGCCTGACAGCTGTTGGTCTCGGAACCGATGTTGACGATCAGGGTGTCGCCGCCGAGGAAGGCGAAGGTCTTGGCGCCGTGGCCGCCGGTCGGCAGCCGGTCCACCACCACCTCGGCGCTGCCGCCGGGCGCGTTGTCCCCGGGCGACCACGCCCAGCGCACGATGCGTCCCGGCTCCCCGAGCCAGAGGTAGCCGTCGCGCCAGGCGATCCCGGTCCCCGACTCGCCGATGACATCGCGCCGCAGGTCCGCCTCGCCGTCGCCGTCGGTGTCCCGGAGCAGGACCACGGCGTCGCCGCTCCGGGCGGCCAGCACGTCGCCATTGGGCAGGACGGTGACCTGGCGCACACGCCCGAGCTTCTCGGCGACGCGCACGGCGCAGAATCCCTCGGGGAGGAGCAGCCCGCTGTCCCGGCTGCAGCGCGGCGGCGGGCCGGCGGCGGGGGTCGCCGGCGGGGGCGCGCCGAGGGCGAGCAGCATGAGGGCGCCGAGGGTAGCGCGGGACGGCAGGACCATGCAGCGGCTCCGGGTGAAGGTGTCCTCCGAGGGAACTTAGCGCCCTGCACACCCGGTTCCCAGAGGGAAAATGGCCCGTTTCCCTCTTGCAAAGGGGGGGCAACCCCTTACTTTGGGTCTCGCGCGGCACGGCGTCGCCGTGCGGACCGCGCATCATCCCACCCCTGATGGAGGCCCCTGATGGCCACGAAGAAGAAGGCGAAAAAGAAGGCGCCGGCCAAGAAGGCGAAGAAGGCGACCAAGCGGAAGCCGAACGCGGCGTTTATGAAGGCGATGAAGCCGTCGGCGACCCTCGCCGCCGTCGTGGGCGACAAGCCGCTCGCCCGGACCGAGGTCATCAAGAAGCTCTGGGTCTACATCAAGAAGCACAACCTGCAGGACAAGAAGAACAAGCGCGCCATCAACGCCGACGCCAAGCTGAAGCCGCTGTTCAAGAAGGACCAGGTGACGATGTTCGACCTGGCGAAGATCGCCAACAAGAACCTGAGCTAGTCCGCTCCGGTCCCCCGTGGTCCAAGGGCGCTCCCGTCGGGGCGCCCTTCGCGTTATCATCCCCGCCCTATGGCCGGCGAATACATCTTCACGATGCGCGACCTGCGCAAGGTCGTGCCCCCGGGCAAGGAGATCCTCAAGGGGATCTACCTGTCCTTCTATCCGGGCGCCAAGATCGGCGTGCTGGGCGCCAACGGCGCGGGCAAGTCCACCCTGCTCCGGATCATGGCGGGCGTGGACAAGGACTTCCAGGGCGAGGCGAAGCCGCTCGCGGGCACCCGCATCGGGTACCTGCCGCAGGAGCCGCAGCTCGACCCCGCCAAGGACGTCCGGGGCAACGTCGAGGACGGCGTGGCCCACCTGCGGAAGCTGCTCGACGACTTCAACGACATCGCGCAGAAGTTCGCCGAGCCGATGGACGACGACGAGATGACCCGGCTGCTGGAGAAGCAGGGGCGGCTGCAGGAGCAGATCGACCACCTGAACCTCTGGGAGCTGGACCACAAGCTCGACCTCGCCATGGACGCGCTGCGGCTCCCCCCGGGCGACGCCGACGTGGCCACCCTCTCCGGCGGCGAGCGCCGCCGGGTAGCGCTGTGCCGGCTGCTGCTCTCCGAGCCGGACATGCTGCTGCTCGACGAGCCCACCAACCACCTCGACGCCGAGAGCGTCGCCTGGCTGGAGAAGTACCTCGAGGGCTTCCCCGGCACCGTCGTGGCCATCACCCACGACCGCTACTTCCTCGACAACGTGGCGAAGTGGATCCTCGAGCTCGACCGCGGGGCGGGCATCCCGTGGGAGGGCAACTACTCCAGCTGGCTGGAGCAGAAGCAGAAGCGGCTCGCCACCGAGGAGAAGCAGGCCAGCGCCCGGCAGAAGACCCTGGAGCGCGAGCTGGAGTGGGTACGGCAGAGCCCCAAGGCCCGGCAGGCGAAGAGCAAGGCCCGGCTGCAGCGCTACGAACAGCTGCGGGAGGAGGCGGAGCGGCTGGCCGAGGGCAGCGTCGAGATCCTCATCCCCGTGCCGGAGCGGCTGGGGGACGAGGTGGTGGTCGCCCAGGGCCTCGCCAAGGGCTACGGCGACCGGCTGCTGTTCGAGGGGCTCGACTTCAGCCTGCCGCGGGGCGGCATCGTGGGCGTGATCGGCGCCAACGGCGCCGGCAAGACCACGCTGTTCCGGATGATCGCCGGGCAGGAACAGCCCGACGGCGGCACGCTCACCGTGGGCAAGACGGTGAAGCTGGCCTACGTGGACCAGAGCCGCGACGCGCTGGACGGCGCGAAGACGGTGTACCAGGAGATCTCGGGCGGCCAGGACGAGCTGCTCTTCGGCAGCCGCAAGGTGAACGCCCGCGCCTACTGCGCCGGCTTCAACTTCCGCGGCCCGGACCAGCAGAAGAAGGTGGCCGACCTCTCCGGCGGCGAGCGCAACCGGGTGCACATGGCCAAGCTGCTCAAGAGCGGCGGCAACCTGCTGCTGCTCGACGAGCCCACCAACGACCTGGACGTGGACGTGCTCCGGGCGCTGGAGGAAGCGCTGCTCGGCTTCGCCGGCTGTGCGGTGGTGATCAGCCACGACCGCTGGTTCCTGGACCGGATCGCCACCCACATCCTCGCCTTCGAGGGCGACAGCGAGGTGGTCTGGTACGAGGGGAACTACCAGGACTACGCCCAGGACCTGAAGCGCCGGAAGGGCGTGGACGCCAACCAGCCACACCGGATCAAGTACAAGCCGCTGCATCGGTAAGGCCGCTTCATGCGGCCCTCCCGCTCCCTTCCGGGAGCACACCCATCATTCGGCCATGATGCTCGCCCTGGTCCACGCCGCCGCCACCTGGTCGCTGGTCGGCCTGATCTGGTTCGTCCAGGTGGTGCACTATCCCCTGATGGGCCGGGTGGGGCGCGCGGAGGCGGCGGGCTTCGCCGCCGCGCACCAGCGGCGCATCGCCCTCATCGTCACCCCCCTGATGCTCATCGAGGCGTTCACCGCCCTGGCGCTGGTGGCCAGCCCGCCAGCGGCCCGGGGCCGCTTCTACCCCGCCCTGGGGCTCACCCTGCTGGTGTTCATCTGGGCCTCCACCGCGATGCTCCAGATGCCGATGCACGGCCGGCTGCTCGCCGGGGCCGATGCGGCGGCCCACCGCCGGCTGGTCCGCACCAACTGGATCCGCACCCTCCTCTGGTCGGTCCGGGGCCTGGTCGCCGCGGTGCTGGTCGTCCCGGTCCGCTGAGGCGGGCCGCCCCCGACGGGACGCGGGTTTCGCCCCCCGCGGGTTCCGACTAGCTTCCCGGGGCCAGTTCGCGCCCCGCCCACGACCCGAGCCTCATGAGCCATCCCAGACTTCGTTTGCCCTACCTCCCGCCACGCATAGACGGGCTCGCCACCTTGGCCACCAACCTGTGGTGGAGCTGGTCCCCCGAGGCCCGCAACGTCTTCCGCAAGCTTGACGAGCCGTTGTGGCACCTCACCAAGCACAACCCCCTGGCCCTGCTCAAGCGGGTGGACCCGGCCCGGCTGGCCGCCTGCGCCGTGGATCCGGGCTTCCTGACGATGTACGACCGGGTGATGGACGCCATGCACCGGGCGCTCGGCTCGCCCGACACCTGGTTCCAGGTGCACTACCCCGACCTGACCCGGCCGGTGGCCTACTTCTGTGCCGAGTTCGGGCTGCACAACTCGGTGCCGATCTACAGCGGCGGGCTGGGCATCCTCGCCGGCGACCACCTCAAGTCGGCCTCCGACCTGGGGCTGCCGCTGGTGGGCGTGGGCCTGTTCTACACCAAGGGCTACTTCGACCAGCGGTTGCGGCTCGACGGGTGGCAGGAGGACAGTGACGCCACCTTCGACATCGACACCACGCCGCTGGAGCGGGTTCCCGGCCCCGGCGGCGAGCCGTGGCTCACGACGGTCCGCACCTTCGGGCGGGACGTGCACGTCGGCGCCTGGCGGATGGAGGTGGGCCGGGTGCCGGTCTACCTGCTCGACACCGACCTGGAGCAGAACGACCCGGCCGACCGTGAACTGTCCGGGAAGCTCTACGCCGGCGGCCCCGACATGCGGCTCCGGCAGGAGTGGATCCTCGGCGTCGGCGGAGTGCGGGTGCTGCGCGCCGCCGGCGTGGAGCCCTCCGCCTGGCACGCCAACGAGGGCCACGCGGCGTTCATGCTGATCGAGCGGCTGCGGGAGCTGGTCGCCCAGGGGCGGCCCTTCGCCGACGCCTGGGCCGAGGTGCGCGCGCGGAGCGTGTTCACCACCCACACCCCGGTGCCGGCGGGTCACGATCGTTTCGGCGTGGACCAGGTGATGGCCTGCGCCGGCAACGTGTGGGACGACCTCGGGATCTCGCCCGAGGCGTTCGTGGCCATCGGCAGCCACCCGGAGGACGAGCACCCGCTGTTCCACATGACCGCGACGGCGATCCGGCTCTCCGCCCGGGTGAACGGCGTGGCGGAGAAGCACGGCGAGGTCTCCCGCGAGATCTGGCACGGCCTGTGGCCCTCGGTGCCGGTGGCCGAGGTGCCGATCGGCTCGATCACCAACGGGGTGCACCTGCCCACCTGGATGTCGAACCAGATGCGCACCCTGCTGGACCAGCACCTGGGCGAGGGGTGGATGGAGCGCAGCGGCGAGCCGGGCTTCTGGGACGCGGTGCTGGGATTCAACGACCAGCAGCTCTGGGAGCTGCACACCGAGATGAAGCTCAACCTGCTGACCTTCATCCGCGAGGATGCCCGCCGGCGCTGGACCGAGCGGTGGAAGGAGGCGGCGCACATGGTGGGCGCGGGGACGCTGCTCAGCCCCGGCGCGCTCACCATCGGTTTCGCGCGGCGGTTCGCCACCTACAAGCGGGCGGCGCTCCTGTTCAGCGACTTCG
>CAZYIV010000087.1:0-16082 GCA_964647615.1 uncultured Gemmatimonadaceae bacterium | reverse complement strand
CGAAGTTGAGCAGCGCCTTGATCCCCAGCGCCACGCAGCGGTCGGCCACCGCCTGCGCGGCATCGGCCGGGGTCACGATGACCGCGATGTCCACCGGCTGCTTCCGCAGCTCGGTCTCGAGCTCGCGGGCGTCGCGCACGCTGAGGCCGTTCCAGCCCCGGCCCACCTTGGTGCTGTCGGTGTCGAAGATGGCGACGATGTCGAAGCCGCGCTGGCGGAACCCGCGGTACTGCACCAGCGCGCTGCCGATCTTGCCGGCGCCGATCATCGCCACCCGGTAGGTCCGCCCCAGCCCCAGGATCTCCCGGAGCTTCTGCACCAGCTCCGCCACCGAGTACCCCAGGCCCCGCTTCCCGAAGGACCCGAAGAACGAGAGATCCTTCCGGACCTGGGCGGAGGTGGTCCCGCCCCGGGCCGACAGGGCCTCGGAGCTCACGGTCTCGATCCCCTCGTCCTCGAATTCCTCGAGGAATCGCAGGTAGAGCGACAGCCGGCGGACGGTGGATTCGGCGATCTTGCGCATGGGTAATTGTGAAAACTTTCACAAATCTAGCCCCGGGGGGTGGGGGGGCGGTAGGGCGAAGCAGCAGGTGGATCGGGAGGCCGCGGGCTGGAAGCGGCGGTCAGGCCGCGGGGCGGAGGCCGAACAGGCGGGCAAAATCCTCCGGCGAGAGCTGCTGCGGCCGGGTCTCCGGGGCGATCCCTGCCCTGCCCAGCCAGGCCAGGGCGGCCTCGGGCGCGGCGCCGGTCAGCTCACGGAGCCCCCGGACCAGCTGCTTCCGCCGGAACCCGAACAGCCCCACCACGAACTGCCGGAAGGGGCCGACATCGGCATCGGCGATGAGCGGCTCGGCGCGCGGGGTCAGCCGGACCACGGCCGAGTCCACCTTCGGCGGGGGCTTGAACGCGCCGGCCGGAACGGTGAACAGCCGCTCCACCAACGCCACCGCCTGCACCCCGACGGACAGCGCACCGTAGTCCGCGCCACCCGGGGCCGCCGCGATGCGCTCGGCCACTTCCTTCTGGACCAGGAAGACGATCACCGCCGGGCGCGGCGGAGTCAGCGCCTGCTCCAGGAGGGGCGAGGTGATGTTGTAGGGGATGTTGCCGACGATACGCACCGGCGGCGGGCCCGCCAGTGCGTGCCAGTCGGTGTCCAGCGCGTCCGCCTCGTGGATCGTGGCCTCGGGAAAGCGGGTCCGGAGGGCCGGCACCAGGTCGCGATCCTTCTCGATCGCGACCAGACGGGTGGCGCGCCGCGCGAGCTCGGCGGTGAGGCCCCCCGGCCCGGGGCCGATCTCGAGCACCGTGTCGCCGGGCATGATGCCGGCGGCATCGGCGATGCGCCCGAGGATCCTGGGATCGTGGAGGAAGTGCTGGCCGAACCGCTTCCTGGGGATCACACCCGCATCACGAGCAGGGTCCGGTCGTCGGCGGGGTGCGGCGTGGCCTTGTCGGCCTCCTGGAACACGGCCCGGACGATCGCATCGGGCGACTCCTGCCGCCGCCGGGCCAGCTCCGCCATGAGCCGCTCCTCGCCGAAGCCCTCCGCCTCGCGCTGGTCCACCAGCCCGTCGGTGTAGAGGCAGAGCAGGTCCTGGCCCGGCACCCATTCCACCTGGCGCAGGTGGATGCTGGCGTGATCGGCGAGGCCCAGCGGCGGTGCGGTGGTCGGCAGCCGTTCGGGGGCGCCACCGGCGGGGAGGCGGAAGGCGTGCTGGTGCCCGGCGCTGGCGTAGATCAGGCGGCGATTGGCCGGATCCAGCACGCCGTAGAACACCGACAGGTACATCTCGGTGGAGGCCAGCTCGTCGCCCAGGCTCTCGAGCATGGCGCTGAGCACCTCGTCCGGCGTGGAGCCGGCGGCGGCGTGGATGCCGGCGGCGGACATCACCAGCGCCATCACCAGCGCGGCGGAGAAGCCGTGGGAGGAGACGTCGCCCAGCATCACGCCCACCCGGCCGTTGCCCAGCCGGGCGAAGGTGTAGAAGTCGCCGCCGACGCTGTCCACCGGGCGGCAGATGGCCGCCACCTGGGCATCGCCCTGCAGCACCGCGGGCGAGGGCAGCAGCTTGAGCTGGAGATCGTGCGCCAGCTCGAGCTCGCGCTGCAGCCGCTGGCGGCGGAGGTCGCGCTCCACCAGGCGGGCGTTCTCGATCGCGGCACCGATCTGGTTGGCCACCGCGGAGACCAGCTTGGCATCGGAGGGAGTGAAGCTGTCGCCCAGCAGCCGGTCGGTCAGGTTGATGACGCCGACGCAGCGGGCGCCGGGCCCGTAGCAGATGGGGATGCTGAGGAACGCCTGGCCGCGGTAGCTCCGCGGGTCGTGGCAGCCGGGATTCTGGGCCAGCGGGTCGGCGGGGTCGAACACGATGATCCGCTTCTCACGGAACACCCGGGCCGCGACCGAGTCCTGGTCGTCGGTGCCGACCGGCTCGAGGCCGTTGGCGGAGAAGCCCTGGGCGGCGACGGTGCGGAGCAGGCTCGCCGCCTCGTCGTAGACCATGATCGAGGCCCGCCGGGCGCCGACCACCTCCGCGACCTCGTGCACGATCGTGGGCGCCGCCTCCTCCAGCCGCACGGTGTGGCCCAGGATCTCGCTGATGGCGTACAGGAGGTCAATCTCCTTGTACACCGCGGTGAGTTCCTCGACCACGCCGGCGGTGTCGCGCTCGGAGCCGAGGAAGGCGCCGGTGATCCCGGCCAGCTGGGGGGCCAGCTCCCGGGCCCGGGCCTCCGGGAGGTCACCGACCTCCACCCAGAACTCCCGGGAATCGGGGACGGGGGCAAGCCACACGCTACCGGTCGGTGTGGGCACCAGGCCGGCGGCCATCGGCATCGGCGGCACGAAGCCGGGGTCGGGCCCGGCACCGAAGTGCCGCAGTCCGCGCCCGTCGAACCGCCACAGCCGGACCCGGGCTCCCGCGAGGGCGCCCAGGGCATCCGCGACGGCCTCCAGGCCCGTCAGCGGCGGTGCAGCGTCATGCAGATGGAGTTCCCCTGCGCGTTGAACCGGACGTCGTCCACCAGGTTGCGGATCAGGAAGAGCCCCCGGCCGCTGGCCTGCTCCAGCGCGTCGGGGTCGATGGGCGGGGCGATGGTCCCGGGGTCGAAGCCATGGCCCTGGTCGGTCACCGAGACCTGCACCAGGTCGGCGCCCAGCTCGGCTTCCACGAGGACGGTCTTGGACCGATCCTCCCGGTTGCCCGAGACGATCGCGTTGGCGAGCGCCTCGGCGATGGCCACGCGGAGGTTGAAGCGGCGCTTGCGGCACAGCCAGCTGTTGCCGCAGCAGTGGCGGACCAGCAGATCCACCACCTCCTCGATGCAGCCCACGTCGCTCGGCACGCTGAGCGACACCTGCACCGTGGCCCCCGAGGCCGCCGGCACCCGCCGGCGGCGGAGGCAGAGGCGCAGCGACGCGGGCAGCGGCGCCGTCACCCGGCGAAGCTCCCGACCGCGCGCTCGGCGGTGTCGCTGATGGCGAAGAGGGTGTCGAGCTTGGTCAGCTCGAACAGCGACCGCAGGTCCTCGTTGAGGCCTGCCAGCCGCAGTTCCCCGCCCTGCTCCCGGACCTTCTTGGAGATCGAGACCAGCGCCCCGAGCCCGGAGGAGTCGATGTAGCCGGTGCGGGAGAAGTCGATGACGAACCGGCGCTCGCCATGGTCCAGGGCCTCCTGGACCGCGGTCTTGAGCTCCTGCCGGTTGCCGACGATCAGCTGTCCCTCGACCCGGAGCAGGTACACCCCGCTCGGGTCCTTCGTTGCCGAGAATCCCATGAGTCGCCTTCGGGTTGAGCGATCAGGCGTCCGGCCCCTGCAACGCCACCATCGCGGCCACCTCCACAATATCCTCTGGAGTCGCCCCGCGCGAGAGGTCGCTCATGGGGCGGTCCAGACCCTGCAGCAGCGGCCCCAGGGCCACCGCCCCGGCCAGCCGCTGCACCAATTTGTACCCGATGTTGCCGCTGTCGAGGTCCGGGAACACCAGGATGTTGGCGTCCCCCTGGATCGGGGCACCCGGCGCCTTCCGGGCGGCCACCTCCGGCACCAGGGCGGCGTCGGCCTGGAGCTCCCCCGCCGCCGGGATGCCGGGGGCCAGGGCGCGGAACCGCTCCACTGCCTCCCGCACCCGGGTGATGCTGGGCCCCTCGGCGCTCCCCAGGGTGCTGAAGGAGAGGAACGCCACCCGGGGGTCGTCCCCCACGAGGCGCCGGCGGTCCCGTGCCGCCGCCAGGGCAATCTCGGCCAGCACCTCGGGGGCCGGCTCCGGCACCACCGCACAGTCGGTGAAGGTCAGCACCCGCCCGTCGGGCAGCGCCATGTAGAAACTGGAGCTGATGGTCCTCACGCCGGGCGCGGTGCCGATGGCCCAGAGCGCGGCGCGGATCACGTCGGCGGTGCTGGCCACCGCCCCGGCCACGCAGGCATCGGCCTCGCCCAGGGCCACCAGCGAGGCGCCGAAGCGGAGCGGGTCCTGCGCCAGGTCGAGGGCGTGCACGGCGTCGTGCACCCGGTCGGGGCGGCGGTCGCGGAGGTGCTGGGCCACCCGGGCGTGGCGCGGGTCGCGCAGCGGCTCGATCGCCCCGGGGCCGAGCAGGATCGGGGTGGCGATGCCATCCCGCGCCAGCCGCGCCGCCGCCTCGGCGACGCGGGGATCGCCGCCCTCGGGCAGCACGACACGGGGGCGGCGGGCCGCAGCCCGCCGCAGCAGGTCGGCGCGGAAGCTCACCGCGCGAAGCGGCGCTTGAGCGCCTCCCCGACGGCGGGGTGCACCAGGGTGGAGACGTCGCCGCCGTAGCGCGCCACCTCGCGCACCAGGCTGGAGCTCAGGTAGGTGGCGTCCTCGGGCGGGACCAGGAAGACGGTCTCCAGGCCGGGCAGCAGGTGGCGGTTCATCATCGCCATCTGGAATTCGTACTCGAAGTCGCTGACCGCCCGCAGCCCGCGGATGATCAGCGTGGCCTTCACCGACTTCGCGAAGTCCACCAGCAGACCGTCAAAGGCGCGGAACTCGATCCGCGGCTCGCCGCCGCTCACCTGGCGCAGCAGGTCCAGCCGCTCCTCCACCGTGAAGAGCGGTTCCTTGGACGAGTTGCGGGCGATCGCGACGATCACCCGGTCGGCCAGGGCGAGGCTCCGGGTGACCAGGTCGGTGTGGCCCCGGGTGGGCGGGTCGAACGAGCCGGGATAGACGGCGATGCGGGTCATGGGGCGTGGCAGAAGGTGATGGCGGTGTCGCCGTAGCGGCGGGTCTGGTCGCCCTCGAGGGCGGCCTTCGCCGGATGTTCCACCGCCAGAATGCGCGCAAACGGCGTCAGGCGGAAGAGGGCCACCAGCCGGGCGGCATCGTCCCGGGTGTACGGGGGGTCGGCCAGGGCCACGTCGTACGCGCCCGGCGCCAGCCGCTCGGCGAAGCGCAGCGCATCGCCCCGGTGCACCGTGGTGCGGGCGGCGACGCCGAGGGTGGCGATGTTCTCCCGCAGCGCGGCGAGGGAGGGCGGGTTGAGCTCGACGAACTCCGCGTGCGCGGCCCCGCGGGAGAGCGCCTCGAGCCCCAGGGCGCCGCTGCCGGCGTAGAGGTCGAGCACCCGGGCACCGGGGAGCGCCTCCTGCAGGATGCTCATCCAGGACTCGCGCACCCGGTCGGCGGTGGGGCGGACCCGCGGGTCGGCCGGGATCGCGAGGCGCCGGCCGCGGAACTCCCCGGCCACGATCCTCATGTGCCGCCGGCGGGGCTCAGCGCCACGACGCGGGCCTGGAGCGAGACGGTCCCCTGCCACTCATTCTCCTCGAGCCGGAAGGCGCAGTCCACCGCCGGCGCCGCCTGCCCCGGCGCGATCCACGGCGCCCGCTCGGCCCAGCCGAAGCCGATCGCCGACAGCCGCCCGCCCTCGCCGGCGAGGGCGCCCTTGAGGTGGCCGTTGCCGACCCGGCGCGCCCCCTCGAAGCGTACGCCCCGGGCCCCGAGCACTGGCGAGGGGTTGCCCATGCCGCAGGGCTCGAGATAGCGGATGAGCCGTTCGAGGTCGGGCGTCACGTCGCCCAGCCCCACCACCAGGTCCACCCGCTGCTCGGGGCCGAGGTCGTCATCGCCGAGCGTGGCGCGGGCGACCCCGGCGAAGCGCTCGCGGAAGGCGTCCAGCCGGTCGCGACGGATGGTGAGGCCGGCGGCCATCTGGTGTCCGCCGAAGCGCTCCAGCAGGTCGCCGCACTGGTGCAGCGCCGCGTGCAGGTCGAAGCGCGAGATGCTGCGGCCGCTGCCCTTCCCCACCTCGCCGTCGAGCGCGATCAGGAACGCCGGGCGCCCGTAGCGCTCCACCACGCGCGAGGCCACGATCCCCACCACGCCAGGGTGCCAGGTATCAGAGTGCAGCACCAGCGCGGTGTCGCGGTCGGGGTCGCGCTCCTCCTCGACCTGGCGGATCGCCTCCTCGAGGATGCGCTGGTCCAGCCCCTGGCGCTGCACGTTGAGTGCCTCCAGCCGGAGCGCGAGCGCCTCCGCCTCGGCGGGGTCGTCGGTCAGCAAGAGGCGGATGGCGTCGGCGGCGTCGCCGACCCGGCCGGCGGCGTTGAGCCGCGGCGCGAGCACGAAGCCCACCTGTCCTGCCCGGACCTCCTTCTCCGCGAGGCCGCTCACCCGGAGCAGCGCCGCCAGCCCGGCCCATCGGGTCTGCCGCAACAGCCGCAGGCCGTGGCGGGTGAGGACCCGGTTCTCGCCGGTGAGCGGGACGATGTCGGCGATCGTCGCGAGGGCGACGAGATCCAGGAAGTGGAGCGGCAGGTTGGCCGGCAGGCCCAGCGCCGGCACCAGCGCCTGCACCAGCTTGAAGGCGATGCCGGTGCCGCAGAGCGCCCGCAGCCCGGAGGTATCGCCCGGTTGCTGCGGATCCACGATGGCATTGGCCGGCGGGAGCACCGGGCCCGGCAGGTGATGATCGGTCACCACGACGTTGATCCCCGCCGCGCGCGCCGCCTCGACGGTCTCGACCGCGGTGATGCCGCAGTCGCAGGTGAGGATCAGCCCCGCCCCCGCCTCCCGGGCCGCCGCGAGGCCGGCGGGGCCGAGGTCGTAGCCGTCGCGCAGGCGATGGGGGACGAACGGGGTCACCCGGGCCCCCGCCTCGCGCAGCGCGCGGGTGAGGACGGTCGTGGCACACTGGCCGTCCACGTCGTAGTCGCCGTGGACCAGGATGCCGGTGCCCCCGCGCACCGCGCGGGTCACCAGCTCGACGGCCTCCGCCATGCCGCGCAACGTGAGCGGATCGGCGAGCTCGGCCAGCTCGGGGCGCAGGAACCGCCGCGCGTCCGCCGGTTCGGCCAGGCCGCGCCGCACGAGCAGTTCGGCCAGGGCCCGGCCCACCCCGAGTCCCTCGGCGAGGCGCTGGACGGTGGCGGGTTCAGGGGCGGGATCCACCCGCCACCGGAGCGCCGGCACCGGGAAGGTGCTAGTCACCTTCGTCGTCGGCGTACAGGATCACGCCGCAGCTCTCGCAGGCGTCAATGAGCGTCCCGGCGCGGATCTGGCTGCGCCGGTTGAGCGGCACCTGGGTGAAGCAGGCGCCGCAGGAGGCACCGCTCAGCGCCACCACGACGTGCACCGACTTCACGGTGCGCAGCCGCTCGTAGCGGGACCGCAGGCTCTTGTTGACCTCGGTCGCGGCCTCTTCCCGCGCCTCGAGCGCGCGGGTGCGCGCGGCGTCGGCGTCGGCCCGGCGCAGGTCGATCTCGCCCCGCTGCGCCTGCTGCGCCTCGCGCATCTCGGCCAGCCGGCCCTCGGCCTCCTTGGCGGCCGCCTCGAGTGCGGCTATCTGGTCGGCCTGCTTGAGCCACTCCGCCTCCTCCTTGGCCAGGATGGAGCGGGCGAGGTCCAGCTCGGCCATGACCGCCTGGCTCTCCTTCTGGGTCCGGATCTGGTCCAGCCGAGCCTTGCCGCGCTCTTCCAGCTTCCGGTAGTTCTCGATCTTGGCTTCCTGCTCCTGCCGCCGCCGGGTGGCGTCGGCGATCGCCCGGGTGCCCTGGGCCACCGCCTGCTCACCGTCCGCGAGCTGCTGGTCGAGGGCTTCGACCTCCGCCAGGATGGCGTCGAGGGCCTTGTCGGCCTCGAGCAGTGCGCGGTCCTTGTCCTGCAGTTCGAGCAGTTTCACCAGATCTGGATGCATCGTCTGACCTCGGGTACGGGGATGGGCCTCGGTTCATCAACGGGGGCGCGGCGGGGTGCGGCGGGCTACCCGGGCGGGGCGGCCCGCCGCGCGCCACGGCGCGCCAGCAGGTATCCGTGGGTGCGGAACTCCTCGGGGTACTTGTCCTTGAGTTCCCGGGCCAGGCGGGCCTTCTCGGCCGCGAGCGCATTGCGCTCCGCGCCCTCGGGCGCCGACTGGATCCGGGCGTTCAGCTGCCACCAGGCCCGGAACGCGGGCCGGGACTCGAGCCGCCGCGCGGCGGCGGCGAAGAGGTTGGCCTGGCTGGCCTGGTCGAGCGGCACGTCGGTCGCGGCGACCCGATCCCAGAGCTGGCGGAGCGCGTCCGAGACGCCCTCCGGCGGCAGGGCCACGCCCGGCTCCGCGAGGGCGAGGAGCACCTCGAACAGCGGCCGGTGGCCCGGCAGCTCGAACCACTCGGGGTGCAGCTCCTCGTGCGCCCGGTGGCGCCATTCCTCGCTCTGCATCATCAGGCGGAGCAGCTGGACCTCGGTGCGTCCACCCGCGCGGCGGGAGGTGTCCGGGCCCCGGGCGGCGCGCTCCACGGGCGGGGCCGGGACCGGCGCGGAGGGTCGTGGCGCCGGCTCGGGCCGGGTGGCGACCTCGTGCTCCAGCACCTTCTTGTCCACGCCCGAGCGCTCGGCCACCAGCGAGAGGTACAGCTCGCGCTGGATCGGGTCGTGCGCGGCGCGGATCGTGGGCAGCAGCCGGTCGAGCGCCTCGCGCCGGTGCTCGATGCCGGTGAACCAGCCCCGGCGGTCGAGGATCTGGATCTTCCGCTCCATCACGTCCACCGCGTCGCGCAGGATCGGGGCCAGCGCTGCCGCCCCGCCCCGCTGCACCAGGGTGTCGGGGTCCTCCCCGTCCGGCATGGTGGCCACCCGCACCCGCACCTCGTGGCGCAGCAGCTCGTCCCCGGCGCGGAAGGTGGCCTTGAGCCCGGCGCTGTCGCTGTCGAGCAGCAGGATCGCCTGCGGGGCGTAGCGCTTGAGCAGCGCCGCGTGCTCCGGCGTGAGCGCGGTGCCGAGCGGCGCCACCACGTGCTCGATGCCGGCGAGGACCAGCCGGAGCACGTCGAAGTAGCCCTCGACCAGGATCACCGCGCCTTCCTTGCGGATGTGGTTCCGCGCGGCGTGCAGGTTGTACAGCGTCCCGCCCTTGTGGAAAACCGGCGACTCGGGGCTGTTGAGGTACTTGGGCTCGCCGGGGCCGAGCAGCCGCCCGCCGAAGCCCACCACGCGGCCGCGCAGGTCGTGGATCGGGAACAGCAGCCGGCCGCGGAAGCGGGGGATAACGGTGCCGTCTTCGCGCCGGGCCAGCAGCCCCGCCTCGAGCAGCAGCGCCGGGTCGAGGCCCAGCTGCTGCATGGCCTGGCTGAAGGCGTTGCCACGGGGGGCATAGCCCAGCTCCCACGGCTCCAGCACCTCGAGGTCGAGGCCCCGGCCCTGCAGGTAGCGCCGGGCATCCTCCGCCTCGGGGTTCTCCCGCAGCTGGCGGGCGAACCAGTCGTGCGCGACCGCCACCGCCTGGAACAGCGGCTCCCGCGGGTCGGGGCCCTGGCGGCCGGTGCTTTCCGGGATCACCACGCCGACCTTGCGCGCCACCTCCCGCACGGCGGTGGGATAGTCCATGCCCAGCCGCTTCATGTACCAGGAGAAGACGTCGCCCGCCTCCTTGCACACGAAGCAGTAGTAGCGCCCCTTCTTCGGGATCACCGCGAAGTTGCGGTGCTGCCCGCCGTGGAAGGGACAGGGGCCGCGCCAGTCGGCGCCGGTGCGCTTGAGCTCCACCGTTTCGCCGACGATGCTCACCAGGTCGGCGGCGTCCCGCACCTGCTCGATCACCTCGTCGGGGATCATGCTCATCCGCCGAACTCCACCACCGTGACCCCGGTGCCGCCCTGGTTGGCCGGGGCGAAGGCATGGCCGGTCACCCGGCGGTCGCGCCGCAGCACCTGCTGCACCCGGTCGCGCACCACCCCGGTGCCCTTGCCGTGGATCACCCGGAGGAAGGGCTGCTCCGCCAGTACCGCCGCGTCCAGCGCGGCGAGCAGCGCCTGCTCCGCCTCGTCGCCGGTGAGGCCGCGCAGGTCGAGGTCGAACGCCGCGGTCCCCGGCTCGCGGCCGGCGGGGTCTGCCGCGCGGGGGCGGGTGGCCGGCTCGAGCCGCGTGAGGCTGACGGGCTCCACCACCAGCTTGAGCGAGCCCACCGCCACCACCGCCTTGCCGTCGGAGCGCTGCTCCAGCAGGTGCCCGACCGTGCCGCTCTCGAGGCGCACCCGGTCGCCGGCCTCGAGCGTCGGCGTGGCCTGGTCCAGCCGCTGACCCACCTCGTCCAGCGCCCGCAGTGCACCGGCGGCCTCCGCCGCCGCCCGCTCCACCGCCCGCCGCGCCTCGCGGGCGCTGTCATCACGCGCCTCTCCTGCCCGCGCGATGGCCGCCTCGACGGTCTCCCGCGCCTCGAGCAGGTAACTCCGGGCCTGCTCCCGCGCCGCGCGCTCCGCGTCGCGCTCGCGGCGCTTGAGCGTCGCCTCCCGCAGCCCCTGCGCCTCCGCCTGGGCCGCGAGCCCCGCCGCGTGGCCCTCGGCCTGCAGCAGCCGGCCCTGCAGCTCCTCCTCCCGGGCGGCCAGGTCCCGCTGCCGGGCCTCCACCTGCGCCAGCAGCGCGTCGAGACTCCGCTCCGCGTCCGGCACCTGCGCCTCTGCTTCGGCCAGCACGTCGGCCCGGACCCCGAGCCGCTTCGCGATCGCCAGGCCGTAGGAGCGGCCCGGCACGCCCTTGAGCAGCAGGTAGGTGGGGCGGAGCGTCGCGGCGTCGAACTGCAGCGACGCGTTCACCACGCCCGGGGTCGAGGTGGCGAGGCGCTTGAGCGCGCCGAGGTGGGTGGTGGCGAGAGTGAGCGCGCCGCGGCGGGTCAGCGCCACCAGCGCGGCGGCAGCGAGCGCTGCGCCCTCCGCCGGATCGGTGCCGCTCCCGACCTCGTCCAGCAGGACGAGGGCGCGGGCATCGGCCTCGTCCAGGATCTCGCGCAGCAGGGTGAGGTGGGCGCTGAAGGTGGAGAGGCTCGCCGCGATCGACTGCCGGTCGCCGATGTCGGAGAAGATCCGGTCGCAGATCGGCAGCGCGCTCCCCGGGCCCACCGGCGGGATGATCCCGCTCTGCGCCAGCGCGACCGCGAGCCCCACCGCCTTGAGCAGCACAGACTTGCCACCGGTGTTGGGGCCGGAGAGGAGGATCGTGCGTTCGCCGTCCTCGACCGTGAGGTCGAACGGCACCACCACCTCCGGCGCGCCGGCGCTGTCGG
Source organism: uncultured Gemmatimonadaceae bacterium (assembly GCA_964647615.1). Taxonomy (GTDB): domain Bacteria; phylum Gemmatimonadota; class Gemmatimonadetes; order Gemmatimonadales; family GWC2-71-9; genus JADJOM01. The sequence goes on along the minus strand of CAZYIV010000087.1, from coordinate 4,579 downwards.
CACACAGCAGCAGCGGGTGCCGGCCGCGCACGATGCGGAGCCCCGCGGGCGCGGGGGCCACCACCGGGGCGTGGCCGTCACGATCCACCGCCCACCGCGCCCGGGCCACGAGGTCGTCCACGGCGACACACATGGCGTGTAGCGCCCGCAGCTCGGCGACGTGGGGCCGGAGCAGGTCGGTGAGGTCGCGCAGGACCTTCAGCTCTTCCCGGGTGGCGCGGGCCTCGGCTTCCCGCAGCGCGTTACCCAGCGAGATCACCGCCGCGGGCTCGAGGTACAGCGTCGCGCCGCTGGCCGACTCGCCGTGAATGATGCCGTCGGGCCGCTGGCGCAGGTCGCGCGGCACCGGGATCACATAGCGCCCGTCGCGCAGGGTGACCCCCCCCTCGCCCCCCACCGCGCGGAGCAGCTGTTCCAGCTTCTGCACCAGCCGTTCCCGGGCGGTGCGGATGTCGCTGCGGGCCGAGGCGAGTGCCGGGCTCGCCGTGTCGAGAACGCCGCCGTCGTCGTCGAGGGCGTGGTCCAGCCGCTTCTCCAGCGGCTTGGCGGGGAGCGGCACCTCCAGCGGCGCCACCTGGGGCGCGTCCGCCGCGACGCGGCGCAGCTCCGCCCCGACCAGCCGCGCCGCGGTCAGGGTTCGCCGGAGCGCCAGCAGCTCCTGGCCGTCGAGCACCGAGCCCGCGATGCGGAGCCGCGAGAGGATGCCCGCGGCCTCCGGCACCGCCTCCGCCACCACACCCCGGCCGCCGCGTGCCAGCGTGGCGAGCTGGTCCACCCGGGTGAGCTCCTCGCGCACCAGCACCGTCTCGGTCAGCGGCCGGCGGGCGCGCACGCTGGCTGCGCCCAGCGGGCCGGCGGCGCGCCCGGCGATGTCCTCCAGGACGGCGGCGAATTCGAGGTCGGCGAGGGGGGCGTCCCACGGGTCGGGACCGGATGGCGCGGCGGGGAGGCCCGGAAAGGCGGACGGGGTGCCAGCGTCCGAAGACACCAGCACCCCGTCCGGGGATTCCGTCTCGATCTGGTCGGTCATCGCGCCCGTCGGGCTCGACGGGGCAGCTGACCGCGGGTCACTGCGTGCATGCCGGCCTAGACTCGGGGGCTGCGCGGATAGGAGCGACGGCTCTTGCGCTGGGCAGCATTCTGCTTGCGCTTGCGCTTCTCGCTCGGCTTCTCGTAGTGGCGGTGCTTGCGCAGGTCGGACAGGATCCCGGCCTTCTCGCACTTCTTCTTGAAGCGCTTCAGCGCCCGCTCGAAGCTCTCGTCATCGTGGATGATGACTTCGGACATTACTGGACTCACCCCTCTCCGCTCGCCCGTGAGGGCGTATGGTGTTGAGACGGGAGAACTTAGGGGGTGAACCCCGTAAACACAAGCCCGGGCCCCACCTACCGCCCTATTCCAGGGTGAACCACTGCACCTCGACCCGGCGGTTCTGCTCCGGATCGGGGCCGGCCGGCTCGTCCCAGCCCCGGCCGACGATCTCGATCCGCTTGCCGTCCACCCCGTACTTCGAGGCCAGCAGCTTCTGGATCTCGGCGGCGCGCTGGCGGGAGAGTTCCACCGCCTTGAGCGCCATCTGCCGCACGAAGGCCTCGCCGCCCTGCCGCCGGAACTGCTCCACCAGCGAGTTGTCCACGTGACCCCGCAGCAGGATGGTGGAGCCGGGGCTCACCGTGAGCAGCTGCTTGATGGCCTCGAGGTTCTTGAGGTTCTCGGTCTGGGCCTGGTCCAGCACCGCCGAGTTGGGCTCGAAGAGGAACCGGATGTCCTTGGAGAGGAGCGGATTGTCCTCGACCGAGCCGGCGGGACGGTTGGTGATCGGGGCGATGGCGATGGTCTCGCCCTTGAAGATCCCGGCCTGGTCCAGCGCCTTGAGCGCGGTCACGTCCGCGAAGCGCGAGGCGTCGGCCGGGTCGGGGATGAGCTGCGGGCCGTAGGCGTACACCGCCGACTGGTAGATCCCGCCGAAGCTCCCCGCCGCCTCGATGGAGCCGGAGAAGAAGGCCAGGTTCTCCGGCAGGTTGGCGAGGTGGACCTTCTGCAGCTCCGCCCGGGTCTGGTCCGGGGTCCACTTGAAGGCCTGGCCGACCACCGCGAGCTGGGCCTCCGGGTCCTGCCGCACCATCCGGTTGCCCTCCAGCGCGGCACGGACGATCCCCTGCACCATCTGCGGGTGGGCCTTGGCGAAGCCCTCGTTCACCACCAGGATGTCGGCAATGATCAGCAGGTTCTTGTTGCTGGTGAGCAGCCGCACCTGGCTGCCGCCCTGGGCCACGACCTCGCTGGTCTTGGGCTCCCAGGTCACCGCCCCGGCGAGTTTGTTGCCGCCGTCCTTCACGTCGCCCAGGAACAGGTCACCGGCGGCGAAGCCGTCGTCGGTGTAGACCAGGTTGAGGGCGTCGGGACTGGGGCTGGCGTCGAGGCTGCCGAGCATGTTCATCGGCAGCCCGGCCTCCTGGGCCAGGTAGCGGATGAAGAAGTCGGTTTCGGTGAACTGCGCCGCGACGATCGTCTTCCCCTTGAGGGCGTTGATGCGCTTGATGTCGCTCCGGACCACGATGCCGTCGGCGCCGCGGGAGAAGCCCAGCTGCAACGGCACCGTGACGTGGAACTGGCGGCCGTAGGCGGCGAGCACGTCGGCCGTGGTGACCGAGGCGGCCAGGCGCCCGCTGTTGAGCGCCGACCAGCTCTCGTCCTCGCTGATGGACAGCTTCACCTTGCAGCCACAGTACTTGGTGAATAGCGACCCGGGCGTCGGGGCCAGCCCGCCGTTGGCGGCGATGAGGCCGGCGTACCCGGCGTACTCGCTGATCTCGATCAGCACGCTGCTGTCGGCCGGGAGCTGGTACGCCGCGGCCGGGGCCAGGGTCGGCACGCTGGTGGCCGCCTCGGTCACCTCGGCGGTCTCGGCGTCGCTGGTGGTGCCCGGGAGGGACGGCAGCGTGACCGGCCGGCCCTGGAGCAGCTGCCAGCCGAAGTAGACCAGCCCGCCGATCAGGAGGGTCGAGATCAGCTTGCCGAGGAAGGTGACCCGCGGCTTCTGGTCAGCCATTGGAGGGGCCCATTTCCTTCTGCGAGGCGGGGCCCTGCGGCGTGCCGCCGGCCTGGATGCCCTGGCTGGCGAGGAACTCCGCCAGCGCCTGCTGCTCCAGCGCCTTGCTCTCGTTCTCCTTCTCCCGGACCTTGTCCATATCCACCATGTCGGTGGCCACGCGCGCCTTCCCGGCCGCCACCTCGTAGCGCTTCTTGAGCGCATCGTCCACGGTCTTCATGGTGTCGCCCACGTCGCCCACCTTGAAGCTCGCGTTGCTCAGCGCGCCGGCGGCCTCGGCCTGGGCTTCCTTGATCTTGACCTGGTCGAGCTGCTTCTCGAGCCGCTTGATCTTCTCCTCGAACTCCTTCTGGATCACCTTCGCCTGCCGCAGGTTGGCCTGGTAGGCTTCCTCGGTCTCGGCCAGCTCGGTGGTGTCGGTCTGGAGGTCGGTCCGGAGCTCCTGCAGCTCGCGGGCGAGGGTACCCGCCAGCTCCACGTTGCCCGCCTGGTGATTGGCCAGGATCCGGCGCTCGAGGTCCGTGGCCTTCTGGGTCTTGAACTTGACCTGCCCCTTGAGCCGCTCGGCCACGCCGGCCATCCGCGCCAGCGCCATGTTGTAGTGGGTCATCTTTTCCCGGAAGTCCTGCCGGGCAGCGTCCATCAGCGCCTCGGGATTCGACTCCTCGAGCCCGCTGACGAACAGCCCCACGAAGCCCCTGAACAGCCGACCGATGCGGGCGAACAGGCCCATGCTGCCTCCCTGGCGTGCGGCGCGACCGCGCCGGATGACGGTGACCGGTACCAAGATGAGAGCCGGCGGGGCGATGTCAAACGCCCGCCGCTACATGAAGCGCCGCAGTTCCTCGATCCGCCGCTCCAGCTCCTCGGGGGGCAGATCGCGGTAGCGCGCCGGCAGGAACCGGATGTCGGTGCACTCCTTCACCGCCACCAGGTCCATGTACTCGAGCTTCCGGGTATTGGCGTTGGGCCGGACGTCGCGGATGACGGTGAGCAGGATCTCCTTGAGCGCCGGGCGCGGCTCCGGCGCCAGCTCCCAGGTGCGCAGGCCCCGGACGAAGACCCCCTCGATCTCGTTGCCACCCAGGGTCAGGTCGTCCGGCAGGTCGGGGAGATCCGCCTCGGTGAGCGGCACCTTGATCTTCCGCGCCACCGCCAGCAGCAGCGCCCGCCGCTCCGCCTCGGTCTCGGGCGGGAACAGCGGGATGTGCACGTCGAGCCGGCCCTGGCGCTTGAGGTCCACCTCGAGGAGGTCCGGCCGGCTGGTGGCGAAGACCCAGATGATGCGCCCCCGGTTCCGGGTGTCGGACATCTCCTTCGCCAGCATGCCGTACACCCGGCCGGAGAGCCCGCTGTCGCCGTCGCCGCCCCCGCGGCGGCCCGCCGCCTGGTCTGCCTCGTCCACGAACACCACCACCTGCCCCAGCGCCCGGAGCACCGCGAAGATCTTCTCCAGGTTGCTCTCGGTCGCACCCACCCAGCGGTCGCGGAAGTTCTTGAACACCACGCAGGGGATGCCCAGCTCCC
>CAZYIV010000086.1:14891-16326 GCA_964647615.1 uncultured Gemmatimonadaceae bacterium | reverse complement strand
CCGGACGACGTCGCCGCCGCCGCGGTGTACCTTGCCTCGGACCAGGCACGGTACGTGACGGGGCAGATGCTGATGGTGAATGGGGGCGATGTGATGTAGGGCGGTAGGGCGGTACCTCAAGGAGGGATCATGGCGGAGAAGGAACGCACGTACACCGATGCGGAGATCGCCGAGCGGCTGAAGGCGCTGCCCGGGTGGTACTACGAGGACGGCTGGATCCGCCGGCAGTACAAGACCGACGGCTGGCTCACCACGCTCACCCTGGTGAACACCATCGGCTTCCTGGCCGAGGCGGCGTACCATCATCCCGACCTCACCGTGACCTGGGCCAAGGTCTGGGTGAAGCTGCAGACCCACTCGGCCGGCGGCATCACCGACAAGGACTGGGAGCTGGCGCGGAAGATCGAGGAGACGGCGCTGTGGAAGCCCACGGGCGGCGCGCTCGAGGGCACGCCCAACAAGTGGGTGCGGGGCGGCGACCCGAAGTGACCCAGGCGTCCGGCGTGGCGCCGCGCCGGGTGCTGTTCGTGACCGGCAAGCTCGCCGAGCCCGCGCTCCGGCGGATGCTGGACGCCATGCAGCCGCCGTTCGCCGCCGAGGTGGCGGTCATGAAGATCACGGTGGCGGCGCTGATGACGGTGCCGTGGATCGCGCGGTTCCTCACCGTGCCGGAGGGCACCGACCTCATCCTCCTCCCGGGTCTCGTCGAGGGCGATCCGTCGGAGCTCACTGCCCGGTTCGGGGTCGCGGCCCAGAAGGGACCCAAGGACCTGCGCGATCTCCCGGCCTGGTTCGGCCACGAGGCGGTGGCCCGGGACTACGGCGACTGGGACATCGAGATCCTCGCCGAGATCAACAACGCCCCCAAGCGCCCGCTGGACGAGGTCCTCGCCGAGGCCCGGCACTACCAGGCCTCCGGCGCCGACATCATCGACGTCGGCTGCACACCCGGCGTCCCCTTCCCCGGCCTGGCCGAGCTGGTGCGCACGCTGCGCGGGCTCGGCATGCGGGTCTCCATTGATTCCTTCGACCCCCACGAGATCCGCACCGCGGTGCAGGCGGGCGCGGAGTGCGTGCTGAGTGTCAACGGCAGCAACCTCCAGGTCCTTCCCGACCTCCGCGACGCCGGCGCCCGCGCGATCGCCATCCCCGACTTCGGGGCCGGCCTGGAGACGCTGGAGCCCACGCTCCATGCGCTCGCCGCCGCCGGCGTGCCCTGCCTGATCGACCCGATCATCGAGCCGATCGGCTTCGGCTTCATGGCCTCGCTGGAGCGCTACGCCGAGGTGGCGCGCCGCTACCCCGGCGTGCCGCAGCTCATGGGGGTGGGCAACATCACCGAACTCACCAGTGCGGACACCACCGGCATGCACGCCCTGCTCCTCGCCATCTGCCAGGAGGTGGGGGTGAAGGCGGTGCTGACCACCGAGGTGAT
>CAZYIV010000086.1:0-14791 GCA_964647615.1 uncultured Gemmatimonadaceae bacterium | reverse complement strand
CCCCACCTTCTCTTCCTGGACAGCGCCAGCGACCCGGCACGGCTCGGGCGCTATTCCTTCGTGGCCGCCGCACCGGTGGAGGTGATCGAGACCCGGGGCCGCGTGGAGCCGTCGGGCCTCGCCCGGGCCCGGGCGCTGCTGGAGCGCCACCCGGCGGCGCCGGTGCCGGGGCTGCCCCCGTTCCAGGGTGGGCTCGCCGGGTACATCGGCTACGACTACGGCGCGGTGCTGGAGCGGCTGCCGCCCAACCGCCACGACGACCTCGCGCTGCCGGACCTGGTGCTGGGGCTGTACGACTGGGTGATCGCGTGGGACCATGCCAGCGGGCGCGCGTGGGTGATCTCCACCGGTGTGCCGGCCACCGGGCCCGCGCGCGCCATCCGCGCCGCCGAACGGCTGGCGTGGGTGCAGCGGCTGCTCGGCGCCCCCGGCGCGGGCGCCGGCGGCCGGGTGTGGACCGGCGGGGCGCGGCCGGTGTCCCCGGCCCCATCATACCCGGTGACCGGCGCGGAATTCGCCCGGGGAATCGGGCTCCGGTCGTCGTTCACCCACCGCGGCTATCTCGACGCGGTGCAGCGGGTGGTGGACTACATCGTCGCGGGCGACATCTTCCAGGCCAACCTGAGCCAGCGGCTCGAGAGCCCCCTGGAAGAGGATCCGTGGCACCTCTACCGCCGGCTGCGCGCGGTGAACCCGGCGCCGTTCGCGGCGTACCTCGAGTTCGGGCCGGTCGCGGTGGCGAGCGCCTCGCCGGAGCGGTTCCTGCTGCTCGAGCCGGATGGCCGGGTGGAGACCAGGCCGATCAAGGGCACCCGCCCCCGCGGGCTCTCGCCCGAGCACGACGCGGCGCTGGCGCAGGCGCTGCACGACAGCGAGAAGGACCGGGCCGAGAACCTGATGATCGTGGACCTGCTGCGGAACGACCTCTCGCGGGTCTGCGCCCCGGGCACGGTGCGGGTGCCGGAGCTGTTCGCGCTGGAGGAGTACCGCACGGTGCACCACCTGGTCTCGACCGTGGAGGGGCGGCTCGCGGCGGGCCGCGGCGCCACCGACCTGCTGGCCGCGGCCTTCCCTGGCGGCAGCATCACCGGCGCGCCCAAGGTGCGCGCGATGGAGATCATCGCGGAACTCGAGCCCTCGCGCCGCGGCATCTACTGCGGCTCGATCGGCTACCTCGGCTTCTCCGGTGCGATGGACACCAGCATCGTGATCCGCACCCTGGTCGCCAGCGGCGGCCGGGTGACCTTCTCGGTGGGAGGCGGGATCGTGGCGGACTCGGACCCGGAAGGCGAGTATCAGGAGACCCTGCACAAGGCCCGGGCGCTGATCGAGACCCTCGCCGGGGCGGTGACCACGCCATGATCCTGCTGCTCGACAACTACGACAGCTTCGTCTACAACCTGGCCCGCTACGTCGCCGAGCTGGGCGAGGCGCCGGTGGTGCACCGCAACGACGCGCTCACCCCGGAAGCGGTGGCCGCGCTCGCCCCCAGCCACATCATCATCTCCCCCGGCCCCTGCACCCCGGCAGAGGCGGGCATCTCGGTCGAGGTGATCCGCCGGCTCGGCGAGCGGATCCCGATCCTCGGCGTCTGCCTCGGCCACCAGGCGATCGGCGCCGCCTACGGGGCGGAGATCGTCCGGGCCGGCCGCCCGATGCACGGCAAGACCAGCCGGGTGCACCACCAGGGCGGGTCGGTGTTCACCGGCCTGCCGAGTCCGCTGGTGGCGACCCGCTATCATTCGCTGGTCATCGCGCCGGAGTCGGTGCCGGACTGCCTCGAGGTCACCGCCACGGCGGAGGACGGCGAGATCATGGCGGTGGCCCACCGGGAGCACCCGGTCGTCGGGGTGCAGTTCCACCCCGAGTCGGTGCTCACCGAGTACGGCTACCGCATGCTGGACTGGTTCCTCACCGGCGGTCGCGGCCGGAACGTGCCGGACCGCGCCGATGGCGCCTCGGTCCCGCGGCTGGGCGGCGAGCCGGACCTGGCGAGCGCCCCGCCGCCACCGGAGCTGGTGCGGTGAGCAGGGCGGTAGGACGGTAGGACGGTCGGTGGACGGATGGTCCTTCTTCCGGAGTTTCCCTCCGATGCGAGTCTCACCCCGAATTCTGGTGTCCCTCTCACTGGCCGCGGCGCCACTGGCGGCGCAGTCGGCCGTGGACAGCGTGCCCGGGTACTCCGTGCGCGAGGCGATGATCCCGATGCGTGATGGGGTCGCGCTGCATACGCTGATCTACCGCCCCGACGGGCACGAGGAGCCGCTGCCGCTCCTCATGATGCGCACGCCCTACGGCATCGAGGGACGGGCCGGGCGCACCTTCCCCGGTTATTACAAGGAACTCGCGGAGGAGGGGTACCTGTTCGTGTTCCAGGACATCCGCGGGCGCTACCGGTCGCAGGGCCAGTTCATCATGAACCGCCCGCTGCACGACCCGGCGGACCGGAAGGGCACCGACGAGAGCACCGACACCTGGGACACGGTGGAGTGGCTCCTCCACCAGGTGCCGGGCAACAACGGCCGTGCGGGCGTGCTGGGGATCAGCTATCCCGGCTGGCTCGCGGCGATGGCGGGGATCCACCCCCATCCGGCCGTGAAGGCGGTCTCGCCCCAGGCCCCGATGACCGACACCTGGATGGGCGACGATTTCTTCCACCAGGGCGCCTTCCGGCTGTCGTACGGCTTCGAGTACGCCGGCGACATGGAGCTGTCGAACGACGGCTCGGTGCCGCTGCCGATCACCCGCTACGACACCTACGACTGGTACCTGGCCCAGGGCCCGCTCGCGAACCTCACCGCACTGTACGCGGGACGGGTCCCCACCTGGACCAACTTCACCAGGCACCCGACCTACGATGCCTTCTGGACGCAGCGGGCGCTGACCACCTACCTCACCAGGGTGGAGGTGCCGACGCTCACCGTCGGCGGGTGGTGGGACCAGGAGGACTTCTACGGCCCGCTCGCGACCTACGCCACGCTGGAGCGGCACGACACCGCCGGGGTGAACTATCTCGTGATGGGCCCGTGGAAGCACGGCGGGTGGGCCGCCGCCGGCGACAGCCTGGGAAAGATCAGCTTCGAGGACTCGACCGGGACCTGGTTCCGGGAGCAGGTGCAGGCGCCGTGGTTCGCCTACTGGCTCAAGGACAAGGGCCGCCTGCCGCTGCCCGAGGCATTGCTGTTTGTCGGCGGGCGGAATGACTGGAAGGCGTTCGACACCTGGCCACCCGCGGCCGCGACTGCCCCGGAGCGGAAGCTCTACCTCCGGGCCGGCGGCCGGCTCTCGTTCGAGCCGCCACCCGCGGCGGAGGCGGGCAGCGACAGCTACGTCTCCGACCCGGCGCACCCGGTGCCGTATCGCGCCCGCCCGATCCAGCTCACCTATCACCTCCGTGGCTCCAGCTGGAGCACCTGGGAGGTGGAAGACCAGCGCCAGGTGCAGGGGCGGCCTGATGTCCTCACCTGGGAGACCGAACCCCTTACCGAGGACGTGACCATCGCCGGTGACGTGGCGGGGCACCTCTTCGCCTCGACCACGGGCCAGGACGCCGACTGGGTGGTGAAGCTCATTGATGTCTATCCCGACTCCTCCCCCCGCTACGCGGCCCGGATGGGCGGCTTCCAGCTGATGGTGAGCGGCGAGATCCTGCGCGGCCGCTACCGCACCGGCTGGGACCATCCCACGCCGCTGGTGCCGGGCCGGGTCACGCCGTTCACGGTGGACCTGCACCAGCAGGCCTACACCTTCGGGAAGGGGCACCGGATCATGGTGCAGGTGCAGAGCACCTGGTTCCCGGTGTACGACCGGAACCCCCAGACCTGGGTGCCGAACATCTTCGACGCCCCCGCCTCGGCCTACCGGGCCCAGACCCACCGGGTCTACCGGAGCCCCCGCTACCCCTCGCACGTGTCGGTCCAGGTGCTCGCGCCGTGAGCGACGGGGCCGGCGCATGATCATCGAGACCCTGCTCACCACCGTGGACCCGGCGGGCGCGCTCAACCTCGCCCCGATGGGCGTGGAGTGGGGCGAGGACGCCCTGGTGATCAAGCCGTTCCTCGAAACCGTGACCTTCCGCAACCTGGAGGCGACCGGTTGCGCGGTGGTCCACCTGACCGATGACGCCCTGCTCTTCGCCCAGGCGGTGCTGCACCATCCCGCCGCCGACGCGCCGCCCACCGTCCCCGCCAGCCGGGTGGCGGGCCGGGTGCTGGCGGGTGCGTGCAGCTGGCGGGAGGTCGAGGTGACCGCGGTGGACGCCACCCCGCCCCGGGCCCGGATCACCGCCCGGGTGGTGCACCGCGGCCGGGGCCGCGAGTTCCTCGGCTTCAACCGCGCCCGCCACGCCGTCCTTGAGGCGGCGATCCTCGCCACCCGCACCCACCTCCTCCCTGCCGCGGAGATCGCGGCGGAATACGCCCGGCTGCGGGTGATCGTGGACAAGACCGCGGGGCCGCGGGAGCAGGAGGCCTTCGGCCTGCTCGCCGCCCACGTCACCGCCGCCGGGAGGGCCGCCTCATGACCGGGACCGCCCCGCGCCCGCTCCGGGTCACCGTGGAGGCCCCGGCCCGGCTGCACTTCGGCTTCCTCGACCTGCGGGGCCACCTGGGCCGCCGGTTCGGGGGGATCGGCGCCGCCGTGCCCCAGCCCAGCGTGCGGCTGGAGGCGACGCCGTCGGAGGGACTCACGGCGGAGGGCCCGGATGCGGGCCGGGCGTTGGAGTTCGCCGGCCGGTACCTGGCGGCGGCCGGCCTCCCCGAGGCGGTGCACCTCCGGGTCCACCGCGTCATCCCGCCGCACGCCGGGCTCGGCTCGGGAACCCAGCTGGCGCTGGCGGTGGCCCGGGTGCTGGCCGAGCTGTTCGGGCAGCCGGCCGACCCGCTGGCGCTGGCCCGGGCGGTGGGCCGGGGCCAGCGCTCGGCCATCGGGACCTGGACCTTCGCGCTGGGCGGGTTCGTGCTGGAGGGCGGCCGGCGGCCGGGCGAGGGCGCGGCGCCGCTCATTTCCCGGCTGCCGATGCCGCCGGGGTGGCACTGCGTCATCGCCATTCCCGAGGGACGGACCGGCCTGTCCGGCGGGGCCGAGGCGGCCGCCTTCCGGGAGCTGCCTCTGCCCGAGGAGCGGGAGGTGGAGCGGGTGGCGCACCTGGTCCTGATGCAGCTGCTCCCGGCGCTCGCGGTCGGCGACCTGACCGCCTTCGGCGCCGCCCTGACCGAGGTGCAGCGGATCACCGGCGGCTGGTTCGCACCGGCGCAGGGGGGCGGCCCCTTTCTGGCCGGGGCGACGACCGAGCTGGTGGAGCGGATGGCGGGGTTCGGCGCGGCCGGGGTGGGCCAGAGTTCCTGGGGGCCGACGGCCTACGGAATTGTCGCTCATGCGGAGGCGGCCCGGGACCTGGCGCAGCGGCTCCGGGCGTGGCTGGGCGGGCGGGGCACGGTGCTGGAAACCCCGTTTTCCGACCGGGGCGCCCTGGTCAGCAGCGAGTGGACCGGGGTGGGCCGGTAGGGGCGGATTGGCGTAACTGGAAGCCCCTATTGCCTGATTGACAGCTTATGCGGTGGGCTGTATACTGACCCTCCGCTTTCCGCTGGGTTCCCACGGCCGGGAACTTCCGGGCGGACGCACGGTACTACCAGCTATTCCGGTGGGGCCGCAACAGTCGGGTCTCCCCTTCCCCGACCGATAACAAGCCCGCTTCAATCATCCACATTCAGACGTCGCCGCGGTTCCGGCCTTGCCGGGCGCGGTCCAGCGTCGGTGTAGAGGATTGCCGTGGGACGTTACCATTCCCGTCAGTACAATCGGGTCCATGGGACCGCTTGGCGCTGGTGCGCCCAGGCGGGTCCGTCGTGGCTGGGTGGTATGTGGGGGAATGGCAATACGATTCAGAATGGAACGAATCGGGGTTGGGTGGTGGTGGAGGCGACGAGGTAATGAAGACGGCCATCCGGGGACGGGATCCCGGGTGGCCGTTGGTGCTTCTGGCAGGTCGCAGGTGCAGGACCCGTCTCGGGGTCACCCTGGGCCACGCTCGCGAACGCCGGCGCGAGCGCCCCAGCGGAAGCCCCGCGCCGTCAGCAACCCGTGAGGGCTGCTGTCACCCTTCATCATGAGGTCATCTATGAACCGTATTACCCGCAGGATGGTGTCTGGCGGGCTCGTCGCGGGGTTGTCCCTCATCGCGACGGCGGCCCACGCCCAGGCGCGGTCGGGGGCCTGGACGCGCAATGCCCCTGAAGGCGACTGGCAGATGCCGGGTCGGGATTACAGCCTTCAGCGGTTCAGCCCGCTGACGCAGATCAACACGTCGAACGTCGCGAACCTGAAGGCCGCGTGGACGTTCTCGACGGGCACGCTGCGTGGCCACGAGGGCAACCCCCTCGTCGTCGGCAACGTGATGTACGTGCACACGTCCTTCCCGAACATCGTGTACGCGCTCGACCTGTCCAAGGAAGGCGCGCCGCAGATCTGGAAGTACGTGCCGAACCAGTCGGCCGACGCGATCCCGATCGCGTGCTGCGACCTGGTGAACCGCGGCACCGCGTATCACCAGAGCGGCAAGATCTTCATCAACGCGCTGCAGGGCGACCTCATCGCGCTCGATGCGAAGACCGGCAAGGAGCTGTGGAAGGCCCGCCATCCGGACAAGTCCGCCTCGCAGACCGAGGCCGTGACCTACAAGGACGGCGCGACCATCACCGTGGCCCCGATCGTCATCAAGGACATCGTGATCACCGGTATTTCCGGCGGTGAGTTCGGCGTCCGCGGCCGCGTGTCGGCGTTCGACGTGAACACCGGCAAGCACCTCTGGACCGCGTACTCGACCGGCCCGGACAGCGAGATCCTGCTCGACCACGACGCGAACGCGAACTATCCGTCGCACAAGGGCAAGGACCTGGGCGTGTCCACCTGGCAGGGCGATGAGTGGAAGCGGGGCGGCGGCACCACCTGGGGCTGGTACTCCTACGACCCCGAGCTCGACCTCCTCTACTACAGCGTCGGCAACCCGGGGAGCTGGAACCCCGACCAGCGGCCGGGCGACAACAAGTGGTCGATGTCGATCTTCGCGCGTGACCCGGCGACGGGCTCGGCGAAGTGGATCTACCAGATGACGCCGCACGACGAGTGGGACTACGACGGCGTCAACGAGAACATCCTGTTCGAGAAGGGCGGCCAGAAGCTGCTGGCGCACTTCGATCGGAACGGCATCGCCTACACGGTCGACCGCACCAACGGCAAGGTCATCGTCGGCAACGCCTTCGGCCCGATCAACTGGGCCAAGAATGCCGGCACGGGCACCCCGGTCGAGGGCATCGTCTCCACCGGCGTCCCGGTCAAGGATCCGCGCTACGGCACCTCCTCGAAGAAGAACGGCGAGGGCATCTGCCCGGCCGCCATCGGCTTCAAGGATCAGCAGCCGGCCGCGTACTCCCCGATCACCGGCCTCCTCTACGTCCCCGCGAACCACATCTGCATGGACTACGAGGGCGTCGAGGTGAAGTACACCCGCGGTCAGCCGTACGTCGGCGCGATCGTGCGGATGTTCCCGGGCCCGGGCGGCCACCGTGGCCGCTTCTTCGCCTGGAACCCGATGACCGGCAAGGTCGTCTGGGATCTGAAGGAGAACCTCGCCGCGTACGGTGGCGCCGTGACCACCGCCGGCGGCCTGGTCTTCTACGGCACCATGGAAGGCTGGCTGAAGGCCGTGGACCAGAAGACCGGCAAGCTGCTGTGGAAGTTCAAGACCCCGTCGGGCATCATCGGTAACCCGATGAGCTACCGTGGGCCGGATGGCAAGCAGTACGTGGCCGTCCTCTCCGGTATCGGCGGCTGGGCGGGCATCGGTGTCGCCGCGGGTATCGGCGCCGAGGATCCGACCGCCGGCCTGGGCGCCCTTGGCGCCTTCGGCGACGCGGGCCAGTTCTCCACCCAGGGCGGCGTCCTGACCGTCTTCGGGATGTAATTCCCCGGGCCGGGGTGGGTCTCCGGACCCATCCCGGACCCTCGGCAGACCGACAGGGGCGGGTCGAGCGCTGACCCGCCTTTGTCCTGCCTCCCGCCGCCGCGTGCGGCCGTCACGGGAGGCGCTCGTCACCTCGGTATCGCCCCCCGTCGGGGGGCCTGTTGACTGGAAGGCATGCCCATGTCCCCGCTGCGTCCCCGCCTGCTCGTCCTCGCCCTTGCCCTCGGCAGCACCACCCCGGCCCTGGCCCAGCGCCCGGCCCCGATGGTGCCCGGCGTGCTGCGGGTCTGCGTCGATCCCGACAACCTCCCCAACTCCAACCGTGCCGGCGAGGGCCTCGAGAACCGCCTGGCGGAGCTCATGGCCACCACCTGGAACTCCCGGCTCGAATACGTCTACTGGGCGGCCCCGCGCGGCGTCATGCGCATGCTGAACGGGCGCTACTGCGACGTCCTGCTCCAGATGCCGGTGCTCTCCGACATGGCGGGCGTCACCCGGCCCTACTTCCGGACCAGCTACGTCCTGGTGCAGCGCAAGGACGCGGCGCATCACATCACCAGCCTCGATGACCCCGCCCTCAAGACGATGCGGATCGGGGTCCACCTCTTCGGCGCCGACGGCGAGAACTCGCCCCCGGCGATGGCCCTCTCCCGCCACGGCGTGGTGGGCAACCTGATCGGCTTCAACACCGTCTACGTGGGCGGCCAGAACCGCCCCGAGGACATCATCGCGGCGGTCGAGTCGGACAGCATCGACATCGCCATGGTCTGGGGCCCGATCGCCGGCTACTACGCCAAGCGCATCGGGGCCGACCTGGAGATGACCCCCCTCGAGAACGACACGCTCAGCGGCATGCCCATGGCCTTCAGCATGGGCATGGCCACCCGCCGGGCGGAGCGCGCCTTCCGCGACAGCCTGCAGGCCTTCCTGGACACCAAGGGGCCTGAGATCCGGGCCATCCTCGACGCGTACGGGATCCCGCTGCTGCCCCTGCCGGCTGACACCGGGCGGGGCCCCACCGCGCCCCCGGCACGGTAGCTGCATCTGACCCCCGTGCCGGCGCCTGTGACGCCGGCCGACACCTTCGGAAAGGATATCGCACAGCGATGAAGACGTGGATTCTGGTGGCTGCCGCCCTGGTGCTGGGCGCGGGGTCCGTCAGCGCTCAGCAGTTGCACGACGAGTATCACCCCGCGCCGAAGGACACCATCGACAACGCCACCTATCAGGGGTGGAAGCAGTTCGAGCTGAACTGCGCCCGCTGCCACGGGGAGTATGCGGTGGGGAGTTCCTTCGCGCCGGCGCTGATCGTCTCGCTCAAGGATGACGGGACCATCCCGGACGAGGCGACGTTCATCACCACCGTGTGCGCCGGCCGCCCCGACAAGGGCATGCCGTCGTGGTGCGCCCTGGGGCTCGAGATGGACAAGATCCAGAACATGTACAAGTACATCAAGGGCCGCGCCGACGGAAAGATCGGGATCGGCCGCCCGGCCGTCCGCGACAACTCCTGAGCCGCGCGGAGCAGCCCGACGGGGCCGTGGCGCGATGCCGCGGCCCCGTCTGCTTTCCCCCCGCGCCGCCCAACCATGACAGGATGAGCACCATGCGCGTATCCCACCTGCTGGCCCTGGCGCTGCTGCCCGCGGCCCTCGCCGCCCAGGAACCGGGCGCCATGCCCGCCATGGGCGCGATGGGCGGGGCCGCCGCGGCCCGGCCGCCGGCCGATTCGCTCCGCACCGCGGCGCAGGTGCTGGCCTACCTCGCCGCGGTGGAGAGCCCCGCCGTACCGGACCTCAGCGGGCTCGACCTCTCGGGCCTCGACCTGCGCCACGCGGACTTCCGCAAGGCGAACCTCACCGGGGCCCGCCTGGCCGGCGCGCGGCTGGACAGCGCCGACCTGTTCGCCTGCGACCTGACCGACGCCGTGGCGCCGGACCTCAGCGCCGAGGGGGCCAACCTGGACGGCACCACCCTGCGGCGGGCGGACCTGCGGCGGGCCCGGCTGCACCGGGCCAGCCTGTTCGCCACGATCATCGAGGCCACCGACCTGCGGGAGGCGGACCTGCGTGACACCCGGATCATCGGCTACCTGCGGAAGGCCAACCTGGCCGGCGCGCAGCTGGCGGGCGCCGACATCGGCGCCGATCCCGGCAACCAGTCCATGGGGGTGATGCGGGCCCAGTTCGTCGGGGCCGACCTCACCGGGGCCGACCTGAGCGGCGCCAACCTGTTCAAGGCCGACTTCTCCTACGCCACCCTGGCCCGCGCCACCCTGCGGGGCGCCAACCTGCGCAACGCCGACCTGGTGCAGGCCGACTTCACCGGCGCCGACGTCACCGACGTCGCGCTCGACTTCGCGGACGTGAACGGGACCATCTTCAGCGGCGCCCGTGGCGTGTCCACCCTCACGGGCCTCGACCAGGCCCGCAACCGGGACAAGGCGGTCTTCGACCGCTGAGCGTCCCCCCAAGGAGCTCCTGATGCAGCCCACCCGATCCCTCGCCCTCGTCGCCGCGCTCGCCGCGGCCGTCGCCGGGTGCGGGAAGCAGGCCGAGACCGCCGCCGACCACGCCGCCGCCGGGGGCCAGCTGGTCTATGTCACCAACGAGGACTCCCGCAACCTCACCGTGATCGACGCCGCCACCGACAGCGTGGTGGCCACCCTGGAGGTCGGCACCCGGCCCCGCGGGGTGAAAGTGAGCCCCGACGGGCGCACGGTGTACGTGGCGCTGTCGGGCTCCCCCAAGTGCCCGCCCTCGATGCCGGACACGGAGTGCGAGAAGCTGGTGGCCGACAAGTCCAAGGACGGGGTCGCGATCGTGGACGTCGCCACCCGCGCCGTGGTGAAGACGATCCCCGCCGGCTCCGACCCGGAGACCTTCGCCGTCTCCGCCGACGGCACCCGGCTCTTCGTCTCCAACGAGGATGCCGACAGCGCCTCGATCGTGGACCTGACCACCGGCCGGCCGATCGCCAACGTGAAGGTGGGCGACGAGCCCGAGGGGGTCACCGTCGCGCCCGACGGGAAGACCGTGTGGGTGACCGGCGAGACCGACCACAACATCACCGGGTTCGACGCCGCCACCGGGGCGCTGGTCGGCACCATCGACATCCTGGGCCAGCGGCCGCGCGGCATCGGCTTCCTGCCCGACGGCTTGCGCGCCTACGTGACCTGCGAGTTCAGCGGGACGGTCTCGGTGGTGGACATGGCGTCGCAGAAGGTCGTCCGCCAGATCACCATGGCGGAAGGCAGCCGGCCGATGGGCATCGTGGTCACGCCCGACGGCAGCCGGATCTACGTCTCGACGGGGCGGGGGAAGATGGTGGCGGCGATCGACCCGGCCACCGACAGCGTGGTGGCGACGGTCGAGGCGGGGCAGCGGCCCTGGGGGATCGGGCTCACCGCGGACGGCAGCAAGCTCTACACCGCCAATGGGCCGGGGAACGACGTGACGGTGATCGACGTGAAGAGCTTCACGGTGCTGCGCACGATTCCCGCCGGCTCCATCCCGTGGGGCATCGCAATCGGGCCCCGGCCGTAGGCCGGGGGCGGCCCTCAGGCGATGGGCCGCCAGGTGAGGAACGAGCCGGGCCAGCGCCACGCGATCCACGCGTCGAGGCCGAGGGCCCGGCCGCTCCGCGCCAGGAAGAGCAGCGTCATGGTGATCACCAGCATGAAGTGGAAGCCCTGGGCCGATGACGACATGTGCCAGGTCGCGAGGCCGTAGTTGAGGCTGAGGTAGAGCCCGCCGAGCGCCCCGAGCCCGCTGCACAGCCCGAGGGTGAGCGACACCCCCACCAGCACCTCCCCCCACGCCGTCAGGTGCGCGAACAGCACCGGGTTGGCGAGCACCGTCCCCTCGACGAAGCCGCGGTACCACCCGATCGGGTTCTCCGCCATCTGCGCGCCGATGATCTTGGGCATCACGTCCACCCAGCGCTGCTGCACGCCGAGCGCCGGCACGAACCCGCCCAGCAGCACGACGTGCATCTTGGTCCACAGCGCCTTCGCGAACCAGCAGCCCACCAGGAAGCGCAGCACCGCCAGCCAGCGGGCGGGGTGGGACATGGTCACGGGCGTCGGGGTGGCCGGGGGAGGTGTCATGCGCGGGGAGCCTCGCGGGGAAAGGGGACGGGGGCCGTCCAGGGGAGTCCTATGCTATCCCGAAATCCCCCGCCACGGAATCCCCAGCTCCCGGCTCACGAAGCTCCAGGTGTCCACCAGCTCATCCAGGACCTTGGAGACCGGCTTGCCGGCGCCGTGCCCCGCCTGGGTCTCGAGCCGGAGCAGCACCGGGTGCTCGGACGCGGTCGCGGCCTGCAGCGCCGCGGTCATCTTCCGCGCATGCAGCGGGTCCACCCGGGTGTCGCTCTCGGCGGTGGCCAGCAGCACCGCGGGGTAGGGCGTGCCCGGCACCACGTGGTGGTAGGGGGAGTACGCCCGCAGCCAGCGGAACTGCTCCGGGTCCTCGGCGGAGCCGTACTCCGGGATCCACAGCCGGGCGATGAGGAACCGGTCGTAGCGGAGCATGTCGAGCAGCGGCACCTGGATCACCACCGCGCGGAACAGCTCCGGCCGCTGGGTGAGCACCGCGCCCATGAGCAGGCCGCCGTTGGACCCGCCGGCGATCGCCAGCCGGTCGGGGCGGGTCCAGCCCTCGCGGATGAGGTACTCCGCCGCGGCGATGAAGTCGTCGAAGGTGTGCTGCTTCCGGCCCAGCATCCCGTCCTGGTGCCACGCCTCGCCGTACTCGCCGCCACCCCGGAGGTTGGGCACCGCCACCACCCCGCCCTGCTCCAGCCAGCCCAGCAGCGCCCGGGAGAATCCCGGGGTCATGCTGATGTTGAAGCCGCCGTAGCCGGTGAGGTAGGTGGGATGGCTCCCGTCCCGCGCCAGGCCGCGCGGGTGCACCAGGAACATCGAGACCGGGGTCCCGTCGGCGGAGGGGTAGTGCACCTGCGCCACCGTGAAGCGGTCGGGTTCCACGTCGGCCTCGACCCGGCGCCACAGCGCCGCGCCGGTGCCCGGCAGCTCCACGCGGTACACGCTGGGCGGCACGGTGTAGGAGTGGAAGCCGAAGAACAGCTCGGTGCCGCCCGGCTCCGCCCCCCAGCCGAACACCGTCCCTGGCGCCGGCAGCGGGAGCGGCCGCGGGTCCTCGCCGGCGGGGCCCGCCAGCTCCAGCTGCGACTGCGCCGCCGCGAGCCAGGAGAGCACCACGCCGGCCCCGGTTGGCAGCACGCCATCCAGCACCGCCCCCGCCCGCGGCGGCACGATCTCCCGCCAGCGGGCGGGATCGGGATCGGCCGGGTCGGCCAGGTAGAGCCGGTAGGTCGGCGCTTCGCGGTTGGTGCGGACATAGAGCCGACCGCCCGCCACCTGCGCGTCGAATGCCGCCGCGACATCCCGCACCACCGGCCGGAGCCGCGCGTCGCCGGCGCGGTCGGCCAGGTAGAGGTCGGTCTGGTCGAAGGTCCGCGCGACCGACAGCACCAGCCAGCGGCCATCCTCGGAGAGCGCGACCCCGGGCCAGTGCTCCTTCACCTCGGGGCGGAAGACCAGCGGATCGGCCGCGGGGTCGGTGCCGAGGGCGTGGAAGTGCACGCTCCGGTGGTAGGAGGCCTCGTCCTCCGGCACCTCGCCCGGGCGCGGGTAGCGGGTGTAGTAGAAGCCGCTGGCGTCGGGGAGCCAGGCCACGTCGGCCGCGCGGGTGTGGGCGATGCGGAGCGGGTGCCATTCGCCGGTCGCCACCTCCAGCACGTGCAGGGTGCTGTCCTCGCTGCCGTCCTCCGACAATCCGAACGCCAGCCGCCGGCCGTCGTCGCTCGGGTACCACCAGTCGAGCGCGGTGGTACCGCCGGCATTCAGCGCATTGGGGTCGAGCAGCACCCGGTCCGGCCCCGCCACGCCCTCGCGCACGTAGAGCACCGGCTGGTCCTGGCCCGCCTCGCGCCGCTGGTAGAAGTAGCGGCCGCGCGCCGGGGTCGGGGCACCCAGCGAGCCGATCGCCAGCAGCGTCGTCAGCCGCTCGCGGACCTGCTCCCGCCACGGCACCGACGCCAGCCAGCGGGCGGTGAGGGCGTTCTGGGCCTCGGTCCAGGCCCGGGTCTCGGCGCTGGCGCCGTCCTCGAGCCAGCGGTACGGGTCGGGGATGGCCTCGCCGTGGAGTACGTCCACGACGGCATCCCGGCGGGTCGGCGGATAGGGGAGACGGGGCATGCGGGCAGGGAGGCGGGGGACCGGCGGCCGGTCCCCCCGGGTCAGTCGCCGAGGCTGATGCCGAGCTCCCGGGCGGTGAGCACGGTGTCGGAATCGAGCGGGACGTGCTTGGGGCGGCCGATGACCTCCCCGAGCGGGACCCGCGAGAGCAGCGGCGGGTTGTAGCCGATCATCACGCCGAAGCTGCCGTCGGCCACGGCGCGCACCGCCGCGGACCCGAAGCGCAGCCCCAGCAGCCGGTCGAAGGTCGTGGGCGAGCCGCCCCGCTGCAGATGGCCCAGCACCAGGCTCCGGGTCTCCTTGCCGGTGCGCTCGGCGATGGCGCTCGCCACCAGCGATCCGATCCCGCCCAGGCGGTCCACGGTGCCGGCGGCGCGGCGCTCCAGCAGAGGCGTGTCGCCACCCAGCGGCTTGGCGCCCTCGCCCACTACCACGACGCTGAAGTGGCGGCCGCTCCGCTCCCGGGCGCGGATCTTGTCGCACACCTTGTCGATGTCGAACGGCAGCTCGGGCAGCAGGATCACGTCGGCGCTGGCGGCGATGCCGCTGTGCAGCGCGATCCACCCCGCGTCCCGCCCCATCAGCTCCACCACCATCACCCGCTC
>CAZYIV010000085.1:0-16414 GCA_964647615.1 uncultured Gemmatimonadaceae bacterium | reverse complement strand
TCACGTGCGCCGTCCGCCGCGTAGTCGAATACGGGAAGCAGGCCGCAGCGATGGTGCTCAGCGAAAATGCCCGGATCAAGTGGTCGGTGAGACGCAACGGATTCCCGTACGGCCTCCCCGGCTCGGGCGATCAGATCCCTGGCGGGACGATCGCTCGGGACATCCAGGCAGGGGGCGCCAATTCCATCGATCCCCGAAGCGTGGAGCGATTGGCCTGGCTGCCCGAAAGCTCCGGACACTTCACGGTGATGGAGAGCGCGATTCGTCTCGGCTCCCTCAATCAGATTGTGTCGCTCCTCTGGATTCCTGATCTTGAACCGGAGGAATCTGACGAAGAGAGTTGAGAGCTGATTCCGACCTGTGCACCCATTGACTTCGCCCTCGTTCCGATGCTAGGCTGGAAATACAAGCACGGCTGCTGGCACCAACGCAGCAGACCGCAGACTCACGTGGACAACTCCAATTCGCAGACTACGCGCGATAGCATCAAAGAACGCTTCACCCGGCTAGCCGAATTAGAGGCACGGCTCTTCCAGTTGCTGACATCTGCTGAGACCACCGAGCATGAGCTGTTCACCGTCGCCTCCCAACTCGCTGTACGCGCTGTCGATGATGGGGAATGCGAGGCAGCCCGAGCGTTTCGACTCATGGGCACGAGGCTCACAGAAGCGCGGCAAAGAGTTGTCGAACTCCGCGATCAGGTACTAGAAGCGCACAGCGAGGCCGAGGCCCTGTGGCGCCCGACGCTTGATGCGCTCGCAAGGGCAAAAGGACCGCCACCGCCGCGCTGAGAGAACCGCATCTTTGTTCGAAGCGTTGTGGAGTATCCCCCCTTCAGTAACCAACATGGAATCCGCCCCGCTTTCAAGAAAACGGACTGTCATCGCCTGGATCGTCCAGCTTCTCGCTGTAGCCATTCTTGTGATGGCAGGATTCTCCAAACTCACAAGCTTGCCTGAGGCCGTGACACTCTTTACAACCCTCGGCCTCGAACCGCGGGGACGGTTCGCCCTCGGCTCCGTCGAACTGCTCACCGCCGCGCTTCTCCTTTGGCCGCGTACCGCGGCGTATGGCGGCCTCCTCAGTCTTGGCCTCATGACAGGCGCGATCGGCACCCATCTTTTCAAGATCGGCATCGTGTACAATGGAGACCCGAGTCTTTTCATCATGGCAGTCATCGTATTTCTCGCTTCAGGCATTACTGCATCTCTGCGCCGGACGAGCTTGCAGTCGTAGCTCACGTGGGCCTGAACCGCGTTAGATTCGAAGCAGTCAGCACAAGCGATGTGGCATCATGCGCAAAGCTCCATCCGAGACAGCACACTCGAAGCGCGTTGGCATCTGGATTCGTGTCTCGACCGAAGACCAGGCCAAAGGCGAAAGCCCGGAGCATCATGAGCGCCGGGCTCGATACTATGCGGAGTCGAAGGGCTGGCAAGTCCGGGAGGTCTACCACCTCGAAGCAGTTTCGGGAAAGTCAGTCATCGGTCATCCCGAGACACAGAAGATGCTCGGCCACATCAAGGCCGGGCACATCTCCGCACTCATCTTCTCGAAGCTCGCCCGCCTCGCCAGAAACACCCGCGAACTCCTTGAATTTGCCGACATCTTCGCCGAGCACGACGCGGATCTCGTCAGCCTCCAGGAGTCCATCGACACCACCACTCCTGCCGGTCGCCTCTTCTACACCCTCATCGCAGCGATGGCTCAATGGGAACGAGAAGAGATCGCTGAGAGAGTCGCAGCTTCCGTCCCCATCCGCGCAAAGCTTGGCAAGCCACTCGGCGGAGCCGCGCCCTTCGGCTACCAGTGGAAGGACCGGACTCTCGTTCCCGATCCGAAGGAAGCTCCGATCCGGAAGCTCCTCTACGAACTCTTCCTGGAGCATCGGAGAAAGAAGACTGTCGCCCGGCTCATGAATGACGCGGGGCACCGCACCAGGAACGGTTCCAAGTGGTCCGACACCACGGTCGCCCGCCTCATCCACGATCCGACAGCGAAGGGCATCCGCCGCGCCAACTACACCAGAAGTCTTGGCGAGAAGAAGCACTGGAAGCTCAAGCCCGAAGACGAATGGGTTCTCACCTCCGTTGAGCCCATCGTCTCCGAAGAACTCTGGGGCCAGTGCAATGCGATCCTCGACGAGCGCAAGACGAACGGAAAGCGTCCGGCCAAGAAGGCCGTGCATCTCTTCGCGGGTCTCGCCTTCTGCACGTGCGGCAACAAGATGTATGTGCCCTCGAACACGCCGAAGTACGTCTGCTCAAAGTGCCGCAACAAGATCCCTATCGAAGACCTCGAAGGCGTCTTCCAGGAGCAGCTCAAGAACTTCTTCCTTTCCCCGACCGAACTCGCTGGCTACCTCGCCCAGGCCGATACCACGATCAAGGAGAAGGAAGAACTTCTGGAGACCCTGGAGCGTGAATCAGACCGGGTGCGCCAGGAAATGGACAAGGTCTACCGCCTCTACGTCGCAGACCAGATCTCCCCGGACGGTTTCGGCCGCACCTACCGCCCCCTCGAAGAACGCCTCGCCCGGCTTCAAGTTCAACTCCCAGCACTCCAGGGCGAGCTCGACTTCCTCAAGATCCAGTACCTCTCAAGCGACGAGATCATCACCGAAGCTCGGGACCTTTACGGTCGCTGGCCCGAGCTGAGCCCCGAAGAGAAGCGCCACATCGTCGAACACATCACCGAGCGGATCACCATCGGCAAAGACGAAGTCCAAATCGACCTCGCGTATCTCCCTTCCCCTTCTGAAGTTATGGCAGAAGGGCAACGCAACTTCAGGGATTCATGGCCGCCGCCAGCGTGAACCTGGCGGGATAGGTCAGGCTCACCGCCGCGCGGCTCAGCGTGACCTGCCCGTCCTCCAGCGGCTGGCGCAGCACCTCCAGCACGTTGCGGCGGAACTCCGGGAGCTCATCCAGGAACAGCACGCCGCCGTGGGCCAGGCTCACCTCGCCGGGGCGAGGGGTGGGGCCGCCCCCGATCAGCCCGGCGTCGCTGATCGTGTGGTGCGGGGCGCGGAAGGGCCGCCGCTGGAGCACCGCCTGCGCCGGCGGGAGCAGCCCCGCCACCGAGTGGATGCGGGTGACCTCGAGCGCCTCCTCCAGCGCGAGCGCGGGCAGGATGCCGGGGAGCCGCCGCGCCAGCATGGTCTTCCCCGCTCCGGGGGGACCGATCAGCAGGATGTTGTGGGCCCCGGCGGCGGCCACCTCCAGCGCCCGCTTGGCCGCGGGCTGGCCCCGCACGTCACTGAAATCCACGGCATCGGGCAGGGGCGACTCCTCCCACGGCCACGCCGCGGCCGGGACCGGCGCGAGCGGGGCCGTCCCCTCCAGGTGCGCCACCAGTTCCTGCAGGGTGGAGGGCCCGAGCACCTCCAGCCCACCCACCACCGCCGCCTCGCGAGCGTTCCCGGCGGGCAGGATCAGGCCCCGGCAGCCGGCCCCGCGCGCGGCGAGGGCCACGGAGAGCGCGCCGCGGATGGGGCGCAGGTCTCCCTCCAGCCCCAGCTCTCCCACCAGAAGGAAGCCCTCCAGCCTGTTGGTGGCGAGCTGCTCGCTCGCGGCCAGCAGGGCCACTGCGATCGGCAGGTCGAAGCCGGTGCCCTCCTTGCGGATGTCCGCGGGGGCGAGGTTGATGGTGATCCGCTTGAGTGGCGCGGTGAACCCGCTGTTGAGCAGCGCCGCGGTCACCCGCTCGCGCCCCTCCTTCACGGCGCCCTGGGGCAGTCCTACCGTGCTGAACGATGGCAGGCCATTGGCGAGGTCCGCCTCGACCTCCACCACGTATCCGTCGATCCCCAGTACCGCCGCCGACCGCACTCGTGCGAGCATGCCCCCTCCGCGCAGGTGTCACACGGTAGGGGCGGCGGGGCGCGGTCGGGGTGCGAATGCAACGCGGGGTGGCGCACCCCGACGCACCACGCGAAACCGCCGCCCCGGGGGGCGGCGGCTCGGCGCTCAGATCACCTTCCGGCGGGGCGGCTCAGGCCGGCCAGCCGTCCGGGCGGGTGTCGAGCAGCAGGATGATCGGCGCGGTCAGGTCGCCGGCGAAGACGCTGGTTTCGAGCGGCTGGGTGCGGTCGAGGTCGTCGCGGCTGGCGCCGATGCAGCAGGTGAAGCCCACCCGCAGGACCGGCTGGTCCAGCAGCGCCATGGGGATCACCCGCGGCGGGCCGTAGGACAGCCCCTCGCGGATGGTCGCGGGAACCCGCCCGGAGAGGTAGACGGGCAGCTCCACCAGCGCCTGTAGCATCCGGTAGGTCAGGACTGTGGACTCCCCGCCACTGGTCGCAATGCCGAAAACCGGGGCGCCGAAACGTCCGGTCCGGGGAAAAACGGCCACGCCGTACTGGAGCGGGCCGCCGTTATCCCTTGCAGTGACAAGGGTTTCCCGGAGGAGATCGTGGACCGCAACCAGGTCCTGGGGGATGGGCTCAGGGGTCATGAAACCGGGCCTCTGGAATGGGCAGGCGACGGGTAAAGCCGCGCACACCTGTGATAAGCAGGAGTCGGGCCGAACGCGCCAGCAGTCATCCCTGGGTCCGCTGGGGGGAACTTCCTGGACCGAAGGATGGGGTCAGGTACCGGCCGGCGCAACGGCCGGCCAGGAGACCCGCACCATGGTCCCCGCGCCGGGGGCGCTCTCCACGGTCACCTCCGCCCCCCAGCCCTCCACCAGCCGCCTGACAATCGCGAGCCCGAGCCCCGAACCGCTCGTGGTCGTCGAGAACCGCGGCTCGAAGATGCGCGGCAGCAGGTCGGCCGGGATCCCGTGGCCATCGTCCGTCACCCGGAAGCCGGCCGGCTCGATGGTTACCGTCACCTGCCGGGCCGCGGCATTCCGCGCGTTCTCGATCAGGTTGCCGAGCACTTCCTTCACCTCGTCCCGGCGGGCGGGCTGGTGGACGCCGACCTTCCCGTTCACGCTGACCGCCGCCTCCCCGCCCCCCAGCTGATAAAGTGCCGCGACCTCCCCCGCGGTTCCCGCGAGGTCCACCGGCTCCAGCGGCCCGATGAGGCTTCCCGGGAGTCCGAAGCGGCTGAACGCCCGGGCGATGGTGTCGAGCCGGTCAATCTCGGCCAGGATCCGCTGGGTGGTCTCCTCCACCACGCCGTCGAACTGCTCCGGACGCTCCCGGCGGACCCGCCGCAGGTGCTGCACCCCGAGCCGCATGGGCGTGAGCGGGTTCTTGATCTCGTGCGCCACCTGCCGGGCCATCTCGCCCCAGGCCACCACGCGCGCGGCGCGTGCCGCCTCGGTGATGTCGTCCAGCGCGAGCACCAGGCCCTCGGTCGCGGCGCTGCCGAGGGCCGCCAGCTGCACGCGATAGACCCGGCCGTCCCGCTCCAGCTCGGCGCCGGCCTCGCCCCCGGCGCGGAAGCGGCGCACGGAGTCGAGCAGCGGCGCCCAGCCCTCCCCGAGGGCCGGGGCCAGCGCGGTGCCCTCGTCCAGCGCCTCGCCGAGCAGGGCACGGGCCCGGGCATTGGCGACGATGACCCGGCCCGCGCCGTCCAGGGCGACCACCCCCGTGGCGACGTTGGCCAGCACGGCGGCGGTGCGGTGCCGGGCCCGCTCCAGCGCCGCCTGGGAGTCACGGATGTCTTCCGCCATGCGCCCGAAGGCGGTGAACACCGCCTCGAACTCGGTGGGGGGGGCGGCGATCGCGGGCAGGGCGTCGCCCTGCCCCAGCGCGCGCGCCGAGCGGCGCAGGTCCGCCACCGGGCGGGAGAGCGCGCGCGCGGCGAGCTGTGCGCCAACGATCGCCGCCCCCATCCCCGCCGCCGTCGCGAACAGCAGCAGGTAGGTGAGGTCGAGCTGGTCGCGGGTGCGGGTCCAGTCGGAGGTGAGCTGCGGCGTGGCCAGGATCCCGATGCCGCCGGGCGGGCCCGCCTGGGCCACGCGATAGCCCACCCGCACCGGCGCCACGTAGGTGGTCGCCCGGCGGGTGAGCTCGAGTTCCTCGCCCAGGGCCATCCGCTGGAAGGTCCGCGCGTCCATCAGCGGCTCGACCAGGGCCAGCTCCTCCAGCACCGGCGTGCTCGCCGCCACCAGTCGCCCGCCGCTGTAGAGCACCAGGTCGGCGTCGAGCCGGTTGGAGAGGTCCACCAGCCCCTCGGTGAGGTAGGCGTCGGGGTCCTGCAGCAGGCCGCCGGCGGTGAGCACCGCGTCGCGCAGCGCCGAGGTGATCAGCAGGTCGCGCGTGCGGTCGGCCTCGTCCTGCAGCCGGCCCAGGCCCCAGAGCGCGAAGCCCACCGCCGGCAGCACGAAGAACCCCGCCAGCGCGATCGCCAGCCGCACCTGGTACGAGCGGGCCCAGCGGCGCGGCGTGACCCGGGGCGGACCCTCGCCCCAGCGATAGGCGGCCAGCGCACCGACCAGCAGCACCAGGAGCAGGTCCACGGCGATCAGCAGCGCCGCCCGCACCAGCAGCACGGTGAGCGGCCGGAACTCGACCCGGGCATGCACGTGGCGCACCCCGCCGGGAAAGCTGAACATCCGGTCGGCGAGCGCCGACCGGCCGTCGCGCCACCACCGCCCTTCCTCGGGCACCGCGGGGCGCCGCGGGTACGGCAGCGTCAGGGACAGGTCGTACAGTGGCGGACCCTCGGCCGGCGCCCGGAGCATGCGCGCCAGCCGCGTCGGGAGCAGCAGCCGGCTCCGGGGGCCGACCGCGACGGTGAGCAGCCGGCCGGAGTCGAGCCGGAGCACCATCACGGTGTAGCGCCCCGGCACCTGACGCACCGTCGTGATCGCCCGGTGCTCCGCCGGACCCAGGCTGGCCACCAGCGCCGCCTCGAGGGGCAGCGGGAGGTCCAGTGAGTCGAGGGCGAGACTCGTGTGGCGGCTGCCATCCGTGCCCCACAGGGCCAGCCGCGCGGGGAACTCCTGGCCCGCCAGGTCGGAGGCCCGCCACAAGAGGAACAGGTCGGTCTCGGACAGCGGTTCGGCCCCGCGGTCTACCTGCTCACTGAAGCGCTCCAGCAGCGGCTCGGCAAGCGGATCCTGCGTGTCACCCAGCCGCGCGAGGTCGCGCTGCGCCGCGGTGACACGGCCGGCCTGTTCGGCACCCCAGGTCACGAGCGCTGCCGCAGTGCCGGCCACCAGCGCCGCGCCGACGATCATGCCCCGGCGGGAGCGCGGGAGGGCCACGAGCAGGAGGGCCGGCGTCCACAGGAAGGTGTACCACTCCGGCCAGCCCCCCTGCGGCTGCCACACTTCCACCCCGATCACCGCGGCCGCGACCGCGATCGCGGTCCCGGCCGCGACCCCGCGCCAGCCCGGGGTCGGCGTCCCATCCCCCCGGAGCAACGCCGCCACCACCACGATCAGCGCAGTGGTCGCGACGGTCAGCGTGGTGGACCAGCCCAGCCAGAGCGCGGTCGTCACACCGGAAAGCGGTGGACTGATGCCCCGCCCCAGCTCGGCGATGAGGTAGGGCGTGCCCGCCAGCACCAGCACCCCGAGCGCCACCCGCCAGGGCCGCCGGGGCAGCCGCCTCTGCCACAGCCAGAGCGCGAGCAGCAGCGCCGCCACCCCGGTCACCAGCAGGTGACCCGCCGATTCCGTCACCGGCCGCAGCGCGCCGCGGAAGAAGGTCGCGGGAGAAAAGAGTGCGTCGGCGCCGAGCGCCGCGCCGAGCGGTGCCCGGAGGGTGGCCCAGACCGTGGCGAGCAGGACGGCGATGCGCGCCGGCGTTCCGCTGGCGGTGAGCAGGGTGAGCAGCAGCAACCCCGCGAGGCCCCAGGCCACCCAGCCGCCGGCCCGGTGCAGCGCGTCCCGCTCCGCCGCCGCCTGGTCCGGCGGCACCGGCTGGAGGCTGAAGAGGGGCCGGTCTCCGGTGGGCCCCGGCACCGTGTAGTCGAAGAGATCCGCCCTGGGCGGCGCCTCACCCGGCGCGAAAATCCGGAGCTGGACCCCGGCCGCGGCCCCGAAGCGCGCGGCAAGGCTCCGGTCCGCGCGTGGCACCGAGGAGTCCGCCCAGACCAGGGTGGAGGCGACCACGACCCGCCCGCCGGGACTGATGCGCCGGCTCTCGAGGGTGCCATAGAAGCGGGTGAGCCGGGCCTCCACGGCGGCGCCCTCGACCCGGGGCGCGAGCCGGTGCCGGCCGGCCCACGCCCAGGGAACGCCGGTGGACTCGAGGATCGCGACGGCCGTCTCAGCGCCATCGCGGGGGAGGTCGCGATCGAGGGCGGCGAAGGCCGCGGCGCGGTCGCCGTCGGCGAGCTGGACGGCCCGCTGGGCCGCCCGGTCGGTGGTCTCATACGCGGCCCGGAGCTCGCCACTCAACCGCTGGAAGGCGCGGCTGACCCGGGCCTCGCGTTCAGCCGCCCAGTCGGCATCGAACCGGGCGAGGTGCCGGTCGGCCAGGAAGAGCACCGCCCCGAGCAGCATCAGCCCCACGGCGACCATCCGTGCACGGGTTCCCCAGCGCCACCCCAGCCCGAGCAGCAGCAGGCCTCCGGCCAGCAGCACCCAGGCCCAGCCGGGCGCCGGGGTCCGCAACCACTCGGCCGCGGCGGCGATCCCGGCCAGGCCGGCCCCCGGAATCAGGCGTGCAGAGAGTGCAGAGCTATGCCGCATGGCCGGGAAATTAGTCACTATATTCTTCTCTGCCATGAGGATGCGCACGCTGGCCACGCTTGCTGCCACGCTGCTTGGCCCGGTGGTTCCGGCCGCAGGGATCGCGGCACAGTCCGCCGATGAAGGGACGCTCGTGATCCAGAGCGGGGCCCGGGAGATCGGCGGGGAGAGTTTCCGCGTCACCACCTCCGACAGCACGATCCGCATCACCGCCCACACCGTCTATCCGGGCACCCGCCCGCCGCGCGAGTTCACCATCACCCTGGAGCGCTCCCTCGCAGGAGGGCTCGCCTACCAGCGGGCCTACCAGGGGCCGGCGGGGTCGGGCGAGGTCTACGCGGTCCTGCAGCGGAACCGGCTCACGGTCCGCCGGGTGGAGAAAGGAAAGGAGCAGGCGCGGGAGGTCCCCGGCAGCGCCGCCCTGGTCCTGCTGGCGGACAGTGCCTTCGCCCCCCTGCTCCAGCTCGCCGCGATGGCCACGGAAACCCCCACGACCGTTCCGGCGTTCGTTCCGGGGACGGGGCGCCGGTTGACGGTGACGGTCCAGCGCGGGGCCCTCCCCGGGGGCGGCACCGTGGTGACCCTGACCGGGGACGTGGCCGGTGAGATCCGGCTCGGCGACCGGGGGGACCTGCAGCGCATCAGCCTCCCATCCCTTGGCCTCGACGCGGTACGGCGGCGCGAATAGCCTCTCGTACCATCCTGAAACTCCGCCGCCGCCCTCGCCGTAAGCGGGGCAACCGTGATTCACATCACCCACAGGACGATGCAATGCGACGCTGCTGGCTGATCGCGTGTGTACTGGCCCTGCCTGTCCCGCTGGCCGCCCAGGATTCGGTCCCCACGGCCGCGACGCTGAGCCTGAGCGAGGCGCTGGCACAGGCGCAGAACCACAATCCGCTCTTCCTGCAGCGGCTCAACAATGCGGCGACCGCCAAGTGGCAGCTCCGGAACGCCTACGGCGGGCTGCTGCCGAGCGCGTCGGTCAACGGTGGCATGGATTACACCGGCTCGGGACAGGCCAACTTCGGCCAGGGCTTCACCCGGCAGACGTCGGCGGTGGTCGGCTCGAGCTACAGCGCCGGGCTGTCGTGGCAGCTGGACGGCGCCCGGCTGCTGGCGCCGCGGGAACAGAAGGCCAACCTGAAGGCCGTGAACGAGGACATCGGGAACGAGACCAGTTCGCTCCGGTTCTCGATCACCGACCAGTACCTGACCGCGCTGCAGGCGGCGGCGCAGGTCGCGGTGGCGCGGCAGCAGGTGGAGCGGAACCAGAACTTCCTCGACCTCGCCAACGCGAAGTACCGGGTCGGCCAGGGGACGCTGATCGAGGTGCGGCAGGCGGAGGTGCAGAAGGCCCAGGCCGACGTGGCCCTGCTCCGCGCGGTGCAGGCCAACAACGAAGCGAAGCTGGAGCTGTTCCGCCGGATCGGCGTGTCGCCGCCGGTGGGGGTGGAGGCGATCGCGCTGAGCGATTCCTTCCCCGTGACCGAGCCGGGCTACGACCTCGACGTGCTGCTGGGCCAGGCGCGGGAGCAGAACCCGGCGCTGCGGGCGCTGGAGGCCCGCCGCCACGCCGCCGACGTGGGCGTGACCTCGGCCAAGACCGCGTTCCTGCCCAGCCTGTCGGTGCGCGCCGGCTGGAGCGGCTTCACCCAGGAGCAGACCGACAACGGGCTGCTGCTCACCCAGGCGCGCGCGGGCGCGCTCGGCTCGGCCACCTCCTGCATCACCAACGACTCGCTCCGGGTGGGCGCCGGGCTGGCCCCGCTCAGCACCACCAGCGGCTGCTATGCCGGGGCGGGACTGGACCCGAACACCCTGCAGCTCACCCCGGCGAGCCGCCGGGCCGTTGTCAGCGCCAACAACAAGTTCCCGTTCGACTTCACGGCGCAGCCCTTCGGCGCCAGCCTGACGATCTCGCTGCCGATCTTCACCGGCTTCGGCCGCTCGCTCCGGCTGCAGCAGGCCCGGGAGCAGGCGCAGGACGCCGACGAGTCGGTCCGGGCCCAGCGGCTCCAGGTGGAGACCGACGTACACAGCCGCTACCTGGCGCTGGGGACGGCCTACAAGGCCATCGCCGTCCAGGGCGCCAGCCGGGACGCGGCGCGGGACCAGCTGCGCCTGGCGCAGGACCGGTACCGGCTGGGCAGCGGCACCGCGCTCGAGGTCTCCGATGCGCAGAACGCCGTCCAGCGAGCCGAGGGGGACTACGTCACCTCGATCTATGACTACCACAAGGCCATCGCCGCGCTCGAGGCGGCGGTGGGCCGGCCGCTCCGTCCGTAAGCTCGTCTCCAGCAAAGGATCGCACCGATGTCGCGTCGCATGAAGCTCGGACTGTTCGCCACCCTGCTGGTGGTGGTCGTGGGGGGCATCCTGGCCCTCGGCGCCGCCAAGGGCAAGAAGAAGGGCGTCGACGTCCGCATGGACAAGGTGGGGACCCGCGACCTGACGGCGGTGGTCACGGCCAGCGGCCGGATCGAGCCCGACCTCCAGGTGGACGTCCTTTCCGACATCCAGGGCCGGATCACGAAGATCGCCGTCAAGGAAGGCGATGTGGTCCGCAAGGGTGACTTCCTGCTGCAGATCGACCCGGCCATCTACGAGGCCGCGGTGAGCCGCGGCCAGGCGCTGGTGGCGAGCGCGCAGAGCGACTACCTCCGGGCCAAGGCCAACCAGGACCAGGCCCGCCGCGCCCTCGACCGCGCGCTGGAGCTCAAGAAGACCAACTCCAGCCTCATCACCGAGGAATCGGTGGAGCAGGCGCAGACCTCGTGGGACGTCGCGGTCGCCAACACCAAGGCGAGCCAGGCCGGCCTCGACCAGGCCCGCGCCAGCCTGCAGGAGGCGCAGGACAACCTCCGCAAGACCCGCATCACCGCCCCGATCTCGGGCCGCATCACCCGGCTCGCGGTCGAGGAGGGCGAGGTCGCGGTGCCGGGCACCTTCTCCCGGGACGTGGGCCTGCTGATGACGATTGCCGACCTCTCGGTGATCCTGGCCAAGGTGCAGGTGGACGAGACCGACGTGGTCCGGCTGGCGGACGGCGACTCGGTCGAGGTCTCGATCGACGCCTTCCCCGACACCACCTTCGTGGGCCGGGTGACCAAGATCAGCAACAGCGCCCAGCTCACCTCCACCCAGACCGCCTCCGGCTCCAACGACCGGGCGGTGGACTTCGATGTCGAGGTGACCCTGACCCACCCGCCGCACGACATCCGGCCCGACCTGTCGTGCACGGCGCGGATCGTCACCGACACCCGCCGGGGCGCGCTCAGCATCCCGATCATCGCGCTCACGGTGCGGGAGCACCAGAAGGTCCCCAACGAGATGTCCGCGGAGTCCCGCACCGACACTTCGGCCGCGGCCCGGGCGAAGAAGGACGTGGAGGGGGTGTTCGTGGTGAACGACGGGGTGGCGATGTTCCGGCCGGTGAAGGTCGGAATCGCCGGCGACGAGTACTTCGAGGTGCTGGAGGGCCTCAAGGAGGGTGAGACCATCGTCTCCGGCACCTACCAGGCGATCCGCGACCTCAAGGACAGCACCAAGGTCAGGGATACCAGCCCCGACACCACCAAGGGGAAGGGCGCATGAGCGACCGGGTCATTCACGTCGAGGACCTGGCCCGCGAGTACCTGATGGGCGCCGAGCGGGTGCAGGCGCTGCGCGGCCTGACGCTCACCATCCGGCGCAACGAGTACGTCGCGATCATGGGGCCCTCGGGCTCGGGCAAGTCCACCTTCATGAACCTGATCGGCTGCCTCGACACGCCGAGCGCGGGGGCCTACTGGCTGAGCGGCCAGGAGGTCTCCCGGCTGTCGGACGATGCCCTGGCCCGGGTGCGGAACCGCGAGATCGGGTTCGTGTTCCAGACGTTCAACCTGCTGCCGCGCGCCACCGCGCTGCACAACGTGGAGCTGCCGCTGATCTACGCCGGCATCGCCGCGCGGGAGCGCCGGCAGCGGGCGGAGGAGGCGCTGACCCGGGTGGGGCTCGCCTCCCGGATGCACCACCGGCCCAACGAGCTCTCCGGCGGCCAGCGGCAGCGGGTGGCGATCGCCCGGGCGCTGGTGAACCGTCCCAGCATCCTGCTGGCCGACGAGCCCACCGGCAACCTGGACAGCACCACCAGCGAGGAGATCATGCGGGTCTTCGGCGACCTGCACCGCGAGGGCCAGACCATCGTGCTGGTGACCCACGAGCCGTCCATCGCCGCCCATGCCGAGCGGGTGGTGGTGCTGCGGGACGGGCGGCTGGACTCCGACACCATGAACCAGCGCGCGGCCTGAGATGCCCCTCTTCGAGGCGGTCCGGATGGCGTTCCGGACCATCGCGACCCAGAAGCTCAAGAGCTTCTTCTCCCTGATCGGGGTGCTGATCGGGGTGACATTCCTGATCGCGGTCGTGTCCGTGGTGCAGGGCATGAACGTGTACATGGAAGACCAGTTCGCCAACAAGCTGATCGGCCTCAACACGTTTACCCTCCGGCGCCAGCCGGGGATCAACACCGGCAATGTCACCGAGGAGACCTGGCGCGGCTGGATGCGCCGGCCCCGGATCAGCTACGACGACGCGGATTATGTCACCCAGCGGCTGGAGACCCCGGCGATCTTCGCCCGGTACTGCTCCGACCGCATGACCCTGAGCTACAACGGCAAAGAGGTGAAGGACATCGACCTGCAGGGCACCGAACCGACGTACTTCGCGATCAAGAACATCGACATCGCGTCGGGACGGATCTTCACGCCCCAGGAGGTGCGGGTGGGCGCGCCGGTGCTGGTGGTCGGCAGCGAGATCGGCGAGAAGCTGTTCGGCGGCCTGGAGCCGCTGGGCAAGGTGGTGACGATCCGCGGCCTGCCCTACCGGGTCATCGGGGTGGCCGCCCGCCGCGGCACCCTGTTCGGGATCTCGCTGGACAAGTTCGCCGTGATGCCGTTCCGCGCCCCGGCCCGGCGCTACATCTGCCCCTTGAACGTGCTCGACGAGCTGCAGATCAAGGCCGCCAATCCGGAGCAGATGCTCGCGGCCATGGCGGAGACCGAGGCCCTGATGCGGACCAGGCGCGGGCTGAAGCCGACCCAGGAGGACAACTTCGACCTCCAGAACAGCAAGGGTGCCCTCGAGGGCTGGGCCAAGATCAGCCGGGTGCTGTTCACCGCGCTGCCCGGCCTGGTGGCGATCTCGCTGGTCGTCGGCGGGATCGTGATCATGAACATCATGCTGATGGCGGTGGCGGAGCGCACCCGCGAGATCGGGATCCGCAAGGCGCTCGGCGCCAAGCGGCGGGACATCATGGCCCAGTTCATCATCGAAAGCGCCACCCTTTCCACCGTGGGCGCCGCCCTCGGGATCGGTACCGGGATCGGGCTGGCCTTCGCGGTGCGGGCCCTGACCCCGCTGCCGGCGGCCGTGGCGCCCTGGTCGATCGGCCTGGCGGTGGCGCTCGGCGTACTGGTCGGCATGGCCGCCGGTGTGTATCCCGCCAGCCGGGCCTCCCGGCTGGACCCCATCACCGCCCTGCGGGCCGAATAGGGGGTCCCGTGTCCCTGGGCCGCGTCTTCGAAGGCATCGGCATCGCGCTGGACTCGCTGCGCGCCAGCAAGGTGCGCGCCGCCCTCACCATCCTCGGGGTCGCCATCGGGGTGATGGTGGTGATCGCGATGGCCGCCGCGATCACCGGCATCAACCGCAGCGTCGCGGCCCAGCTGGAGACCCTGGGCCCCAAGACGTTCTTCGTGTTCCGCTACTTCCAGGCTGGCATCCACGTGAGCGACGGCTCCGACGAGATGTCCCCCTGGCGCCGGAATCCCTGGCTCACCGTGGACGAGGCCCAGATGCTGGAGCAGGTGCCCGGCATCCGCAGCGTCTCGTGGCAGGAGCAGTCCGGCGGCCCGGTCGCCGCCGAGGGCCACAACCTGAGCGGGGTCAACATCCTGGGCCTCAGTCCCGACTGGATCCTGACCCAGGGCGGCACCATCGTGGCCGGGCGCAACTTCACGCCGCTGGAGTATGCCGCCAACGGCCGGGTGGCCGTGATCAACGACCGGATGGCGCAGGACCTCTTCCCCGGGCTCGATCCCATCGGGCGCCGGCTCAAGGTGTACGGCGAACCCTTCGAGGTGATCGGGCTCTACAGCGAGCCCAAGAGCCTGTTCAGCGACTCCGATTCGCCCTACATCGGCATCCCGCATTCCACCTTCACCAAGATCGCGAACTACTGGAAGGGCTGGATGCAGTTCGCGGTGATTCCGGAGCCCGAACTGAGCGTGGCGGAGGCCCAGGACCGGGTCACCGCGGCGATACGTGCCTACCGCGGACTCAAGCCGGCCCAGGAGAACAACTTCTCCCTGGTCAGCCAGGACAAGCTGCTGGACAGCTTCAACAGCGTGACCCAGGGATTCTTCCTGGTGATGCTGGTACTCTCCAGCGTGGGCCTCATGGTGGGCGGCGTGGGCGTGGTCGCGATCATGATGATCTCGGTGACCGAGCGCACCCGGGAGATCGGGGTCCGCAAGGCCCTGGGGGCGACCCGGCGCGAGATCATGTTCCAGTTCCTGGTCGAGGCGGCCACGTTGACGCTCGTGGGCGGAGTGGTGGGCATGCTGCTGGGTGGGCTGATCGCCTATGCGGTTAACCATCTCACCCCGATCCCCGCCGCCGTGCCGCTGTGGTCGGTGGTGGTCGCGGTCCTGGCCTCGACCATCACCGGGATCGTGTTCGGCCTCTATCCCGCCGGCAAGGCCTCCCGCCTCGATCCGGTCGAGGCCCTGCGCTACGAATGAACACCCCGCGGGCGGGGCGGCCCCCGGGGCGGCCCCCGCCCGACCGTGGTAGATTACCGCCATGCCGCTTGCTGAAGCCTTCCGCCTCGCCCTCCAGTCGATCAACAGCGCCAAACTGCGGTCCTTCTTCACCCTGCTCGGCATCATCGTGTCGGTGGGCTTCCTGGTGGTGGTTGTCGCCATCATCCAGGGGATGAATGCCTACGTGAAGGACAACCTGATGGCGTCCATGATCGGGACCAACGCCTTCCAGGTGCGCCGGACCCCGATCGCCCCCGGCTTCCTCGACGACGAGCAGATCAAGGCCATCAACCGCCGCCCGCGCATCACCCGGGCCGACGCGGAGGTGGTGCGGCGGGCCATTCCCGAGGCGGTGGCGGTGTCGCTGCAATCGGGCTGGCCCACCCCGATGAGCGACGTCATCTACCGCAACCGGACCGTGGGCGACGTGCTGATCTTCGGGGTCACCCCGCCCTACCAGCTGGTGCAGGACTACCGCTTCGCGGCGGGAGAGCCCCTCAGCGACCCGGACATCACCGAGCGGCGGCCGGTGGTGGTGCTCGGCGCGGACATCGCCGACAAGCTGTTCGGCCCGCCGGAGCGGGCCATCGGCCGGCGGGTGCGGCTAGGGGGCATGCAAGTGACGGTGAAGGGGGTGATCGCGCCCAAGGGCCGGGTGCTGGGCCAGTCGTTCGACGGATTCGCCCTGATCCCGTACAGCACCTTCGAGTCCATCTACGGCCGCCGCAAGACCACCGTGGTCTCGGTGAAGATGGCCGAGGCGAGCGAACTCGACGGCGCGATGGCCCGCGCCGAGGAGGCGATGCGCCTGGCGCACCAGCTGCACCCCGCCGAGGAAGATGACTTCACGGTGGACAAGGCGGACAGCGTGGTGGCCTTCTGGAAGCAGCTCACCGGCTGGCTTTTCACCGCCATCCCCGCGGTGGTGTGCATCGGGATCGTGGTGGGCGGTATCGTGATCATGAACATCATGCTGATGTCGGTGAACGAGCGCACCCGCGAGATCGGCATCC
>CAZYIV010000084.1:0-16845 GCA_964647615.1 uncultured Gemmatimonadaceae bacterium | reverse complement strand
AGGACGCCACCACGCTGATCGGGCGCTTCGTCCGGGGCGAGCCGGTGGAACTGCACCAGGTGATGGCCGCGAGCGAGGAGGCGGGCATCGCGCTCGAGTTCCTGGTGGAACTGCGCAACAAGGTCACCGATGCGTACCGCACGGTGATGAACATGCAGATCTGACCGGCCCGGCGCCCTCGCGGGGGCGCCGGCCTGATTCCCGAGACCCGACGACTTCCCCGGACCGTCCCGACCGATGACCAGCGCCCTTCCTCCCGGCATGATCGACGGCGTGCGCAACCTGAACGGCACCCGCCGGTTCCTCGCCTTTGGCGCGCTGGTCGTCGCGCTGGTCCTGATGTGGACCGCCTGGCAGTACGCCGACCAGCCGGCGCTGGTTACGCTGTACCGCGGGCTCGAGCTGCGCGACGCGGCGGCGATGGCCGACGCGCTCGCCAAGGGCGGCATCCGCTACGAGCTGGCCAGCGGCGGCACCGAGATCCTCGTCCCGGCGACGACGATGGCGCAGGCCCGGGTGGCGATCGCCAAGGAGGGGATCCGCGCCGAGGGCGGCAAGCCGGGCAACGAGCTGCTCGACGGGCCCAACTGGGGCCGCACCGACAGCGAGATGCGCACCCTGGAGCGCCGGGCCCTCGAGGGCGAGCTGGCGCGCACCCTGGAGCAGCTGCACGGCATCGCCCGCGCCTCGGTGCACCTCGGGCTGCCGGAGACGAGCCCGCTGCGCCGCATGGAGCGGCCGGCCAAGGCCTCGGTGGTGGTGGTGCCGCGGGGGACCCAGGCGCTCGGCGGGGAGGAGGTGGCGAGCATCACCTACCTCGTCGCCAACGCGGTGCCCGGGCTCTCCGCCGACCAGGTGGCGGTGCTCGACGCCGACGGCCGCCTGCTCTCGGCGCCGAACGATCCCGCCGCCGGCGGGCTCACCTCGCGCCAGCTCGACCAGCAGAGCCGGATGGAGCACTACCTGGCGGAGAGCGCCGAGCGGATGCTGGCGACGGTGCTGGGGGCGGGCGGGTCGCAGGTGACGGTGAACGCCCGGCTCAACCACCTCCAGAAGGAGACCACCAGCGAGAGCTACAACCCCGACGGCGCGGTGCTGCAGAACGAGCAGCGGAGCGAGGTCACGGGGGCCGACAGCCTCGAGGGCGGCAACTCCACGGTGGTGAACAACACCTACCTCAACAGCCGGGTGGTGGAGCGGGTCACCGGCAGCCCGGGCCAGATCGAGCGGCTGACGGTCGCGGTCCTGATCGACCAGAAGGCGATCGAGCGGATCGCGCCGGGGACGCCGGTGGCGCAGGAGCTGCCGCGCTACGAGCAGATCGTGCGGGACGCGATCGGCATTGACTCCACCCGCGGCGACCGGATCACGGTGAGTGCGCTGCCGTTCGAGCCGGTGGTCGCGGTGGCCGACAGCCAGTCCGGCGGCGGCGGCACCACCGAGACGGTCCTGGTGGTGGCGGAGC
Source organism: uncultured Gemmatimonadaceae bacterium (assembly GCA_964647615.1). GTDB lineage: Bacteria > Gemmatimonadota > Gemmatimonadetes > Gemmatimonadales > GWC2-71-9 > JADJOM01. Next base: position 15,380 of record CAZYIV010000084.1, on the reverse strand, counting down.
GCTTCAGCCGCCCGGTGGTGGGCCTGATCGGGATCCTCCTCGCCTTCCTGCTCGCGCTCAAGGTGCTCAAGCCCGCCCCCGCCGCCCGCGGGGGCGGCAGCGTGGGGGGCGGGGCCGAGGCGGGCGGGAGCCTGGCCCGAGGCAGCAGCCTCGCCGAGCCGGAGCCCGAGCTCCCGCCGGTGAAGGTGCCGGCGCTCTCCGCGGCCACCACCAGGCTCAAGAATGAGGTCCAGGCGGAATCCACCCAGCGGCCGGAGATGGCCGCCTCGGTGGTCAAGGCCTGGCTCACCCAGGACGCCTGATGGCAACCGCCACGGAACGCGACCCGCTCTCCGGCGCCCAGAAGGCGGCGGTGCTGTGCATGTCGCTCGGCACCGAGGTGGCCTCCAAGGTCATGCAGCTGCTGGCCCCGGAGCAGGTGGAGGTGGTCTCGCGCGAGATCGCCGCCATGCCGCTCGCCGACACCCGTACCGTCGAGAGCGTGCTGGTGGAGTACCGCCAGGTGGCGCGTGCGGTGCAGTCGCTGTCCGAGGGCGGCCTGATGCGGGCCCAGGAGATCCTGGAGCAGTCGTTCGGGGCGGGCCGGGCCAAGCAGATCCTGGAGCGCATCAAGGAGCAGCTCACCGACACCGGCCTCAAGAAGCTCAAGAAGGCGGCGCCGGAGGTGCTGCTGTCGGTGCTCCGGGGGGAGCACCCGCAGACCCTGGCGCTCATCATGGCCCACCTGGAGACCAAGCAGGCGGCGGCGGTCATCGAGGTGATGGACACCGACCTCGCCAGCGACGTGCTGTACCGCGTCGCCCGGATGGAGAAGGTGGCGCCGGACATGGTCGCGGTGGTGGAGCAGGGGCTCTCCAGCAAGACCGACCTCACCCTGTCGCAGGAGATGACCCTCTCCGGCGGCCCGGCGGCGGTGGCCAAGGTGCTGACCCTGGCCAGCGGCTCGGTGGAGAAGGCGATCATCGAGTCCATCACCCAGCGCAACCACGACCTGGCGCAGCAGATCGCCAACCTGATGTTCGCCTTCGAGGACCTGACCAGCCTCGACGGCAAGTCCATGCAGCGGATCCTGCGCGACGTGGACAGCAAGGAGCTGGCGCTGGCGCTCAAGGCGGCGAGCGAGGAGCTGCGGCAGCACATCATGAAGAACATGTCCGAGCGCGCCGCGCAGGCGCTGCAGGAGGAGATGGAGTTCCTCGGCCCGGTCCGGGTGAAGGACGTCGAGGCGGCGCAGCAGCGCATCATCGCCGCGGTCCGCACCCTCGAGGAGGCCGGCGAGATCGTGCTCGGCGGCCGCGGTGGCGATGACGAGCTCATCACCTGAAGCCGCCGGCGCGCCGGCGATCGCGACCTTCTCGCTCTGGCCGCTCCCCGACCTCGCGGGCCAGCGGGGCGGCCCGGGGCCGGCCGAGGCGCCCGAGGGGCCCGACCGGGTGCAGGAGGCGTTCACCCGGGGCCATGCGCAGGGCCGGGCCGAGGCGATGGACGAGGCCAACCGGACGCTCAAGCGGGCGGCGGGCCTGCTGGTCTCCACCGCCGAGGCCATGGACGCCGCGCGCCTCGGGGTGGTGCGGGAGCTGGAGGACAGCGTGTACCTCCTGGCGCTGGCGGTGGCGCGGCAGCTGGTACAGCGCGAGGTCACCGTGGACCCGACCATCGTGCGCGACCTGGTGCAGAAGGGGCTGGAGGCGTTCCCGGTGGGCTCCCGGGTGGACATCCACCTGAACCCCGAGGATCTCGCCGCGCTGCGCAGCCAGTTCGGGCTGCCGGGCAGCGACGGCCGCGCCGCCGACCTGCAGTGGCTGGCCGATGCGACGATCGAGCGGGGCGGCTGCACCCTGGAGACCCCGCACCGCGTGGTGGATGGCCGGGTGGACCTGGCCCTCAAGGAGCTCTACCAGAAGATGCGCGATGACTGAACGGCCGGGCGGGAATGCGCTGTCGCTCGCGGAGCGGGCGGAGCAGGCGGCCCAGCGGGTGACCGAGGCGCCGCGCTTCGCGGTGCACGGACGGGTGACCCGGGTGATCGGCCAGGTGGTCGAGGCCTCCAGCCTCGATGTCGCCCTGGGCGAGCTCTGCCGCATCGAGAGCCAGGGCAAGCCCCGGGTTACGACCCAGGTGGTCGGCTTCCACGAGCGGGGCGTCCTGCTGATGCCGCTGGGCGACCTCGAGGGCATCCACCCCGGCGCGACGGTGCGGCCGCTGCGCCGCGCGCTCGATGTGCGCGTCGCCGACGCCCTCGTGGGCCGGGTGGTGGATGGCCTCGGCCGGCCTATCGACGGGCTGGGCCCGATCGGGCCCTCCACCCGCTACGCCCTTTCCGCCGAACCGCCGCACCCGCTGGAGCGCAGCCGCATCGAGCGGCCGCTCGGCACCGGGGTGCGCGCCATCGACGGGCTGATCACCCTCGGCCGCGGGCAGCGGATCGGGATCATGGCCGGCTCAGGGGTCGGCAAGAGCGTGCTGCTCGGCATGATCGCGCGGCGCACCACCGCCGACGTGAACGTGATCGCGCTGCTGGGCGAGCGCGGCCGCGAAGTGCGCGAGTTCATCGAACGCGACCTGGGTGTCGAGGGGCTGCGGCGCTCGGTGGTGGTGGTCGCGACCAGCGACCAGCCCGCCGTGATCCGCGCCACCGGGAGCTTCGTCGCCACCGCCATCGCCGAGTACTTCCGCGACGCCGGCCGCGACGTGCTGCTGATGATGGACTCGGTCACCCGGGTCTGCATGGCGTGGCGCGAGATGGGACTCTCCGTGGGCGAGCCGCCCACCACCAAGGGCTACCCGCCCTCGGTCTTCGCCCAGCTGCCGCGGCTGCTGGAGCGGGCCGGCGCGGCCCGGCGCGGCACCATCACCGGGCTGTACACGGTGCTGGTCGAGGGCGACGACTTCAACGAACCGGTGGCGGACGCCGCCCGCTCGATCCTCGACGGGCACATCGTGCTCACCCGGAAGCTGGCGGCGCAGAAGCACTTCCCGGCGATCGACGTGCTGGACAGCGTGAGCCGGGTGCGCGACCAGGTCATCGCCCCGGACCAGCTGGAGGCGGCCAACACGCTGCTCAAGCTGGAGGCGGCGTGGCGGGCCAATGAGGACCTGATTGCCGTCGGCGCCTACAAGCCCGGCGCCGACCGCCTGGCCGACGCCGCCCTCCAGCTGCGGGACGAGACCCTGAACTTCCTCCGCCAGCGCGCCGAGGACGGCAGCTCCTACGACGAGACCCGGCACCGGCTCGCGGCGATCGCGCAGCGCGCCGGCGCGATGCTCGGCGCGAGGCCCGCATGAAGCGGTTCAGCTTCCGGCTGGACCGGGTGCTCCAGCTGCGCGAGATGGCGGAGCGGGAGCAGGCCCGGGCCCTGGCCCGTGCGCTACGGGAGGAGGAGGATCGCCGGGCCGCGGCCGAGGCGGGTGAGGCCCGCCTGGCCGAGGCGCGGGAGCAGTTCAGCACCACCCCGCGGGAGCTGTCGCAGGCCGGGACGCTGCAGAACCTCGAGCTCACCATCGACGCCCTCAGCGAGAAGCTGCGGGACCTCGCCGCCGACCACGAGAAGAGCCTGGAACAGGTGGAGCGGGAACGGCACCAGTTCGAGCAGGCGCGGATGGCCCGGCGGGTTATCGAACGCTTGCGGGAGCACCGGAAGGAAGCCTGGGGCGAGGAGCTCTCCCGCGATGAACAGCGGGCCAGCGACGAGACCGGCCTGCAGCGCGCCCAGGGCCAGTCGAGGGATCAGGGATGAAGAAGGCGATCCTCTTCGCGCTGGTCGCGTTCCTGGTCTCCACCGCCGGTACCACCGCGTACCTGGTGAAGACCGCGCCCCCGCCGGCCGCGCCCGACTCCACCCATGCCGACAGTGCCGCGCACGACTCGACCCATGCCGACAGTGCCCGGCACACCCTCGCCGCCGGGGACTCCGCCGCGGGGAAGGCCGCCGGAGACTCGGCCGCGAGCCCGCCGCACGACAGCACCACCGCGATGGCGGCGGCGCCGAGCGGGGCCGCACCGGCGCCGGCGTCGTCGGCCCGGCGCGGCCCGCCCCCGGTGGACCCGGCCGCGAAGGCCGCGGCGAACAAGCAGGTGGCCCGGGTGCTCTCGGCGATGAAGGCGCCGGAGGCGGCCAAGGTGCTCGCGTACCTCACCGACGATGAAGTCGAGGGCATCCTGCGGGCAGTGGGTCCGCGCCAGGCCGCCGACTTCCTGACCAACCTCCCGAAGGAACGGGCCGCCGCGCTCAGCCGGCGCCTGCTCAAGCCGAAGGACGACGCGAAGTGACCAGTCCCATCAGCCTGCTCGCCGGCCTGCCCGCGGCCGATCCCGCCCCGGCGACACCGTCGCCCGAGGATCCCGCCGTCTTCACCGCCGCCCTGACCGCGGCGATGCAGGCCGGGGCCCTGCCGCTGCCGGTCCCCGCCCCGGTCATTCCGACCGTGGTCCTGCTGCCGGATGGAACGGCAGGGGACGTCGCGGCCGGCGCGGAGTCGGAGGGTGGCACGGAGCAGGCGTCCACTGAAGGAACGACACCGGCGGCCGATGGATCCGAGGCGGTGGTCTCCGAAGGTGACGCCCCCGCGGCCCGGGCCCCGGCACTCGTGGCCAATCCCGGCACGATCGCGAAGGCGAGGGCGCCATCCGTGGGGCCCGTCGCAGCGACGCCAGCACCGGCTCCGAAGGCTTCCGGCACCGTTGCACCGCAGCCCGTCGAGCTCGAAGCGCCGGTCGCAACGGCCCCGGCGCTGATGGCGGGCCAGGATCCGGCCGCCCCGAAGGAGGCCGGGAGCGCGGCCACCGGCGGGATGGGGGATGGCCGGACCACGCAGCCGCGGCTCGTTCCCGATCGGGTCAACGGCGATGCGGCGGCACCGTTGGCGGGACACGGCCTCCGGCTGATTCCGCGCGATGGCGAGGCGCGGGAGTCCTCCCGGCCCGAAGGGCGACGGACCGCCGGTGTCGTGACGCCCCCGGCGCTGCCCGCCGACGGCGTAGCGGGAGTCGCCGCGCCGGAGGCACGCACGCCGGCGAAGCCGACGGCGGAACCCGAGGCACCTCGGCGCGAGGAGACGGACGCGAGCGACCCCGCGCCCGATCTCCCGCCGGTGGACGCAGCCGGACAGTCGATCGCGCCGGCGCTCCCCGCCACTGCGCCGGCAGCAAGCCTGGCGTCGCCCGAACGGGCGGACCCGGCGGCCGCCAGACGGGACGATCGCGGCCGCACGGAATCCGTCCGGCCGCGGACGCCCTCCCGCGTGCGCGACGCGGCGCCGGCCGAATCGCCGGTGACGATCGGGATGCTCGGTGCTTCCATGTATGCCAGCCGGCCCTCGGCGATGTCGGCTCCGGCGCCCGCGACAGACACGGCGCAGGGCCCGGAGGTGGCTTCCTCGACCGCCCTCGCGGACGCCGACGCGCCGCGCCGCCCCGACAGCTCCACGCGGACCCCGGGGACGGTTGTAGGCAGCGGGTCGACCCGCCTCCTTCCCGATCCGGGCGCCGCAGCGATGGCGGCACCGGCACCCATCGAGACCACCGTGCCCGCGGCCATCGAGGCCGCGCGTGCGGCGGGGCAGGCGGCGCTGGGCGAGTTGCTGCAGTCGCTCGGGGAGATCCTGGGTGATGCCGAGATCCGCGATGTGCGGGTGCGGCTGGGCGGCGACCGGCCGCCGGCGCAGCCGACCCGTGCCGGAACCGACGAGACGCCCATGGCGCCCGAGGCCGAGGCGCCAGCCGCCCTGATGACGGCGGATCCGACACTCCCCGCCACCGCCGAGCGGCGGGAGCCGTCCCTTCCGCGCCCGGTGCTGCGGACCCGGGACGATGCCCCGAGGCCGCAGGCGGTGCGACCGCAGCCGGCCGCCGGGTTCGACCCGGCGGCTGCACGCCCGGAGCAGACGTTGCGCGCGGTCCTCGGCGCGGCGATGGCGGCGAGCCGCGCGGCCCGGGCGACGGTCCCGGGCGACCGGGATGCGGCGCCCCCCGACGCGCGGAGCCTGCGTGCCGCGGCTGCGGCCCCCCGTCCGGTGGCGGCCGACGTCCCAACTCTTCCGAGTGACCGGCAGGAGCTTCCTGCCGCCGCCGCGCGCGCGTCGGACCGACGCGACCCGGCGCCGCGCGAGCCGGCGGCGGCGAGCGATGGGCCAAGTGCCGCCACCGCACGCGCTTCCACCAGCGTCGAAGGTGGCGGGATGCGTCCCGCCGCGACGCGGGGTGAGGCGAACGCCGCGCCTGCGAGTGAGGCACGCAACCTGCGCGATGCATGGCAGGCGCCGTCACGCCCGGCAGGAGCTGCCGACCGCGTGACGCTGCAGCTGGCGGATGCCGAGGGACGGCAGACGCGCATCCGGGTGGCGGTGCTAGGTGACCAGGTACGCGCCACGATCCTCCCGCCGGACGGGGAGGGGGCCCGGCAGCTGGAACGGCGGATGGACGAGCTGCAGGCGGCGCTCGTCAGGCAGGGCTTCACCGACGCGAAGGTGACGGTGCAGGCGGCCCGGGCGGATGCGGCACCCGCGTGGACGGCGGCACCGGGCGGGGGACCCGCCGACCTTCGTTCGACGAGCGGCACGGACCAGCCGCCGGGAGATCAGCGCCAGGGAAGCGGGCGCCGGGACGGGGATCGCCACGGGGATGGCCAGCGCCATCCCGACCAGCGGTCCCGCGAGCGCGATCCGAACGATCGCCGGAGGCGATGAGATCCGATGACGGACGTGATTTCCGGGCCGCGGTTCACCGCGGGCCCCACCCAGACCCAGCCCACCAGCGGCACCACGGGGAAGGGCAGCACCCAGCTGGGCAAGGACGAGTTCCTGACGCTGCTCATCACCCAGCTGCGCTACCAGGACCCGATCAACCCCTCGAAGCCCGAGGAGTTCGCCAGCCAGCTGGCGCAGTTCACCAGCCTGGAGCGGATGCAGAACATCGAGGACATCCTGACCAACCAGAGCGCCGGGAACGCGCTCACCACGCTCGCCATGAAGGCGGACCTGGGCGCGTCGTTCATCGGCCGGCAGGTGCTGGCGGCGGGGAACACGCTCGAGGTCAGCGCCGACGGACCGGCGACCGCGACGGTGGACCTCGGCACCGGCGGGGGCAAGACCACCGTCACGGTGTACGACGAGAGCGGCAAGGAAGTGCTGACGAAGAACATCGGGTTCCGCGACGCGGGGCGGCAGACGCTCGCGCTGGGGGACCTGCCGGCGGGCACCTACACCTACCAGGTGACCTGCACCGGCGCCACCGGGAGCGATACCCCGGTCCAGACCTACACCTCCGGCATCGTGGACGGCGTCTCCTTCCTGGGTGGCACCGTCGTGCTCAAGGCCGGATCCCTGACGTTCCCGCTCGACAACGTGGTCGAGGTCGAGCAGGCACCCGCGGGTACGGCGGCCATGGCCGCCCTGAGTCGCGCCCGCATCATCCCTTCACCGACGGAGTAGTCGAACCATGATGCGGTCGCTCTTTGCCGGCGTCTCCGGTCTGCGCAACCACCAGACCCGGATGGACGTGATCGGCAACAACATCGCCAACGTGAACACCGTGGCGTACAAGTCGTCCCGGGTGACGTTCGCCGAGGCGTTCGCCCAGCTGCTGCAGGGCGCGTCGCGGCCGCCGGGGGACCTCGGTGGCGTGAACCCGATCCAGATCGGCCTCGGCAGCAAGATCGGGAGCATCGACCAGAACTTCTCCCAGGGCAACCTGGAGTCCACGGGGCAGAACACCGACCTCGCGATCCAGGGGGACGGGCTCTTTGTGCTGAGCGACGGCAGCCGGCACTTCTACACCCGCGCGGGCAACTTCCAGCTCGACGCCAATGGGCGCATGGTCTCGCCGGCCAACGGCTTCAAGGTGCAGGGCATCAACGCCGACTCCAACGGCGTGCTGTCCACCGGTTCGGCGGTCACCGATATCGCGCTGCCGTTCGGCAAGAAGTCGCCGGCCCGGGCGACGTCGTCGGTCACCCTCACCGGCAACCTGGACGCGCGGGCCCAGCCGCTCGGCACCATCCTGGCGACCCAGGGCCGGGTGTACGCGGTGGAGAGCGCGGCCAGCAACGGCGGCCTGGGCTCGGACATCGCGGGCCTCTACGCCAGCGGCAACACCAACGGCGGCGTGTTCGGCATGGTGCCCGACAGCACCACCGTCACCGTCACCGACGGCACCAACACCAAGACCTACACCTACGTCAAGGCGGACACCGGGGTCGGCACGCTCGACTTCCACTCGCTCACCGACCTGGTGGCCGAGATCAACAATGACTTCGGGGCGGGCGGATTCAACACCCTCTCCGCGGCGCAGAACGCCTCCACCGGCGCCATCGACATCACCGCTATCGCCGGCATCGCGCTCAAACTGGACAGCTCCAACCCGGCGCTGCTCAAGGCGCTGGGTGCCGCCAACGGCACGCTGGCGGCCGGCGGGTCGGCCTCAACCGACCAGTTCAGCCACGTCGCCGTGGCCACCGACCTTCTCACCGACCTGCGCGACGGCAACGGCGCCAGCCTCGGGCTGGCGGCGGGCAACACCATCCTGATGGACGGCAACAAGGGCGGGACGGCGGTGCCCCAGGGCAGCCTGGCGGTGGCCGGCACCACTACCTACAGCCAGCTGCTGGCGGCGATCGGCACCGCCCTCAACCTGACCAACATCACCGGCGCCGGCATCGACTCGACCACCGGGGCGATGACCATCACCGGCGACGGCGGCCTGGCCAACGCGCTGACCGGCGTGAATATCCGGTCCAGTGCCGCCGGAGCCGCGAATTTCAACGCGGTGTTCGACAGTCGCCCGAGCAACTACGTTGAGCGCCAGGCCGCGAGCGACGTGACCCACCAGGCCGCGATCACGGTGTACGACTCGATCGGCACCCCGATCAGTCTGTCCATGACCTTCACCAAGGACCCGACCGCGCCCAACCGGTGGCTGTGGCAGGCGAGCGTCCCCTCCCCCGCGGCGATCACCGGCGGCGGCAGCGGCTTCGTCACCTTCGACACCGACGGCCGGCTCGAGACCTTCGCCTACAACGGTGGGGCCAACAGCCTGCAGTTCGACCCGGGCAGCGGGGCGACCGCTCCGGTGGACCTGCAGCTCGACTCCGGCGTCCTGGGCGACATCAACGGCCTGTCCCAGTTCGCCAGCGCCTCCAACGCGGTGGCCTCGAGCCAGGACGGCTACCCGATGGGCAACCTGCAGGACATCAGCGTGGACTCCCGGGGTGTGATCACCGGGTACTTCACCAACGGCGTCAACCAGACGCTGGCCCAGATCGCCCTGGCCTCGTTCAACAACCCGACCGGCCTCCTCCGGGCCGGCAACAACATGTACGGGGAGTCGGCCAACTCGGGCGGCGCCATCATCGGGTTCTCGGGGACCAGCAACCAGTCCACGATCACTCCGGGTGCGCTGGAGAGCTCCAACGTGGACCTGTCGGAGGAGTTCACCAACATGATCATCGCGCAGCGCGGCTTCCAGGCCAACGCCCGGGTGATCACCACCGCCGACGAGATGCTGACGGAGCTGGTGAACCTGAAGCGGTAGGCCCCCGGCTGGTCCGGAGGCGGAGGGCTGACCCTGGAGCGGTCAGCGAAGCGAGGTCCGGCCCTCCCGGGGCGGCGCGAAGGCGCCGCCCCGCGCCGTTTTCCGGCCCGGCAACTCCTCCCCCGGGCACTCGGCACATTCTTCCTGTTCCCTCCCCGCATGGTGCTGGTGATCCGCCTTGCGCGTTGTCCCTCAAGCACTTACGCACCCGTCGTCCGGTGGTACGCCGGTTGCCCTTAGGGCCCCCGGATGGTCCATCCATGCCGGGACCAGGCTCAACCGGGAGACAGGGACGATGGCGGAAGCAGCGGCGGCACCGGCCGAGGGCGCGGCGCCGGAGGGCGGGGGGAAGAAGACCGGGCTGATCGCGGCCCTCACCTTCGGCGGGGCACTACTCGGCGGCCTCGTGGCCAGCCTGGTGGTGGCGCCGAAGATCATCGCGCGGCAGCAGCCGGCGGTGCACGCCGACTCGGCCGCGACCGAAGGCGAGACGGCGGAGGCCGGCGGGGAAGGGGAACACGCCGGCGCCGAAGGCGAGAAGAAGTTTGTCGAGCTGAACAACATCATCGTGAACCCGGCGGGCTCGCAGGGCACCCGCTTCCTGATGGTCAGCGTGGCCCTCTCGGTGGCCAGCGAGGAGGCCCAGAAGGCGCTGCGCGAGCGCGAGGTCGAGATGCGGGACCAGGTCACCACCATCCTCGAGGGGATGACCATGGCCCAGCTGACCGCCCCGGGCATCCGCGACACGCTCAAGCAGAAGATCGGCACCGCGGCGGGGACGATCGTCGGTCCCAAGACGCCGGTGCGCGTGTTCCTTCCCCAGTTCGTGATCCAGTGAGCCGCTGATGGCCGACGTCTTCTCCCAGAAGGACGTCGACAGCCTGCTCAAGGGCGCCGCGCCGGTCGCGGTCCACGAGTCGGCGGTCGAGGTCATTCCCTACAACTTCCTGCGCCCGCCGCGGATCGCGAAGGACCGCCAGGCGCTGCTGAACGGCATCTACCAGCGGTTCGCGGTGTCGCTGCAGGCGCTGTTCTCCTCGCGGCTGCGGACCCCGGTGGACGTGATGCTCTCGAGCGTGGAGCAGGCCACCTTCGCCGAGTTCATCTTCTCGCTGGCCACGCCCTGCGCCGCCTATGTCTACGATCTGGGGGACAAGGTCGGCGGGCAGGGCGTGCTCGACCTGGGCACCGACTTCTCCTACTACCTGATCGACCGCCTGTTCGGCGGCCCGGGTGAGGCGCAGGACATCAAGCGCCCGCTCACGCTGCTGGAGCGGGCCGTGGTGCGCGGCGTGGCCGACAAGATCTGGGCCCTGATGCAGGACGCCTGGGCCGACCACCTCGGCTTCCAGCCAGGCTACACCGGCTTCGAGTCCTCCCCCGACGCGCTGCAGATCGCCAACCGCGAGGACAACGTCCTCGTGAGCAACATCGAGGTCCGCTCGGGGCCGTTCTCGGGCCTGATCACGATGTGCGTGCCGCTGCTCTCCCTCGAGTCGTTCCTGCAGGAGAAGCCCACCCGGCACTTCCACACGGTGAAGACCTCCCCGGCCGAGCGCGAGGCGGCGCGGCACCACATCGAGGAGTCGCTGCGCGGCTCGCGGCTCGAGGTGCGGGCCCGCTTCCCGCTGTTCCACCTGCGCGCCGGCGAGGTCGGCCAGCTGGCGGTGGGGCAGGTCATCCACACCGGCCACGCTTCCGACGTCCCGGTCGAGCTCCACGTCCGCGGGCAGCGCCGCTTCCTCGGCGTGCTGGGCCAGACCCGGCGCTACGTGGGCCTGCGCGTCTCCGGCATCCTCCACCCCCAGCGCCCCGAGGGGGCGCCCAAGGCCTCCCGCGGAAGGCTGGTATAGCCATGGACCAGAACGAGATTGACAAGCTGATGGGTGGCGGCGCCAAGGGCGGCCCGGCGCCGCAGGCCCCGCAGACGCCGGCGCTCTCGGAGCTGCCGCAGCAGCCGGCGGCGCGGGCGCCGATGGCGGCCGGCGCGGCCGGCTCGCTGGACGCGCTGCTCGACGTCTCGCTCCCGGTCGCGATCGAGTTCGGCCGGACCCACATGACGGTGCAGGAGGTGCTGGAGCTGGGCAACGGCTCCGTGATCCAGCTCGACCGGATGGTCGGCGAGCCGATCGACATCTTCGTCTCCGACCGCAAGCTCGCCGAGGGCGAGGTGGTGGTCATCGGGGAGCACTTCGGGGTGCGGATCACCCGCATCGTGGCCGGCGCCGACGCGCCCGTGGCCGTGCGGGAGATGGTGTGATGCTCGGCGCCGCCGCCTCCCTGCTGGTGACGCTGGGCCTGCTGGCCCTGGGGCTGTGGGCGCTCAAGCGCTTCGTCCCCGGCGCCGCGACCGCCGACGGCGCCGTCGCGGTGCCGTTCCGGCTGCTGCGCCGGGTCGCCACTGGCCCGCGCCACGCGATGGCGCTGGTGCAGGTGGGCGGCCGGGTGCTGGTGGTGGCACTGGGCGAGGAAGGGCCCCGGCTGCTCACCGAGCTCGAAGGCGAGGACCGCACCGCCGCGCTGGGCGACACCCCGGCCCGCCCCCGGGCGCTGCCCGCGGCCCGGCCCGCGTTCCTCCGCTTCCTCCCGCTGGTGGCGCTGCTGCTGCTGCCGCACGCGCTGCCGGCCCAGGCCGCGGCCCGGCCGCAGGCCGGGCCCCAGCTGGTGCAGGCGCCGGTGGCGCCGCGGGTGAGCCTGACGATCGGGCAGGGCAGCGACCAGCTGCAGCTGTCGGGCGCGGTGGGCGTGGTGGTGTTCATGGGCGCCATGACGCTGCTGCCCGCCATCTTCCTGCTGATGACGAGCTTCACCCGCATCGTCATCGTGCTCCACTTCGTGCGCACCGCCCTGGGGACCCAGACCGCCCCGCCGGGGCAGCTGCTGGTCGCCCTGTCGGTGCTGCTGACCGGCGTGGTCATGCAGCCGGTGATCCAGCGGGCCAACACCGAGGCGATCCAGCCCTACCTCGCCGGGCAGCTGCCCCAGGCGGAGGCCTACCAGAAGGCGCTCACCCCGCTCAAGGAATTCATGCTGGCCAACACCCGGGAGAAGGACCTCGGGATGTTCGCCGAGCTGACCGGGCAGGAGAACGCCGACAGCCTGGAGGCCCTGCCCACCCTGACGGTGACCGCCGCCTTCGTGACCAGCGAGCTGCGCACCGCCTTCCAGATGGGCTTCGCGATCTTCCTGCCGTTCGTGGTGGTGGACCTCATCGTCGCGTCGGTGCTGATGAGTATGGGCATGTTCATGCTCCCGCCGGTGATGATCTCGCTGCCGTTCAAGCTCATGCTCTTCGTCCTGGCCGACGGCTGGACCCTGGTGGTCCAGCGGCTCGTGACCGGCTTCCAGACCTGACGCCATGTCCGCCGGCCTCGCGATCGAACTGCTCAACCGCGCCCTGCTGATGGGCCTCATGGTGTCGGCGCCGCTGCTGCTGACGGCCCTGCTCGTGGGCATCCTCATCAGCCTGCTGCAGGCGCTGACCCAGATCCAGGAACAGACCCTCACCTTCATCCCCAAGCTGGTGGCGGTGGGCCTGGTGCTGCTGTTCGCCCTGCCGTGGATGGTGCGCGAGCTGGTCGGCTACCTGACCCAGACCTTCAACCTGCTGCCCGGGCTGGTCGGGTGAACCCGCCCGGCCTGTTCCAGCTCATCGGGGTGCAGGACTGGCCCGCCTTCGTGCTGGTGAGCGCACGGGTGGGTGGCCTGTTCCTCACCGCGCCGCTCTGGTCCATGGCGGGGCTGCCGCGCAGCGTGCGGGCCGCGGCCGCGGTACTGCTGTCGGTGATCCTGCTGCCGTCCGTGGGCCGGGTGGCGCCGCTCCCCGACGACCAGCTGGCAATGGCCATCGTCCTCGGGAGCGAGACCCTGCTGGGCCTCGCGATCGGGCTCACCGGCGCGCTGCTGATGCACGGCGTGGTGCTGGCGGGCGAGGTGATGTCGATGCAGATGGGCCTCTCGCTGGGCCAGGCGCTGGGCTCGCTGCCCGAGGGCGCCACCGTCGGCGTGGGCCAGCTGCTCGGCTACTTCGCACTGACCATCTACCTCACCCTCGGCGGGCACCTCACGCTGTACCAGGGGGTGGCCGCGAGCTTCGCGCGGATTCCCGCGGGGCAGGTGTTCCCCACGCTGGCGGGGGGCCGCGACCTGGCCGACCTGGCCAGCGTGGTGTTCAGCGGCGGGGTGCGCGCCGCGGCGCCGGTGATGGTGGCACTGCTGCTCGCCAACCTGGCCCTGGCCATCCTCGGCAAGGCGGTGCCCCAGCTCAACGTGATGATGCTGGCCTTCCCGATCACGATCTCCATCGGGCTCGTCGCCTTCGGCGCGGCGCTGCCCTTCCTGGCCCAGTACCTGGGCGGCACGGTCGGCGGGCTCGCCGACCAGGTCGGCCACGTGCTCGACGCCTTCACCCCGGTCCCGGTGCGGTAGCGATGGCGGGCGACGACGGCCAGGAGAAGACAGAAGCCGCGACCCCGCGCCGGCGGGACGAGGCACGGCGCGAGGGCCGGGTCCCCAAGAGCACGGAGCTCTCGGCGGCCACCCTGCTGCTCGCCGGGACCAGCGTGCTCGCCCTGGCCGGTGGCACCGCCCTCGCGCGGCATGCCGTGCGGCTGGTGCGCCAGGGCACCGACTGGATGAGCCCGGTCCCGCTCTCCGCCGGCGTCGCGATCGCGACCCTGGAGCAGGTGGGCCGGAGCACGCTGCTGGCGCTGGCGCCGTTCCTGGCCGGGGTGTTCCTCCTGACGCTGTTCGTGAACGCAGTGCAGGCGCGGGGCGTGATCTCCGCCGAGCCGCTCATGCCCAAGGCCGAGCACATCAACCCGGTGGCCGGCTTCAAGCGGCTGTTCAGCGTCGAGGCGCTGTTCAACCTGCTCAAGGCGGTGCTCAAGCTGCTGGTGATCGGGCTGGTGGCGTGGCTGGTGCTCCGGCGCGCCTGGCCCGAGATCCTCTCCGCCACCGGGGCCGCGGTGCCGGGCGTGCTGGGCGTGACCCGGCTGCTCGCGGTGCGCATGGCGCTGTACGTCGGGCTGGTGTTCCTGCTGGTGGCGGCGCTCGACTACGGCTTCCAGGTCTGGCAGTACGAGAAGAACCTGCGGATGAGCCGGCAGGAAGTCATCCAGGAGCACCGCGAGACCGAGGGCGACCCGGCCGTGAAGGGCCGGATCCGCCAGCTGCAGCGGGCCATGGCGCGGAAGCGGATGCTGGCCAATGTCGCCACCGCCGACGTGGTGGTGACCAACCCGACCCACATCGCCGTGGCGCTCAAGTACGATCCGCTCGTGGCGCCCGCGCCGCTGGTGCTCGCCATGGGCGAGCGGCTGCTGGCGCAGCGCATCAAGGAGATCGCCTACCGGGCAGGCGTGCCGGTGGTGGAGAACAAGCCCCTCGCCCGCGCGCTGCTGGCCGGGGCCAAGGTGGGGCAGCCGATCCCGCCCGCCCTGTACGTGGCGGTGGCCGAGGTCATCGCCTTCATCCTGCGGCGCAAGGGCGCGCCACTCCCCTCGCGGGGTAGCCGGTGACGGCCCCGAGCGCGGCGGTCGGCGCGGTGGGTGCCGCGGGCACCGGCGGTGGTGCGGCCACCGGGGCGGCGCCGCGCGGGCGCACCGCCCGCGCGGGGGCCGCCGAGGGGCCGACGATGCTCGCCCGGCTCTCGGCCGGGAGCGAAATCTGGCTCGCGATGGCGGTGGTGGTGGTCGTGGCGCTGCTGATCGTGCCGCTGCCGCCGGCCTTCCTCGACGCCCTGCTGGCGACCTCGCTCGCGATCTCGGTGCTGGTGCTGCTGGTGACGCTGTCGATCACCGACCCGCTCGAGTTCAGCATCTTCCCGAGCCTGCTGCTGCTGGTGACGCTGCTC
>CAZYIV010000083.1:12154-17301 GCA_964647615.1 uncultured Gemmatimonadaceae bacterium | reverse complement strand
CGGCCGATCTGCATCGCGCCGAAGCCGGGCACCGGGTAGATCGCGTCGTAGTCCGGCAGCCGCACTCGGGTCAGCGTCGGGGCGGTGCCGGCCGCAATGCGGCGGCAGCGGTCGTTGATGTTGACCAGCGTCGCCGCGGGTCCGACGGTCAGGCCGCCCTTGTCGTGGTAGAACTCCACATCGTCCGCGAAGTAGCGCGCCAGCGCCAGGGTATCGCAGCTGTTGAAGGCGTTGAAGAGCAGGGTGTCGGCGCGGAGGATGGCATGGGTGAGGCCGGTGTCGGCACCGGCGGCCTGGGCCCGGCCCGCCGTGGGCGCGGCGAGGGCCAGGAGGCCGAATACGGCGGCGACGCGGGTGAGGCGCACGGAGGGCCTGCGGGTGGTTGAAGGAGGTGAGCCAGACGGGAGGGGAGGGATGGAGGTTTCAGGCTGAAGCGCGGGTGGCTTCGGATCGCCGGGGCGTGCTCGCGGCTCGCGCGGCCGCACGAGGCGCCGCTCCGGCTGGCGCGGGCCCAAAAATCAAGGTGCCGTTGGGCCGTATGGGCTACAGACGGGGCTTACGGTCTCCGCGTTGGCGCCCATGGCCCGCCAACATCCCCGAAGAGCGCCATCACGGTCGCGTGGAGCACCGCAGCGTTTGCCGCGAGGCCTTCCAAGAGCAGCCTCACCGCTCTTCTCGTCCGGGGTTCGCCAATCAGGAGCAGAAACGCCACCGCGGCAATTCCACCCAGGATATCCAGCCTCACTGCTGCCCAGGGGAGGTCGGCGGCTCCGACGACAGCACAGCAGGCGACCAAGGACCAGGGGAGGACCCACCGACAGAGTTTGTGGCTGATCAGTTTGATGGCGAATCGGCCGTGTGCCAATGGATTCAGCAATTGCCGGTGAGCTGCGATCGTTCTCATTCCGCGAGCAATCGTCCGGACTTTTCGCCGGTACTCTGCACGAAGGGTCACTGTCCGCGGAACGAAGCAGATCGCATCAAGTACCGAGACGGAACGAAAGCCTCGCAACCGCGCGGTAAGGCACGCCGCGAAATCACGGAAGCAGTCGCTCGGGTACTCCACTGTGTGCAGTTCCCGACGGACAGCGAAGAAGCAGCCGGACGCCCCAACGATGCCGCCGGCTGAGGTCTCCAGATCGCGCACCCACATTTCGTAGCTCACATAGAGCGACTCACTCGTGTTACCAGACCCTGTCCTTGACGGCACACTGATGTCACAGCCAGAGGCCACGCCGACGTCCGGGGCACCAAAGGCACGTACGAGTGCCTTGAGCGCCCCGGGAGTGAACCGAATGGTCGCATCCGTATTCACCACGATCTCACCCGTGAGGAGCGGCAGGGCCGCATTCTCTCCCGCCGTCTTCCCGACCCGGTTACAGAGGCGCAGCAAAGAAACCCCAAACCGGGAAAACTCCTCCACGATCGTATCGGTTCTGTCGGTGGAGGAATCCGAGACCACAACGACCTGAACCTTGCCGGCCGGGTAGTCCAAGCTCAGTACCGACTCGAGCAGTGCTCCAATCGAGGCTTCCTCATTGTGGGCCACCACAACCAGCGACACTGAGGGCCAGTCGGGGTCTGCAGGCGGCTCCTGTCGGCCGCTCCGCCCTTCGGCCAGGAGCATGAGCAAGAGCGGGTAGCCAAGATAGGCGTACGCAAGCACGGCGACCGGGATGGCGAAGGCGACTACGAAATGTGACATGTATGCTCCCTTGTCACGCTTAGTGCATCGCAGGCATCCGTGCCCAGGGTTCGGTCCGGAGGCGTAGCTGAAGACTACGCCACGCTCGTCAGGGAGACGTCAGCGTGGCTAGCATGCCACAATGAAGTGTGGAGACAAGGCAACTCCCGGTGGCACTCTGAGGCGAGGTCGCAACAGTGGCCGATCACGCGGATGCGGAAAATACGATCGAACTCCGAGGCAACCCTCAGATCGAGTCGCCTGACGAGTCGCTCAGTCTGGCACGGTTCTGTTCTTGGAAGGGTGTATGTTCGGGCCTGCACGAGGGATGGCGCGGCCGGAAGCTGCGCGGGCGCCGCTCCTGACGGCGCCTGGCAGCCACCTTACCGCCTGTACACCGCCCCCCGCTTCACCACCAGCTCCACCGTCCGCGTATTGCTGATGTTGCGCAGCGGGTTCCCTGTCAGCACCACCAGGTCCGCCAGCTTGCCCACTGCGATCGTTCCTCGCTCGTCGCCGGCGCCGAGGATCTCCGCCGCGGTGCGGGTGGCGGCGGCGAGCGCCTCCGCCGGCGAGAGACCGCCGAGGCGCACCAGCAGCTCCAGTTCGCGGTGGATGTTGGGCAGCTCCAGGTCGTCGGTGTCGGCGCCGCCAAGGGTGTCGGTCCCGGCGATCATGGGGATGCCGGCATCGTGCGCCCGGCGGGTGATCAGGGCGGAGAGTCGCTGCAGCGGGGCGTTGTCCTCGTAGATGAGGAGGGTGGGCTCCAGCACCGTGTGATGCTGCCGCATGGCCTGCAGCACCGAGTCGAGGCCGGGGCTGTCGAGCCGGACCCGCTCGCCCGGCCGCGCCTTGAGGGCGGTGGCGCGGGTGGCGGAGTCGAGGGCGTAGGCCACCAGGCTCGCATGGGAAACCACGTCCACGCCGGCCTCCACCACCTCCAGCGGGCGCGCCGGCCGGAGCGCCGCGTGGGCCCACACCCGGAGCCCCTGCCGGTGGGCCTCGGCCGTGATGCGGCCCGCCAGCTCGCCGCTCAGCGCGGCGTAGAGCTTGAGCGCCGTGGCGCCGGTGCCGCGCGCCTCCGCAACCGCCTGGCGCAGGTCGGTGGTGTCGCTGATGCCCCGCATCCAGGGCACTTCGCCGGCCACGAGTCCGCGGGTGGCGTCGTGGGTGCGCGGGTCGGCAAAGAACGCCGGCCCCGCGAACAGCGCCACGAAATAGAGGTCCGGGCTCGCGATCTCACCCAGCCGTGCTTCCCGCTGCAGGTACGCCAGGCTGCGCACGTCGCCCGCCATGTCCCGCACCGTGGTCACCCCGCCGTACAGCGCCTTCCGGAGCCGCCGCTCGCTCCGTTCCCGGGTGTCCTCCACCGAGGGATCGGTGGCCACATGCACGTGGGTGTCGATCAGCCCCGGGATCAGGTACCGGCCCGCCAGCTCCAGCACCTCGGCGCCCGGCGGCAGCGGCCGCGATCCGCGGGGGAAGATGGCGCTGATCCGCTCCCCTTCCACCACCACCGTCTGGTCGGCGCGCGCGGCCGCGCCGGTACCGTCGATCAGCGTCACCCCGACGAGGGCGACAGCATGGGTGGAGTCGCCGGGGGCCTGGGCCGCGAGCGGCGCCCTGAGCGCCAGCAGGGCGGCGAAGAGCGTCCCCGCCGCCCGGGGGCGGAGCGATGCACGCGTCGTCATGGGCTCAGTGGCAGCAGTCGGCGCAGACCGTGCGCCCGCGGACCGCTTCGATGCCCTCGTAGGCGATCAGCGGCACCATCACCAGCGCCGCGACCGGGTCGGCCCACCACCAGCCGAGCAACGCGTTGAGCAGCAGCCCGCCGAGGAGGATGGCGGAGAGGTACATGCAGATGTCGGTCTGGCGCGCCTCGGCGGTGAGGGCGCGGCTGGCGAGCTGGGCCGCTACCCGGCGCTTGGCGCGGGCCAGCAGCGGCATCACCACCAGGGAGCCGGCGGCGATGAGGATCCCCAGCACCGATTCCTCGGGGTGAGTGCGGGCCACCAGCGTGCGGATGGCGTCCACGAGCACCCAGGCGGCAAGCAGCAGGAAGCAGATGCCGATGAAGCGCAGTGCCAGTCGTTCGGCCCGCTCCCGGTGCGCGGGAGAGGCGTCGGCCCGGAGCCGCCACAGCCCCGCGGCACTGCTGCTCAGTTCGATCACGCTGTCGAGCCCGAACCCCACCAGCGCCACCGACCCGGCCAGCAGCCCGGCGCCGATGGCGAGCACGGCCTCGAGGCTGTTGTAGCCGATCGTGGCCCAGGTCAGCCACTGGCCGCGGCGGACGGCGGCTTCACGCGAGGGGAGAGTGGAGGATGTCATGTGGCGTGATGCGGGATGAGGGCGCCGGTCACGCCGGCGGGGCACCGGGAGGCAGCTCGCGGTGCTCGCGCGCCTGGGCGAGGAGCCGTTCGGTGAAATCCAGCCGTTCCTGCACCTCGGCCAGATCCTGCTCCAGCACGGCGACGCGTTCCGCCAGTTCGCCGGTATCGCCGGCTCCGGCGCGGTGTCGCGCCTCCTCGCTGCGGAGGCGCTGCAGCTTGAGGATGGTGCTGGAGATGATGCCCGCCACGGCAATCCCCATGATCATCACGGGGACCAGAACCACGACTCCATTCACGGCACGGCCCTCGCGTCCGCAGGGTGTGGGTGTCAGGAGGAATTGTGTCGGCGGGTCCCGCGCGCCGCAACTCCGGTGTGGTGTTCCCGTACGCGGAGCGCCGGGCGCGTCACATCCCACCGATCCGGAGCGTCACCCGCACGGTATCGCCCGGCACGAGGGCGGTCGCGAGGGAGTCCTGATGGTAGGGAGGCCGCGCCAGGGCGTGGACCACGACCGGCAGCGAGTCGGGCGTCGAGAGGAGCAATTCGCAGATGGAGTGACCGGCCAGGCTGGTCGCGGGGCAGATCAGCGCCACGCCGACGCTCACCGGCACCCCGGCCACCGGGGCATCGGCGGTGTCCAGCACCAGCACGTCGGCATGGGCCGGGAAGACTCGCAGGCAGTCCACGCAGTCGCCACATCCCGCGAGAAACCCGGCGGCGCCCACGAGGAGCGCGGCGAGCAACTGCGTCCGGACGGGTGGAGGGGTCACCGTGGGCTCCGGCGTGGGGTGGGGCGAAGCCGGCGCTGGGGGAATCGATGGTCGCCGGTCACGTCCTAGTGTGCGCGGGAGCAGGCCGCCTCGCAAGCGACGGGGGGGGGGCGGGCGGCGCCCGGGTCGGCGGGCCGTGCTCGCGGCGATGGCACGCAGCGCGCGGTGCCCAGGCGCCCGAGCCGCCGGGCCGTGCTCGCGGCTCCGGGTGGCCGCACAGGACCGGTGAGCCCGCCGAGCGGCACACCCTGCGCCGCTGTGCCGCCCCGGCGGTCTCGGGTGTATGCAGTCTCTACCGTCCCTGCCGTCCGTACCGTCCCTACCGTCCTACCGTCCGACCGTCCGACCGTCCGACCGTC
>CAZYIV010000083.1:0-12054 GCA_964647615.1 uncultured Gemmatimonadaceae bacterium | reverse complement strand
CCGACCGTCCGACCGTCTGACCGCCCGACCGTCCTACCGTCTTGCCGGCCTCCCGCCCACCAGATCATGCTGCGGCCCGCTCCCGGTCAGCACCACCACCAGGTCCACGCCGTACAGCACCTCGCGGCAACCGGCGGGCAGGGTGGCGAACTGCAGCAGCGCCGGGCGCACGGCGCGCAGGTCGAAGATTGTCCACTGGGTGGAATCCGCGGCGGCGCGGAAGGCGCGGTCGCAGTCGCTGGCCTCGTTGTCCACCGGCACCTCGACCGAGCGCAGCACCCGGGGGTCGATCTGGGCCTGCAGCGAGCCCGCCCCGCCCATCACATAGAGGCTCAGCGACTCCTGGCCCGACGTTTCGGCCAGTCCCGGCACCAGGGTGCCGAGATCGAACTGGTTGACCGGATTGACTCCGCGCATCAGGTGGTCGGCGCCGAACTTGAGCAGCACCCACGGGGCGTGGCCGGTGGCGGCGCGGGCGGCGTCGTAGCGGCGCAGGAACTGGCGCTTGAGCAGGGTGGCACGGCGCAGGTTGGATTCGTAGTTGGCGCCGGCGAAGAACAGCCGGTTGATGGCGAGCGTCTCCTCCATCAGGGCCAGGATGCGATCCCCCTCGGAGCCGGCAGCCGGGTGCAAGCCGTCGCGCAGCCGGGCGAACAGCGCCGGTGAGCCGCCGAACATGTAGGCGAACCCCGGGTTCTGTTCCCGAAGGGCGCGCTCCAGGCCCGAGTCCATCACAGCCGCCGCCGAATCCACCAGCCGCCGCCCGGCGGCGGTGGTGGCGAGCTGGCGCAGCCGCTCGGGGAGATGGCGGTCGGCGAGGATATCGTAGTCGAGCCCCCAGAGCACCCCGCGCTCGCCCGGCGTCGAGTGGATCACCGTGCGGAGCAGCGCCGCATCCTCCTGCCAGAAATAGAACGGTGCGCCGGGCCAATGCTCCTCGGTGAACTGACGGTACGCGGCGCCGGTGGTGTCGGCCCGGAGCGCCGCCTCGAGCCCCGCGGCCATCTGCTCCCCCACCTCGATGGCAAGGTGCTGGTCCCGGTGCGCCGCCCCGGCCCGCCACAGCGCGGCACCGAGTTGGGGCACCTGGGCGACTCCATGCTCCTCACCCAGCAGCACGAACTGCGCGCGGCGTACGCGCGCGGCCAGCGCATCACCGGCCGGGCCGGCGAGCTTCCCGTCTCCATCCAGGGTGAGCGGAGCCGCGACGGTGCGGAGCAGGGCGGCGAGGGAGTCAGGCGCGGAGCCGGGGGACTGGCCGCGGAGCGGGAGGGCTCCGGTGGCCAGCGCGGCGAGCAACAGGGAATGGCGGACGCGGCGCATGGGAGCAGCTCCACGACAGGGATCGGAACGGGTCACCGTGAAAGGGCGGCCCCCTGCGCCAACTCCGGCGGTTGGCCGGAAGTTCCCGGACCCTGCCGACTCCCGACCGTCAGCAGAATGCGCAGAAGCACCGGACCCGGCACTACTTCCCCGGCGCGCGACCGGTCCGCCGGTGGCGGGGCAGCAGCGCCTCCTCGAAGTCCTCGACGAACAACCGGCCCCGGCGGGCCACCACCCGGTGCCCCTCCGCGACGAGCCGGCGGCGCTGGCCGGCCAGTCCGCCGGGGTACTTCGGGTTCACCTCGCCGCCTTCCTTCAGCGTGCGCCAGTAGGGCGTCACCCGGCGGCGGCCGAGCGCCTCTTCCTCTCCCGCGGCCCCGGCGACGATCCGGGCGTGGATGCCGGTGACGATCGGGCAGGCGATCGTGGTCCGGTGCTGCCGAGCCAGGGCCTCGCGGATCCGGTTGATGGTCGTGAGGGAGCCACGCGGAACCTGTTCCATCAGCGCCCGGACCTGCCAGGGGGCGGGGAGCAGCATGGTCCCGGGTCCGTGGCGGCGCCGCATCTCGCCCGTGAGCGGCTCGGCCCTGGGGAGGTCCTTGGCGTCCGCGGCCTTGTCGCGGAACGTACGGCGGGGAGGCATGCGGGCTCCGGTGCGAAGATGCCGGATAATCTACGGGCAGGTGCGCTCGTCGGGCGAGCTCCGCGGGCTCTCCCGTCTCCCAGCGTAGACGCTTTCCCTGCTCCCCCCAGTCCCCGCCGGGTGCATAAGGACCTCCGCGTATGCAGACGCGGTCCACGCCCGTACGCCCTCGCTTCACGCCTGTTACGCGTCCACTTCTGCATGACGACCTGCTGTCGCGGCCCGTCACGCTCGCCTCAGGCGCCGCCGCGCTCGCAGCACCGGCGTCCTCGGTCCACCCAGCGGCAGCCTCGCATCCGATCGGGCTCGGCGCGCTCAAGTCGCGCCGGGCAAACAGCTTTCACACCTGTCCGCCGTCCATTCAAGGCCGCCCGCCCTGGCCACACGCACCGCGCGGCGCGTGACTCTGGGGGTCGCGCGCACCTCACGCCCGGTCGCGTGCCGATCACGCCCGTTTCCGCCGCTGAAGACGATTTCCCGAGACCGATTATGCAGTCTCCGGGCTTCCCATGCACGGCCGCGATGCCTCACACAGCGGTGGCACAGTCCTCGCATCGCGACCCCTCTCACCACGCGTGGTGTCCGGGGTCCGCGTGGCTTCCCTGGCAGTTCACAGGGTGTCGCCGCCCGGACCGGCGAGGCCCATCTCCCCACTGGGGGAGTGGAGGGTCGTATGGACAGGAAGCAGCAGTTGAAGATCGCCATGTTCACCCGGGTCTCGGACTTCCTCCGGGCCCATCCCTTCGGGGATGACATGGCCAACGCCGTGGCCGCGAAGTTCGAGGATCACCTCGCGCACCTCGGCGGGCTCATCGCCCAGGAGCTCGATGGTCGGGTCGCGCGCAAGGCGGAATCGGCGCGACACGGAGAGCTCCGGCGCCGGATCACCCGCGTCCCGCTCCGGCAGCTGGCGGGCATCGCGCGGGGACTGGACCCGGGCCACGCCCAGCTGGCCGCCCAGCTGATGCAGCCCGTGAGCCAGCACTCCCGGGCGGAGTTCCAGGCGGTGGCGGAGTCCATCCTGACGGTGGTGGAGGCGAACAACGCCGCCCTCGCCGGCGTGGGGATGGCGGAGGGGACGGTGCAGGACCTCCGCGCCCTGCTCGAGGCCTACGCCGAGGCCAGGCAGGAGGCTGATGCCGGCCGCCGGGCGCATGTCGGTGCCCGGGCGGAACTCCGGGCGACCTTCCTCGACACCGGCCGGATCCTGCGGCAGCTGGACGGGATGGTCACCTACCGGCACCGCGATGAGCCGGAACTCCTGGCGGCGTGGAAGAGCGCGCGCAACGTCGCCTGGCCGCTGCCGGAGGCGGCGAAGCCCGTGAAGCCATCGCGGGCGGAAGGGAGTGCGGCGTGAGGCAGGCGGCAGGTGAGGTTGGAGGGCCACAAGGCCGGTCCCGAGGGGCCGGCCTTGTGAGCTTCCTCACCGAGTGTGTTGGCACACGTCCGGACCATGCGGGTCCCAGGTGAATAGTGTACCGCCGCCACGCGGCCTAGAACACGCACCCATCGGCCGCCGACTGTCCATTCGCGACGTTGGGCATCCAACTACCGGTCGGCGTACCGCTGCCGTTCAGCTCTCGCAGCCACCAGTAGTGGGTCAGGGGTGGAGTGAGCCGAGAGTAGTAGGGCGTGTAGACCGAGGAGGTGCTGGCCGGGCCGCTGCTCATGAGCGTAGTCGCGGCCATGGAGGAGTCGTTCGTCGTTCCGTGCCGAATCTCATAGGTGGCGCCGCCTCCCGGTGTCCACTTCAGCTTGTACCGGACGAACTTGGACGTGGCCTGGCACAACGGCGCGTCCACGGTGAAGGCGGTCGGCAATGGCACCGAGACCGTGGCGTGGAACGTCACCGGGTTCGGGGAAACCGTCGAGGGGAAGCTGGCGGTCATGGTGTAGCTGCCCGGCGCTGTGCCCAGTGTCCACGACCCGACTGTGGCGTAGCCCAGTGTGTTGGTCACGGCGCTGGTTCCCGAGAGCGAGCTCCCGCCGGTGGCTCCGCCGAAGGTCACCGGAACGTTGCCCACGGGGGTGACTCCATCAATGGCGTACACTCGCACCTGCGGCGTCGGGTTGACGGTGGCGCCGCCGCCAAAGGTCAGGCCATCGCCGGCGGTGATGACGGCGATCCGTGGCTGCGGCGTCACCGTCACCGCCACGCTTCCTCCGGAGATCAGCGAGGAGGTCTGGAAGGTCGAGGGCAGCGACGAGACGGTACGGGTGATCGTGGCGGTCCCGTGCGCGACGGCGGTCACGAGGCCGGTGGAGGCGTTGACGGTCGCGACGAGGGTGTTGTCGCTGCTGTAACTCATCGAGAACCCGCTCGTGAGCTGGTATGGGTCGGGACAAGTCTCGGCGAGCTGGTCGTTGCTGGCACCAGGACTGCACAGGGAGATATTGGCTCCCGCCGCAATCAGGGCGGTGGGCGCAGCTGAGGCCGTACCGGTCTCCTGGATGGAGAGGCTGGCATTACCCAGGATACCGGTGACAATGTGACGGGAGTCATCCACGGGCCGCGTGACCAGGCCATACATGGGGTACATGATCTCGGTGATGTGCGGACACATTGACTGCGGCAGGAGCTGGCTGGTGCCCGTGACGGCGAAGGCACAGTGGCCGAGAATCGATGGATTCCGCTTGTGCCAGTCGGAGCCGGCACTGCCGGTGCCGAGAATTCCCAGGACATGCGCGATCTCGTGGTGTGCCACCTCCTCCAGCGACCCGCAGTCGGTGCCTCCTTGTCCAAGCCAGATTTCGGTTGGTGGTGCGTTGACACCGAGATCTCCATTCGGGCCCCCGTTGGCGGCCCAGACCCGGCCACACCAGCTCTCACTGAAGTTGGCGGAGGAGCGTTTGACATTGATGATCTTGATGACGTGCGGTGGCCCCGACGGGATATCGGTCTCGATGAGGGGCATGTTGTAGTTCCCCGACGCAAACGCGCTGGCATTCCAGGTGGATGCCGCTGCATGCAACGCGGCGATCATTTCCGGCGTCCCGGAGCTGTCAAACATCCCGTCGGTGCCGTTCAGATCGTGGTACTGAACGAACCGGATCCGGTCCCCGCAGCCGTAGAACCGGATCAGCCCGGCGACCCCGGAGTTGTAGTTGTTGGTACTGCAGTTCATCAGGATCGACGCAGGCCGGATCGGTACGGTGCTCGTTCCGCCTGAGGGGGTCACGACCTCTCCGGGATTGCATCCGGCAAGAACCAGCAACAGCAGGTGGCGGGCAGATACGTTCGGCAGCCGACGGCTTCGAGGCGGGCGACATCCTGTCACGGGTTCCTCCGGGATTGGGGAGCTTCAGTACCTCGGTGCGAGCGGTGGAAGGGATTCGCCGAGCGGTTGCCGGGCACCTCGCGGCGGTGATCCGATCGGGGCCCGCAGGACGTGATGTGTTGGGCACGACTCCCGCGAATCTATCGCATCGCGGGCACCCCTGCCAAGCAAGGAGCTCGATCGCCGTCACGAGGGTATGGCGAGCCCCCTTGCCTGACGCGAGGTGCAGACCGTACCGCGCCGGGTGGGGATGGCGACGGCCAGGGCGGCAGGGCCATGGGGCAACCCCACCGCCCTACCGCCCGTCCTCACGCCGCCTTCGCCCGCACCCGCCGGGGCTGGTAGGCGCCCGCCACCGTCGCCCGGAGGATGGTCAGGTGGTGCGAGCTGTGCCGGACGGCATGATCCTCCAGCATGAACTGGGTGGTCAGCAGCACGTTGTCGTTGAGCGAGAGCGGCACCGCGGAGTCGAGCTGGGTATCGGTCATCGCCCGGATGGCCGCCGCCGCTTCCGTGGCGTTGCGTTCCAGCAGCGCCAGCGCTTCGCCCCTGGTGACCTGCGCGAACTGCTGCGCATGGCTCGCATTGATGGCGTCCACGTCGTCCCAGGTGACCCCCACCACCGCCTCGCCGCCGGCCATCCGCTGCGCCAGCTGGATCTCGATCGGGTACATGCTCGCGACGTGATGCACGATCACGCCGATGGTCCGCCCGTCGCCGGGCACCGGCTGCCGCCACTGGGCCTCGGTCAGCCCGGCGGCGAATTCGGCGAGGGCACGGGCGCCCTCCTCCAGCCGTGCCGCGAGGGCGATGGAACGCGTGCTCATCGGTCCTGCTCCTTTCGTCGAGGGGTTGGCCTGCCTCACTGCACCTCCACCAGCACATCCAGGTAGTCGCTCCGCACCACGGTGCTCCCGCCGCTGGCCCGGTTGTGGGCGCGGAACAGCCGGTGCAGGGCGGCGCGCAGCGGCCCCACGCCGTGCGGCCCCGCGGCGGCCAGCGCCGCGACGGTCGGGCCGTAGCTCGCGGCGAAGAACTCCATCACCGCCGCCGGCGGGAACGGGAAGCGCAGCTCCACCGTCCGCCGGGTGCAGCGCACGCTCTCCGCCCCGCGGCCGAGCAGCTGCATCACGCCCCGCGGGTCCCCCCACGCGGCGGGGTCCGCGGCGCCGAAGGCGGCGGGCGCCGCGTCCGCCTGTACCCGCCAGAGCTGCCCCATGAAGCTGTCGGGCGTCCACGCCGCCAGCGCGATCCGCCCGCGGGGACGCGTCACCCGCCGCAGCTCGGCCGCCACCCGTTCCGGGCGCTCGGCGTGCATCACCCCGAACAGCGAGGTCACGGTGTCGAACTGGCCGTCGAGGTAGGGCAGCGCTTCCGCGTCGCCCACCTGCAGCTCGAGCCGTACCCCGGCCGCGCGCGCCGCCAGCGCCGCCTCGGCCAGGTGACCGGGTGCCACGTCGAGGGCGGTGACATCCGCCCCCGCGCGCGCGGCGGGGATGGCGATCGCCCCCGTCCCGCAGCCCACGTCGAGCAGCGCCTCGCCGCGCCGCACGCCGAGGCGGGCCACGAAGTCGGTGGCCGCCGCCGACCAGGCACCCGCGATGGGGAGGAGGTTGCCCGCGGTCCACACCTTGCGCGCGCGGAAGGTGCGATGGGCACCGGAGGTGTTGAGCGCCAGCGCGGGACTCTGCGTGGCGGAGGGGAGGAAGATCGTCTTGAGCAGCATCATGACCTCACAGCGAGCGTGGTGACGCGCCATCGTGGCGCGGGATCAAGCTCGCATGGGACAACGCGTCTACCCATGACCAGACGTCCCGGGTTCCTGCCCGGGCGTATCGGCGTGAGGACGTGCTTGCTCTGCCGTCCGGCGGGGTTGTCCGCGCGTCCGGCCGGGGGGGGAGGGACTAGCGGCGGGACTCGCGCCAGGCGCCGGGCGAGACGCCCGTCGCCTTCTTGAACGCGCGGCTGAAGGCGGCCTCGGAGTCGTAACCGACGTCCGCGGCGATGGCGGCGACCTTGGCGCCGCCCTGCATCAGCCGGGAGGCGGCCAGCTGCATCCGCCAGCTGGCGAGGTACTGCATCGGCGGGCAGCCGACCAGGTCGGCAAAGCGCTTGGCCACCACCGAGCGGGAAGAGGCGGCCTCCCGGGCCAGGTGATCCAGGGTCCAGTCCTGCGCGGGCCGCGCGTGGATCAGCGCCAGCACCCGGCCCACCAGCGGATCGCGCAGCCCCGCGAGCCAGCCGGTCTGCTCCGGTCCCAGCTCCTGCAGGTAGCGGCGCAGCACCTCCACGAACATCACCTCGGCCAGCCGCGTCAGCACCGCGTCGGCACCGGCCCCGCCGGCGCGGGTCTCGTCGGCGAGCTGGCGGGTGAAGGCGCTGAGCCAGGGGCTCGAGACCTGCTTGAGGTGCAGCCGGTGGGGGAGCGCGCCGAGCAGCGGGTTGAAGGGCCGCAGGTCGCAGCCGAAGAAACCGCAGATCAGGGAGGTGCCGCGCTCCCCCTCGCCCAGCAGCACGTTGTTGGGGTAGTGCGCCTGGGCGACGCTCAGCAGGTCCTCGCCAACCCGGACGCCGCGGCCACTGGCCATGACGTGGGCGTCGCCGTGGGGGAAGACGATGATGTCACCGGCGTGCAGGTCCACCTGCTCCTCGCCCAGCACCCCGCCGACGCAGTAGCCGCGGGTGACGATGTGATACGAGATCAGGTGCTCCGCGCGGGGCATGATGCGCGGGGCGAGCTCCCGCGCCGGGAGGGCATGGACACTCCACGGGTCGCCGGCGTCCACGGTGTAGAAGTGCGCGCCGTCCAGGCGGACGACGTGGAGCAGGTCGGAGAGGGGGTCCATGGCAGGGTGAATACTGCAGCGCCCGTCCGGAGCGTCAAGCGGGCGGGGACACCCGCGGAGTTTGATCGCACGAAACGGGAAGCGCGGTGGCGGCAACGGCCACACCTTGGACCATGCCCTCATCCCAACCCGCCCCTCCCGCTCTGGCAGCCGCGCTCCACCATGCCACCAGGTGGCTCGAAGGGCTTGTACAGCGCCCCGTCGGGGCCACGGTAGACCTGGCCACCCTTCGGGCGCGATTGGCGGCGCCGCTCCCGACGACGGGGACAGACCCGGGGCGAGTGGTGGAAGACCTCGTGGCCGATACCGAGGGCGGCCTGCTCGGATCGGCCGGGGGCCGATTCTTCGCCTGGGTAATCGGTGGTTCACTGCCCTCTGCCCTGGCGGCCGACTGGCTCTGCGCCACCTGGGATCAGAACGCGGCCCTCTACGCCTGCGGCCCGGCGGCGAGCGTGGTGGAGGAGGTGGCAGGCGGGTGGATCAAGGAGGCGCTCGACCTGCCGGTGGAGGCCTCGTTCGCCTTCACCAGTGGATGTCAGCTCGCCCACTTCACCTGCCTTGCGGCTGCCCGTCATGCGCTCCTGCACCGGGCCGGGTGGGATGTCGGCGCCGAGGGGCTCTGGGGCGCACCTCCGATCCGGGTGCTGGCGAGCGAGCAGCGCCACGGCTCGGTGGATAGGGCGCTCCGCTTTCTCGGCATGGGGACCAGGCATCGGGAGGTCCTGCCGACGGACACCGAGGGACGCCTCGCCCCCGAGGTCCTGTCCCGGGCCCTCGCGGCCTCGGCTTCGCCGGCCATCGTGCTCCTCAACGCAGGCGACCTCAACACCGGCGCGTGCGACCCATTCGCGGCGCTCATTCCCATCGCCCGCGCCGCCGGCGCGTGGGTCCACATTGACGGCGCGTTCGGCCTCTTCGCCCGCGCCAGTCGTGCGCAGCGTGGATTGCTCGATGGCGTGGAGCTGGCGGACAGCTGGGCCACCGACGGGCACAAGTGGCTCAACGTCCCGTTCGATTGCGGCATCGCCCTCGTCCGCGACCGGGAGGCGCATCGCGCGGCCATGACGATCAGCGCGGCGTACCTCTCCGCTGGGGGGCCGGCACGGGACCAGATCGACTGGAACCCTGAGTGGTCTCGGCGCGGGCGGGGCTTCGCGGTCTACGCCGCGATGCGTGAGCTCGGACGGGACGGACTGGAGGCGGTGGTGGACCGATGCTGCGCCCGGTGCCACGCTCTGGTCTCCGGCCTCGGCGAACTCCCCGGGGCCCGGGTGCTGCACCCGGCGCGGCTCAACCAGGGGCTGGTGCGCTTCCTCGATCCCCGCGCCGGCGCGTCGGATGCCGACCATGACCGGCACACCGACGCCGTGATCACGGCCATCAATGCGACGGGCGAGGCGTTCTTCAGCGGCACCACCTGGCGCGGCCGCCGGGCAATGCGGGTGAGCGTGGTGAACTGGCGGACGAGCGAGGAGGACGTGCGGCGCGCGATCATCGCGGCGTGGGAGGTGCTGCAGCAACTGCGGGCGCCCGCGTAACCCGGAGGCGCCGCCCTACCTCCCCACCGCCCCGCCGAACATCGCCCGCGCCGCGGGTCCCAGGGTGTCCGCAGGGAGCCCGCCCAGCATGGTGAAGATCTGCTGCACCGACCAGCAGCCATCCTCCGGGGTGGGCGGCGGGTTGCGGGCAATCGTGATGAGGCGGGTCTGGTCCTCCACGCTCATCCGCCCGATGGCGAGCATGATCGTGGCCTGCATCTCGCCCCGCTCGGCCGTCCGCCCCTGCGCATGCCCGAGGGCACGCGCCCGGACGATCAGCTCCAGCACCCCGGCAAATTCCGTCAGCAGTCCGGTGTCGCCATAGAGCAGCAGGGCGTCGGCGTCCTTCCGGCCGTTGGTCCCGGGGTCCAGCAGGGTGCCGCACTCCGCGGCCGGGAGCTGGTGGGCCAGCTCCCCGAGCAGCCGCACGTAGCGCTGCATCCCCGCATCGTCCAGCCACCCGGCGTAGTTGGTGTTGTGCGGCGCGAGCAGGGTGTCGAGCGGCAGGGAACGCAGGCTGTCGGGGAGCGAGCGGTCGGCGCGCATCGGCTGCAGGCGCACCGCCAGGAGCGAGACCGCGGCCTCCCGGCCCAGGGCCTGGGCGGGCAGCGCCGTGGCGGCGAGGACCACCGCCGCGGCCGCGAGGGCCAGGGAACGGGGACAGGTTCGCATGCGGTGCCCCGCTACCACCCCACCGGCTTGCCCCGGTTCTGCTCCTCCAGCCACGCCTTGAGCGGCGCGAAGTATTCCACCATGGCGCCGGCATCGAACTCCCGCTCGCCCGTCATGGCAAAGAGCGTCTCCTGCCACGGCCTGCTCTGCCCCGCCTCCAGCATGGCGGCGAGCTTCGCCCCCGCGGCCTTGTTGCCGAAGAAGGTGCAGCGATGGAGCGGGCCGGTGTAGCCCGCCTCGCGGCACAGCGCGCGGTAGAACTGGAACTGGAGGATCCGGGCCAGGAAGTAGCGCGCATAGGGGGTATTGGCCGGGACATGGAACTTGGCGCCCGGATCGAAGTCCGCCTCGGTGCGGGGCAGCGGCTCCGAGACGCCCTGGTAGTCCCGCCGGAGCTTCCACCAGCCGGCGTTGGCGTTGGTATTGTCCAGCCGCCCGTCGAACACCTGCCAGCGCCACTTGTCCACCAGCAGGCCCCACGGCAGGAACGCCACCTTGTCCATCGCCTGGCGCAGCAGCAGCGGGATGTCCGCCTCCGCGCCCGGCAGCGGGCCCTGGAGCAGCCCCACCTGCTGCAGGTATTCGGGAGTGATCGCCAGCGCGATCGCATCGCCGATGGCCTCGTGGAAGCCGTCGTTGGCGCCGTTCTGGAACAGGAACGGCTGCGCCTTGTACGCCCGCTGGTAGAAGTTGTGCCCCAGCTCGTGGTGCACGGTCACGAAGTCCTCGCCCGTCGGCTCGATGCACATCTTGATCCGCACGTCGTCCTGGGCGTCGATGTCCCAGGCGCTCGCATGGCAGACCACCTCGCGGTCGCGCGGCTTGATGAACTGGGACCGCTGCCAGAAGGTCCCCGGCAGCGGCGCGAAGCCGAGCGAGGTGAAGAACCCCTCGCCGAACTTCACCATGTCGAGCGGGGCGACCTGCTTCGCGGCCAGCAGGGCGGTGATGTCCACCCCGCCGCCGCTCGCGCCCGGCGGCGCCACGATGTCGTAGATGTTGCCCCACTCCTGGGCCCACAGGTTGCCCAGGAGATGGGCCGGGATCAGGCCGGAGGGCGGCACCACCTGCGGGCCGTACTTCTCGACCAGCTTCGCGCGGACGTAGGCGTGCAGCTGCAGGTAGAGCGGCTTGAGCTGGTCGTACAGCCGGTCCATCTCCCGCTCGAAGGCCTCCGGGCTCATGTCATAGCTGGAGCGCCACATCGCCCCGGCGTCCGTGAAGCCCATCCCCCGCGCGCCCTCGTTGGAGAGCGCCGCGAAGCGCAGGTAGCGCTGCCGCATCGGCGCGCCCACGGTGTGCCAGCCGGCCCACGTGGCCAGCAGGGTATCGGGATTGCGGCTGGTGGCCATGATGCGGGAGATCTCCCCGATCTGGAGGCAGTCCTTCCCCTCACCGCCACGACACCAGGTGCCCCGGCCGTACTCCCCGTTGAGCGCCGCGCCGAGCCGGGCCAACTCCGCCGCCTTCGCGGAATCGGCGGGGGCCGGCGCCGGGACCAGCAGCCGCAGCAGGTAGAACTTCCGCGCGATCTCCGGCGGATACTTGAGACGGAGCCGGGTGTAGCGCTGCGACTCGGTCACCAGCCGCTGCACCGCGCCGGTGTACACCGCCGTGGCGTCGGCCGAGAGCTGCTCGGTGTCGTCGGTGATGTAGGTCTCGGAGACCCACTGGGCCCGCTGCTGCTTCGTCGCCAGGTCCAGCAGCTCGGACTCGGCGCGCGCAAGGAACCGGGCCGCACTCTCGCGGCGGGG
>CAZYIV010000082.1:0-17359 GCA_964647615.1 uncultured Gemmatimonadaceae bacterium | reverse complement strand
GATCAGAACCGTGGGTGGGGATTCACCTGCTCCTTCGGCGGACCCGCCACCACGTCCCAGTGCTCGACGATGGCGCAGTCCCGCAGCCGGAAGATGTCCGCGATGGCATAGGGCGGGGCGCCTTCCGCCGGCGTGAACCGCGCGTGCAGCATCACCCAGTCGCCCTCGGCGATGGTCCGGAGCACCTCCCATCGCGGGGCCGGCATCTCCCGGATCAGGCCCTCGAGGAACGCAATGGTCGCCTCACGCGTCCCGTCCGGGACATCCGGCTTGTGCTCCACAAAGTCCGCCGACATGTAGCGCAGGAACGCCTCCCGCACCAGCAGCCGCCCAAGCGCCATGGCATAGAACTCCTCGACCAGGCGCCGGTTGCCCTCCGCGCCCGGCCGACACGCCGCCGTGGCCTCCGGCGACGATGCCTGGCCGGCGACGGCGAGGGGCGCCAGGAGGAGGGTCGCGGCCGTGGCGAGCAGGGGCAGCGCACGGCGGCACAGGAGGCGACAGGCAGCGGGCATGGATGACTCGGGTGAGGGTTAGGAAGGCTCGGTGCCGGCGAGGTGCCGGAGCAGCCCCGCCTCCAGGCGCAGTCCGGTCAGGACGCCCACGGCATAGGCCCCGAGGTCGCGGGGATCGAATCCGCTGCCGAGCACCAGGTGGCCGATCGTGGTCGCCCGCCAGGCATCGAGCCACGGGGCGTGGTAGCGCTGGCTGAATTCCACGGCCCAGCAGATCGCGAGGGCGATCCCACCGCGGGTGAGGCGGTGCGATGCCGGAAGCCCCGCGCTGACCAGCCAGTACATCATGAGCCCCCACAGCGCATCGCCAAGCATGTCGGCGAGTGCCGGCGGGAGCCCATGACGCAGCCCCTGCAGGGCCAGTCCCAGCGCGATCGTTGCTGCCGCGAGCGCCAGGTGCCGCAGGCGCGGCCGGAGCTGGGTCAGGATCGGATGCTCCCCCCGGCGCGCACCGGGCTACTGGATCTTCACCTTCGCGATGTCGGGGTTCGGGGTGAACTCCGCGCCGAAGTCCTCGAGGTCCATCACCTTCCGGATCTCGGCCACCGCCTTGCCGTCCGGCGCGAGGTTCGGCGCGCGCTTCACCCACTCGATCGCCTCGGCCAGCGATGCCGCCTGGATGATCGTGAAACCCGCGATGAGCTCCTTGGTCTCGGCGAACGGGCCGTCAACCACCGTGCGCTCGTCCCCGCTGAACACCACCCGCGCCCCCTTCGAGCTCGCGGACAGCCCCTCCGCGGCAAGCAGGACCCCCGACTTCACCAGCGATTCGTGGTACGCCTGCATCGCGGCCATCGCCTCGGCCGTGGGCAGCACGCCCGCTTCGGATTCCCTGGTGGCCCTGCCGATGATCATGAAACGCACGGTCCGCTCCTGTGATGGGTTCGTGTCGGTCGCCGCTCCCTTCGCGGCCTCACTGATACGTCGAACGAGACCAGTGAATTTCGACACGATCCTCGGGAGGACGGCAAGCGATTGCCCCTACTTGGCTTGGCGCCGGCCCGCGGGCCGCCGCCCCTTCGCCGCCTTCCGGGGCGCCGCCTCCCTCGCGGCCCGGGCCCGCAGGACCAGCCGGCCGCGACCCTGCCGCGGCAACGGTACGACGGCCCTGGCGATCGCCGCGGCAAAGAGCGCCTGCACCGCCGGCTGCGCCAGCCGGCGCGCGGTGTCCACCCGGATGAAGCGGACCTGCCGCCCGGAGCCCTGCAGCAGCTTCTCCGGATCTGGCAGCCGGACGCCGTTGTTGAAGGACAGGTCCACGCCGGTGGCACGCGCGGCGATGGAGACGATGCCGTCAATCGCGTGCTCGGTCGGCGTGTACCCGATCACGATATGGGTCTTGTAGTCGTACAGCAGCTCGTTGGCCGCCGGCAGCCGCTTGCGCACCGCCGCGCGGACCGCGCGGATGAGCTTCTGGTTCTCGGGAGAGAACCGCTGCAGGTAGGCCCGGAGCCGGGCCTCCGGTGTCCCGTTCATCCCGGCAGGGCTGGCGGTCATGCGATCCTCGGGGTGCTGCTGGTTGGGGCGGAATGGTTGGTGTTCCGGTCGGGCCGGTTCCGGGAAGTCTAGCCGGGCCAGCCGGCGGTGCCAGCCTCGGTGACGATTCCTCGATCGACGTCGACCCGCCGCAATCGGGCGCATTCTCCCGGGCGGATGGGCCGCGCCCCACTCACGGTCGCGGTTCCGCCAGGGTCGCGAGCTGAAGCATGACGGCGCTCATCCCCTCCCCGCTGCCCTTGGAGTGCACCTCGCCCGCCCGAATGAAGGCGACCTGCCCCCTGGCAATCGAGTGTCGCTCGCCATCCTGGCCGGCAACCCAGCCCGCGCCATCAAGGGGGATGAGCAGCTGTCCCGGCCCAGCGGGGTGCGGGCCGATGATGCCGCCGGGCCCGAACCGGAGCCAGTGGATGTGGCTGACGCCCCGACCCTCGGCGAGCATGGCGGCCTGCGCGCCGACGCTCTCATACTCATGGATCGGGGCCGTGGTGACCGTGCGGAGGTCGAGAATGTGCATGGGGTGGCGGGGATAGGGTGAGCACCTGGGGGAGCCCCGGAAGGCCCGGGGGCACCGAGGCCGCGATGGACCAGTTCTCTGGCAGCCGACAGGGTGACCGCAAGAATGGCCGCGGCGGCGATCATCCTGTACACGAATTCCCTCACGCGCCGCGCACCCGGAACTGGACCAGCCCGCAGGGCGCACACCACATGGCCGGGGCCCGCTGGCCGGTTCCCATCAGGTGGAGGGAGGCACCCCCCGCCTCCAGCTGAAGCGTGTGCATCTCCTCGAAGGTCGGGCCGGTCAGCAGCCGGGAGATCCGGCTCGAGGACGAGGTCAGGGACAGGGTGCCGCTCTCGAGGGCCGATCCGCAGCATGGACAACGCAGGAAGTCACGGACCGCCGCGGGAATGTCTCCCGCCGCATCGGCCGGCGCCCCCTCCGTGACACCGCCGTGGTTCGCAGCCGCGAAGGCTTCGAGCGCGTGGATGTCCACCTGCCGGCCCACGAAGCGTGCCCACGTCGCGTGCGGGATCCCTTCGTGCAGCTCGCCGTGGTGCAGGATCAGCGACCCGGGTGTCTCGAGCGCCTCCTCCTCGGCCGGGGTGACGAGGAACGTGTCCGGGGCCACGACGGTCAGGCGGAGATTCATGGCGCCTCCAGTGGGGCTCCTGACACCGCCACCTCGGTGGCGAAGCGCGTCAGGCACCGGGAATCCTACGGCGAGGCGTCGGGGCGTGCCACCCGCCGGCCGCCCAGGGCGGCTTTCACGCCTCCGTAGCCGACAAAGAAGAAGTAGACGATGGCAGGGAAGAAGAGGATGATGATGACGCGGCGGACCGTCAGGACCCCGCCAGCCTGGATCCACAGCCAGTTCAACCAGCAGATGAGCAGGAACGACACCAGGGCCAGCAGGTGGACATACCGGGGCACCCAGAACCGGTACTTCCGCCAGAGGAGGAAGTCCGTGAGGCTGACGAACCACAGGATCCCGAACGCCTCGCCGGCGTCGTACAGGTCCGCCACGACTCCCTTGAGGGTGGCCAGGAATCCGAAGTCACTGTCGGGATAGAACTCCGGCGTGGCAAGCGCCAGGGTGTAGACGAACTCCACGGTCGGGTCCAGCTGGACCAGGATGTTCCAGCCGCCGCCGGAGTACTTCTTCGTCTCCGCTCGTCCATGGCTCGGCGCGCCGAGGCGTTGCTCGGCGAACTCCTTCGAATCGCCGACCCGGACACCGGCGATGTCACCCGCCCGCCGGGTGAGCAGGGCGATCCAGACGACCCCGCCCGCGGAATCGGCGATGAGCGAGACCCCGCGATCGCTGTACTGGCGCGCTTCCCGGCCGGGACGCGGGAAGGAAACCCTCGAGGGCGCTCCCAGCGCGGAATCCAGCTCGGCGAGGCTTTCGCCGAGTCGAAGCTGGCCGGCCGGAGGAGGGTCATCCCCGGGCCGCCACGGGGGCTGCTGCGCCGCGGCTCCGTACGCCATCGCTCCCGTCAGTGCCAGGGCTCCAAGAATCGCGTGAGTCGTCATGATTGGCGTTCCGGCGGTGGGTGAGAATGGGGACGAGAACTCCGGCGGCCGTCGTGGCGGGGCTACAGTGCCCACGGGCATCGCGGCGACCTCACGCCGGGGGCAGGCAGGGCGAGGCGTCCTATGGCGACTGGCGCCCGAGCACGATCGCGAGCGCCAGCAGCTGCGGACGTCGCGGATCGGGGGTCAGTCGTGATTCAAGCCACCCCGTCTCCCCGTAGCCGTCCGGTGTGCGAACGCCGATCGCACAGCGGACGGGCTCGTCCGGCAACTCCGCGGAGCGCTCGAGTCCCACATCGAGGAAGAGTGGGGAGGGCGAGGTGTCCCAATCCGGCGCCGCCGCGTGCTTGCCGAGAAGCATGCAGGGGCTGGTGACGCTGATGCGGTACTGGGGGATCGGACCGCCGTCGGTCCTGCTGAGCGTGAGCCGGACCCGGGCGTAGCGGACCGGCCAGCGCGGTGGACTCGTGGTGTCCCGCGGCACGCACAGCCGCTCAACGGATGGGGAGTCTTCGGGTATGCCGCCCGATTGGGCAAGTCGAATGGTGTCGAGGACGATGCCGGGTACCGCCCCCAGCGGGAGGTCGACGAAGGCGCTGAAATGGCCGACGGCGCTGATCCGGAGTCGGTAGCACCCCGGCACGGCCGTGACCACCATCCGGAGCCACCCCTGCACGATGCTGTCCGCTACCCGAAGCGCCGGGATGCTGGCGTCCGTCATCGGGAGTGGCGAGGCGGGCCCCCGCTGCGGTTGGCTCACGACGGGCGCCTGGATCGTGTAGGTCTGCTGCGACGGGCCGCAGGCCACCGTCACGATGACGCTCGCGCGCAGGAGGACGCGCGCGCGGCGGCGGTACGCCTGGCACTCAGGCGGGGGCATAGACCAGGCGCAGCACATTCTCGCCCATGGGTTCGCACGTGAGGAGGCGCAGCGGCGGCCGGGGGCCGGCAAAATAGGGTGCGCCATGCCCCAGCACGACCGGATGCAGGTAGATCCGATACGCGTCGATCAGGCCGAGGTCGGTGAGGCTCCGCGCCAGTCGGGGGCCCGCCACCTCGATCTCGCCCTGGTGAGCGGACTTGATCTCGCGCAGCGCGCGCTCCAGGTCATCTGAAATCAGGGTGGCATTGGGTCCGACCGACGTCAGGGTGCGCGACACGACCCACTTGGGCTGGCCTCGCCACGCCGCGGCGAAGGCGTGTTCCGCGTCGGTCCACTCCGGGTGCTCGTCGTCCCAGTAGCGCATGATCTCGTACATGACCCGGCCATACACGCTCCCCGCCTGCTGCCGGGCCTCCTCGATGAAGTGACGGAAGAGGGCCGGGCCGGGCGCAAACGCCATGTGGTCAACGTAGCCGTCCAGGGACTGATTCATGCCGAACACGAGCCTTGCCATGCGGCCTCACCGTGGGGCGCGAGACGCTCGCGCAAGCCTGTCGTCACCCAGGCCGAACGCGGCCGTGGACTCGGTCCAGACACCAGGGGCGTTGCGGTGTGGGGGGTCGGCGCGGCGGGCGCGTTGCCACGGCGAGGGCGCCCCGGCCGCCACACGCCGAGTCAGGGTGAATCTGGAGGGACCACCGTGCCATCGCTGCTGACCGTGAACGAATAGTCGTCGAACGCCGCACCAAACGCGGCCCGCATGCGTGCCGTGAGCGAGAGCGGCCACAACTCCGGATGAATGTCGATGAGGAGCTCCCCGCGGGGCCAGTCCTGGGTGCACTGCTCTGACTCCAGGTCGAACAGCCAGACCTTGCCGTCGAGGTAGAGCCGGAAGTCGTCGAGGTCATCAAACGTGGAGACCCCGATGGTCGCCCCGCCCAGCAGCGCGATCCCGGTGCCGCCATTGGCGAAGCGCACATCGGCGGTCACGAAGCCCGGGAGCTCCGGGTCCGCGGCCTCGTTCGGCTTGATCGTGGCCTCATCCTGACCCTCCTCCCCCTCCTCGTCATAGGCCAGTACCCAGGCGGCAAAGCGGGAGACGGCTTCCGGCGGGATCCTGTTGACATTGTAGCGGTCTGGCCGCGGCATGGGCGTCTACCCACCTGGCAGAGGGGATGATGTGCCTGACGATCCGTGGCAACCTGCGGGGCGGCGCCGCGCCGCGCAAGCCGAGCGGCAGGGGCGCTGGGGAAGGACCGGCCCAGGCCCTCCGGCGTGGCAGCATGCGACATGCGGCATCCCGGCCGGGGCCGCCATGCGTCGTGGCCGGAAAGTGTGTGGACGGTGGCAGCAAATCACCGGGCCCGCAGGACGAGGACCTGGGACGGCATGGCGATGCGGGTCGTTCGGTCGGCAAACACCGTCATCCAGTCGCCGGACGGGAACAGGGGGGCCAGCTCGATGGGACGGCAGCCACCGACGATGGAGGGGTGAATGCGGTAGGCCGCATTCCAGAGCCGCTGGACCAGGCGGGCGCCCGGAGTGTAGGCCACCGTCAGGGACGCCATCGCGAGCAGGCCACCGGGTCGGAGCACGCGGCGCGCCTCGGTGGCAAAGGCGGCGAGGTCGTCCGGCGCGAGGAGATCGAGGACGTACGTGGTGAGGACCCGATCCACCGACTGCGCGGGAAGGGGAAGCCGGATCGGGCCATCGGTCTGGTGCACCTGGACACGCTCGCCGAACCGGGCGAGGCGGGTGGTCGCGAGGCCGACCATCCGCGGGCTGAGGTCGAATGCCCAGTAGTGCGCCGTGGCGGGAAGCTCGTGGGCGAGGAGACGCGCCGCCAGGCGCCCGGTCCCGGCGCCGAACTCCGCGACCGCGCTCGCCTCCGCGAAGGCGCCATGCCGGATCAGGAGCTCGAGCGCCGGGGCCTCGTACGCGGCCTGCGTGTCCTGGCCGCTCCCGAGGCGGTCGTAGAACCGGCGCGCCTGCGCATGTGTGAACGTCTTCGGCATGACTGCAGCCTTTCTGAGGCCTCGGACCGGCCGGCCGCCCGCGGATGCCGGCCCGCGCGCCGGGGACTCAGTTGGGGCTATCGTGCAGCAGGCTCAGGAGAAGAACGAGCAGGGGAAGCACAACAAGGAACAGGCCGAGGAGCACCAGGACAAGGTGGGTCTCCGCGACATTGAGGAGTCGATTGCTCCACGTGGGCCGCCGCCGCGCCTCCAGGTAGTGGCGATTCTCCTCCTCTCCCTGCTGCACGTAGTATCGCACCATGCGCGATGCTTCGGCCTGGTCGGAGGGAAGCGGTACCCGAATGTCGTACGCGCCCCAGTCCATGACGAACAGGATCCAGTCGTCCTCGAGGCGGATCTGCGAGACCACGTTGGACGCAAAGGAAAGGCACCACTCACCCACGAAGACCGCATCGTCCCGGCACACGACTTCGAGGCCGGAGCGGGAGCCTGCTTCACAGGCCTTGAGGAGATCCATGGGGCGGAACGGCGAGTCACCGTATCTGCCGTCCACTCGCCGGGTGAAGTCCCGGACGCGGGCACCGTCCACGGTCCACCGCGCCAGGATCACCTCGTCGGGATGTCGCTTGGTCACGGGATGGAGGTGGGGTGAGGGTGTCGGGTGGCCGCCTGTCGTGATCAGGTGCCCCGGATCCGGATCTGTCGCGCCGGGCGTCGGCGCATGGCGCTTCGGCGTGCCGCCCTGGCGGCCAGCTGGCCCGGATGGGCCGGTCGCACGTGGGTTCTACGCTGGGCCGGCCCCCCCTAAGGCGTCCACGCGGTCGTGACCACGATCTGCGTGGCCGGCTGGGTGAGCAGGTTGAAGCCCTTCAGGACGCCATCCCGCTCGACCGGGTCGTCGGGCAGGAGTGCGCAGACCGCACTGCCTTCGCTCGCGGGGCGATAGGTCGTCTCGATGAAGCGCTTCCAGCCGCTGCTGATCGCGCCCTGGGTTGTCGCCATCGTGAAATAGGCGTTCTGGTAGAGCGGGTACTTCCCCGAGGCATCCCTCGCCAGGCCCTTGTACTGGCAATAGAAGGTCAGCGGAGGGAGTGGCTTCCCCCAGCGGTCCTTGGTCGGATAACCAGCTGGAGGCGCCGCAGCGGGGGACGCCTGGGCCGGCAGGCCGGAGGCGCCAGCCAGGGTGACACCGACCAGCCCGAGCCAGAGCCGAACGACGCGACGCATGGAGGTCCTGAGACCGGCGATCAGTCTTGCTGGCTGGATCTTTGAGCAAGTGGGCGCTGCGCCGGCGGCGGGAACTGAACCACCAGGCGAACGGGACTGGATACGGGCGCG
The DNA here is from genome assembly GCA_964647615.1 of uncultured Gemmatimonadaceae bacterium. Lineage (GTDB taxonomy): Bacteria > Gemmatimonadota > Gemmatimonadetes > Gemmatimonadales > GWC2-71-9 > JADJOM01. The sequence goes on along the minus strand of CAZYIV010000082.1, from coordinate 9,115 downwards.
TCGTTGCGCCGCGCAGGCGTGAAGACACAACTCCTGGCCAATCGGACGGCCTGGTCCTGATAGGAGGCCGGCGGCAGCGGCGCGCGGACGGGGAGGAACACCACTGAGTCGGGGAGCGCGAGCCGGCCGTTGGCCGCGACGATGGCATCAAACGCCACTTGGCGAGTCAGCGCGGCGCCACCGACCTCCGGTGTTGGGTACTGAGCGCAACTCAGCAGGACCGGCGGCCGGTCCTGGCTGTGCGCCTGCGGGTAGGCAAAGAGGCGCGCGGACTGAGCCTGCAGGGGAGCAGCGGGCGAGGCGAGGAGCAGGGCAGCCGCAACCATGCCGGAGGGAACCGCGAGGATGGATCGGCACATGGATCCTGCTCCGCGTGAGGGTCAACTGAAGCCTAACCCACGGGACAATGGCGTCAACCTGTGCCGCGCCGGATGCCCCGCGTGTGGCGCTCGGCCATCGCGTCCGGAGGATCATCCGGACGCCGACGGGGCACCCCCTGGCTGCCGGACGCTGTGTGCTCACTCCGGATAGGCGGCCACCAGCTCGATCTCAAGAACGTTGGCAGGCGAGTACAGCCGCTGCACCTGGACCCATGTCGCTGCGGGAAGCGGGGTATTCAGGTACGCCTGCTTGCGAATGTCCTTGTTCTGGATGAACGCCTCGAGGTCGGTCGCGTACACGGTTTCCTTCACGACATTGGCGAAGGTCAGCCCGTTGGCCTCCAGTGTTTTCCCCAGGTCGGCGTACACGGTGCGGATGGCGGCCGGCATGTCGCCCCTTGCTGCATTCCCGGAGACATAGAGGGTCTGCCCGACGCGTACCGCCTGGCAGTAGCCAACCTCTGATTCAAAGGCGAGGTCGTCATGGAAGCAGGTGCGGATGGCTGCGGTACGGTCACCCCTCGTGCAGCCAGCCACGAACACGGCGCAGAGCGCCAACGTGGTGCTGTAGCGTCGCATCGCCTCGTCCTCCCGTGGCGCCGGACGTTCCCGCAGCGGCTGCAGGGCGGCGGCTCGTGATCTCACCCGAACATTACCGTCGGCCGCGCCGCGAGAGCCTCATCGGCCTGGCGCCGGTGACCATGCGGGCGTGGCCCGGTCCTATGCCCCCTCGGCTCCGAGCCCTGCAACCAGCGTCTCCAGGTGCCGTGCCACCCGGCCGGGTTCGACCAGATCGAAATGCGAGGTGCCGGCCTCGGTAATGATCGACCCTTCCTGGTAGCGCCCCCCGAGGAGGCCCTCGTCGAGATTCCGGAGCTGCAGCTCGCGAACGAGGCCGCGGTACATCGGGGTATCCTCGAACACGCAGCGCAACCGGGTGCCGGCGGTCGTGGCGGCGCGATACCAGTGCGCGAACGCCTCAAGGTCCTCCCGCTCGAACGGCGCGGCAATGCCGGCGGCGAAGGTGCGTACCGGGTCGGCGTTGTGCCGGAAGGTGCCGACGATCCGGATGGCGTACTCGCAGATGTTCACCCATTCGTCCAGCGATCCCGCGGCGTTGCTGACCTGCCGGAGCACCGTGAGCATGTCGGCGTCGTCGTTGCTCTTGAGCGATGCCATCGTCCTGGTGAAGAAGCAGGTGCTGAGCGACAGGTTGCCGCCCAGCGTGAGGCACCCGTCGACCTGGAACCGCGCCTCCGGATCCGGGGTCGCCGCGAAGCGCAGCGCGATGTCGGCGCCGGTGGAGAAGCCCACGAGCACAACCCGCTGGGGCTTGAGGCGCCCGACCAGGTCGCCCAGGAACTCGCGGACCAGGATGATGTGATCCTCGATCGTGAGGTTGGGTCGCCAGGGTGTCACGGTCTCGAACCCGCGAAAGGTGGGGATTACGGTCCGGTAGGGCACCCGGGACAGCATCGCCACGTTCTGATCCGAGCCCCGGCCCCAGGCGGGGATCAGGCACAGCAGGACCGGGGAGGAGGCTCCGTTGTCGAGATACTGGAGCTCGGTGCCGATGAGCCGGGGATCGAACGAGGCCCGGGAGAGCCGGCGGCAGGTGGCCTCGGCGAGGAGGAACGAGCCGGCGATCAGGTCCTTCCCCGGCCCCCGGACCGGTGGCGCAGCGGGCCCCGGGTGGGCCGCCAGCGCGGCCGCGAAGTCCGCGGTGCTCCGGAAGCGGTCGGCGGGGAGTTTCTGGAGCGCGGTCAGGATCGCGTGCTCCACGGTCTCGGGAACGGTGTCGCGCCACGCCCGGAGCGGGGCCGGCTTCTCGATCATCATCCTGGCGACGATCGACTGGGCGGTGGGGCCGGTGAAGGGCGGCACGCCGAGCAGCATCTCGTACAGCACGCAGCCGAGGGCGTAGACGTCGCTGCGGGCGGTGATCGTGCGCTCGCCCATCGCCTGTTCCGGTGACATGTACTGGGGCGTGCCGAGCGACATGCCCGTCTCGGTCAGCCGATTGCCGCCGGTGGTCGGGAGGGCAAGCGCGATGCCGAAGTCGGTCACCAGGGCCGACCCATCGTGGAGCAGGATATTCTCGGGCTTGATGTCCCGGTGGATCACGCCCTGCCGGTGGGCGTAGTCGAGCGCGGCCGCCACCTCGGTGGCGAGGCGCACCGCGTCGGTCACGGGAAGCTGCTGCTCCCGGCGCAGCCGGTCTCGCAGCGACTCCCCGTCGACGTAGGGCATGACGTAGTAGGCGGTACCGCCCACTTCGCCCGAGTCGATCAGGCCGAGGATGTGGGGGTGCTGCAGGTTGGCGATGGTCTGGATCTCGTGCACGAAGCGCTCGGCGCCGACCACCGCTGCCAGCTCGGCCCGGAGCACCTTGATGGCCACCTTGCGGTCATGTTTGAGGTCGCGGGCCAGGTAGACTGTGGCCATGCCTCCCTGGCCGACTTCCCGCTCCACGCGGTAGCGATCGGCGAGGAGGGTGGCGAGCTGCTCGAGGGTCGTGGGCATGCGGGGTCGGGGAAAGGTACCACCCTGGCGTCGCCCGGGTAGGAGCGTTCGCCGGCCATGCCAGGGACAGACCGGGTACATCGCCTGCCCCTGTCGCGGGAGGGCTTCCGCGCGGCCGTCACCCGTGACCACCAGGGGCGCCCCAGGCCAGAGTGGTGGCCGCCGACTGCCCCGTACCAGCGGCAGCGCGCGGCGAGGTCTGGGAAGCCTACGCCGGGATGGCGGGTGGTGCCAGCCCGGCCACCAACCGACGGCCGCGCCCTGGGTGGTGCATGCGGTGGTCAGGTGGCTGCGCCGCTAGTACAGTCGATTCGGATCCCGGGGGGGTGGGCGGCCGTCGCGTTCCGCTTGGAGTTGGGGGAGGACGCGAGGCAAGAATGCGCTGGGCGCATGAGCAAAGCCGTCATAGGCGATGCGCCCCTGGGCATCGATGATCACCATGCGAGGCCATCCACTCACCTCCAGGGAGTCCCACAGGGCCTGGTTCATCAGCACCACAGGGTACGCAGGTCCTCCATGCTCGGCGACCCAGGCGCGAACGGTGGCGGCGTTCTCGGGGGAGCCGACGGACAGGATGACGACGCCACTATCCTGAAGGAGGGGCGCCGCTTCCACGAGGGCCTCGTGGGAAGGCCCGCACGGGACACACCCCACCGCCCAGAGATCGAGGACCACGATGGATCCCGCGAGCCCGCGCGAAGTAAGGCGGCCGGGGACACTCGGGGCCTGAAAGCGGGTAGGGCCGTCCACCTGCTCGAGGTCGAAGGAGGGGGCAGAGCGGCGGTCGGCCGGCGCGATGAGGCGCTGTCCAGCCGCAGTGCCGGGCAGGGCACCTACTAGTATGGCTAGGACGAGGGTACAGGACCGCACGACATCCTCCGATGCAGCCACCTAACAGACTGGCGTTGAGCTGCGGCCGGGCGTTGCGGCCGCCGCTGGCGTGGGCCGTGCCCGGGTAACCATGTCCGGGTTCTACCTCCTCGATGCGGCCCACGCCGGCCCGGCCAGACCGGCCGCCAGCTTAGGCGGCAGACCACCGGCCGTGACGTGCTACGGCGCCTGTTCCAGGCCCAGATTCCCATCCACGAACTTCGCAGTGAACCGGAAGCCGCCAATCCGCCAGCCGTCGGAGCCGCGGCGCAACTCGAAGTCGTAGCTGCCGACGAACCGACGGACATTCGCGCCCGAGGCGGTGGGACGGAAGTGCAGCGCGACACCGTAGCAGAAGGCGGTCGCGGCATCGCCCCGGACCTGGATCACGAGGTTGCCGACCTGGTGGTGGACGTGCTGAATGGGCTTGAGCCCGGCATCCCAGGCATCGGCAATCTGGCCGGGCGTGAGCTGCACGGGCGTGCCGCCGACGAGCGACGTCATGTCGAAGTCGACGAGATCGGCAAAGCAGCGGCGGACGGCCTCCCAATCGCGCTGGTCGGTAGCGATGAAGAGTCGGTGGACGACGGTCGCGATGCCGTCCTTGGCCATCAGGGTATCGAGGTCACTCATGGGTGCTCCTGTGGTCTGCCGTCCAATGCCCCCCCATAGGCCGCGCCCCGAGGCTCGTTCAGGCAAGCGAACGGGCCGACGTCCGGGCGCCTGTTGGCACCCGAAAGCCGGCAGCCGAGGACGTCAGCTTCATGCGGTGGTGAGGCGGCGACCCCCTGCCCGGGCAGGCTAGGGCTGGAACATGTCGGTATAGATGAACCGCCAGCGATGCTCGAAGAACATCAGTTGGAGCTCGTCGAACTCTCCCGTGTCGGCCGCGCAACGGGGCACGGAGACATCGGCCCAATCGCCATCGATCTGGATCACCGCCTGGTCCAGCATCGGGGATGCGGGTGAGGGGCAGTGCGCGGGAGCGGCGGCCGCGTGAGCGAGCACCCGCTGGCGGCTCCGATCCCGCCAAACCTGCGCGCTGTCTGCCGGCCCCCCGCGTCGTTCCATGAGTTTCGGGGAGAGGACATAGGAAGCGAGGGCGTCCCAATTCCCGGCCTGGAGATTCTGGTAGTAAGCCCGAAGCACGGCCCGGATCTCTTCGCGCGCGGTATCCGCGCTCCCGCCGCCGCCCTGGGCAGTGGCTGGGGAGAGGGGCAGTGCCGAGAGGAGACTGAAGAGCAGTAGGGCTCGAAGCCGCATGGGGACTCCACCAGGCCAAATGCCTGCCGTATGGCCTCGGAAGCTAGTATGGGTGTGCAGGAGTGGAAAGGTCGGGAGGCGGGCTTCGGCCACTCCGAGGTATCCGGGAGATGGGCTGGAACGGGTGCCGGGCGCCGGACGGTGCGTTGCGGAGCCGCCTAACGCTGTAGTTCAGCTGCGGGCCGCGCAGCGGATCGGGTGCTGCAACCAGTTGTGAGAAGGCCCAGGGACCGACTCGGCGAATGGTCATAGCACCGCTTCGAAGTAGCGGCTGGCGAATCCGACCAGGCTACGCATCGAAAGCAGCGTCGACGGAGCATCTCCCACAGGTCCCTGGCGCGTCATCCCGGAGGAAACAAACTGCTGGCCAATATCGGGGAACAAACGATCGTTGTCGTTGGCGACGTTCGGCACTTCCAGCCAGACGCGACGACCGTTGTCCAGCGCCGGGAAACGCACGGTCGTGACTCGGCGCTTCTCCGAGAGAGACTCCGCGAAGTGGAGAGCAGTACATCGATTGAAACCGACTCCGAGGAGGAGCACCCAGCTATCCAGATCATACAGCCTTCCGAAGGGTCCTCCCGCCCCCTCCGAGAACGCCAGAGGGTGCTCCAGGGTGACCTCGGACGCGGAGACACCTCGGGCGCACACCGACTCCAGCGGATGATTGCTTCGCAAGGTTCCGGGCCACGTGCGGAATGCCTCGGGGATTGCTCCCATCGTAGTCGGCGTCGTTAGGGGATCGAAAACGGGGAGGCTCTCCCGCACCTCGGCCAACCAGGACCTTGGCACTGGTGAAGCTGGCCACGTCTCCGGATCCGCACAATATGGAGTCGCCGCAGGCATGACCAGGGTGCCTCCATCACCGAGCACGTGGAGGAGCGCCCGTACCACGGACTGTGGGCCGCCGATGACCCATCCGATCGCGCTGAGAGAGGAATGGACTACCAGGGTCATCCCGCTCGCCACGCCGATGGCCGCGAGATCACGCTGGAGTCGCTGCTCCGTCATTGGTTGACCCTGGATCTTCATCGTCGCTCCGCCAGACGCTTCCCCAGGGGGCCTTCTAACGCCCCGCATGAGCGGCAGGGCGCGGCGAGGTCTGCGAAGGCTGGGCCGAGACGGCGTGCCGTGCCAGCCTGCGACAACCGACGGCCGCGCCCTGGCTGGTGCATGCAGATGTCAGCCCGCGGCATCTAGGGAACGGTCACCAGGGTGTCGAGAATCGCGAGGCGGCCAAGGTGACGGCCCGATGTATCAGTTACCACGCGGTAGCCATTGACAACTATCCGGTATTGGGCTGGAGGCAAGGGCTCCAGCTCGAGGCGGTACCCGGAAAAGGCCTGGGATGGATAGGAACTCCCCCCGGTCAGAGGATCCAGAATGATGGTGTCCGCTACGCGGGTGAGCGCAAAGAACTTGCGGTCTCCATACACACCGTAGACGTCGCCTTGAATAGTGATCGCAGGGCTGAAGTGCGAGTGCCCGGGCACCAGCGAGACGGAAGCGCGATCCTGCTCATCCCCAACTGGCATGTAGAACAGATTCACGGAATCATCCACAATGAACCGGACGGGTAGTGGAACGGCAGCGGGCGGCGTGTTTGCCGGTGGCTCGGAGGGCGAGGAGGGTGTATCCGAGCCGCAAGCGATGACCAGCACAACGGCTAGGCCGATGGCTCGTGGGGGCGTCATGGCGCCAAACCTCCGCTAGGCTGTGGGCTAACGCCCCGCATCCACTGCAGGGCGCGGCGAGGTCGGGGAATCCTACGGTGCGACGCGGAGTCGTGCCAGTCCTACCACTATCCCACGGCCGCGCCCTGGCTGCTGCATGCGGATGTTAGCCGGCCGGCGGGCAGACGCTGGAGTAGTTGGGTCAGGGTCATGTGGTGAGACTCCGGTGGAGCACCGGGACCTGTGGTGGAGCCGCGGTGGGGTCGCTAGCGTGGGGAGCCTCGAAGTATCTCAGAGTCGATGTCCTCGCCTTCTGGACGAAAGCATCTGAGCCGCTTGTCGTGGGCATCTATGTACAGCCGCCCGCATTGCCTGCACTGCCACAGGGTGCGGGCTGAGCGCGAGAGCGCGGCGCGGGCCTGGTGAGAAGCGATCTCCCTGGTGCTACGCCCGTGGGCAAGATCCTCGATGACGGCGTCAAGCGCGCTGTAGGTCGCGAACCACTCTTGGTCTGGGATGAGGCGAGCCTTGTGGGGAAGGTCGTCTGTGCTGTCAATCAGTTCAACGCCGCAGTGACAACGGATCTTCACGTCAAGGATCCCAGGTGTGAGGCGGGTGAGACTGTCGCAAACGTAGCACTGGCGCTTGCCTAGGCCTGGCCGCCAGTCCGGCTAACGCCCCGCATCAGCTCCAGGGCGCGGCGAGGTCTGGCAAAGCTAGGCCGAGACGCTGGGTCGTGCCAGACCGGCCGCCAACCGCCGGCCGCGACCTGGCTGCTGCATACGGATGTTAGATGGCAAACGGGCTTGTCAATATGTCAGAACCGACATAGATTGTCCCCGTGGCCGACAAGCCGCTGGTCTGGCTCCACGGGGAGGTGAAGTCACCGCCCTTCTCGGCAGCCGCCCGGCTGGAGGCCGGGGTGCTGCTGCGCCGCCTGCAGCCGGGCGAAGGTCTGGGGCTGCCGCATTCGCGGCCGATGCCGGGGATCGGGCGACGGTGTCATGAGTTACGAATTCCGGACGAACGGGTCACGTGGCGACTGGTCTACCGGCTGGACCCCGACGCTGTGGTGATCGGTGAAGTCTTCGCGAAGAAGACCCCGGCGACCCCGGAGGCCGTGATTCGGGTGTGTAAGGAGCGATTCAGGCGGTATGACGAAGCAGGGGAGGGCTGACATGAAGGCAGCGAAGCGAGCGCGGCTGACGGCCGCCGGCTGGAAGGTGGGCTCGGCCGCCGAATTCCTCGAACTGAGCCCGGAGGAGGCGGCGTTTGTGGACCTCAAGGTCTCCTTGGGCCAGAGTCTGCGGCAGTGGCGAACCCGACAGAAGCTGACCCAGGGGGAGTTGGCCAAGCGGCTTCACTCCAGCCAGTCTCGGGTAGCCAAGATGGAGGCGGCCGACGCGACCGTCTCGGTGGATCTCCTGCTGCGCTCCCTCCTGAAGCTCGGCGCTAAGCGCCGGGATATCGCGCGCGCCATCGCCTAAAACCCTGCCGTCTAACGCCCCGCATCAGCTGCAGGGCGCGGCGCGAGGACTCAAGGGCGGCGCTAGCCGTGGCGCCGAGCGGTGGCCGCTTCATGCGGTGGTTAGGCCGCTGAGCAGGAGCGATCCGCTATGGAGCCAGATTCTTGACGAGCCACAAGAGATGGTGGTCGTCGAGGGTGATCGTCTCGCCCCGCTGCAATGGGGTAAAACGGTGACAGGCGCCGCGCCCATCCGGAACGTAGCCACACCTGGCATACAGGCGCTGAGCCGGGCCGTAGGCATCGAACAGGGCTACGCAGACACCCAAGGTGGCGCTCCGGGGCCGGACATACTGCTCGATGGCGGTGAGCACCATGGCCCCGAGCCCTCGGCCCCTCAAGTCGCTCCGGATCTCGAGGTTCTGAACGAACGGGATCTGGGCAGCCGCGAACGGGGGATATCGCGGGTTCCAGCCAATGGTGGCGGTGGCGACAGGGCTGTCGCCGAGATCGGCGAGGGTAAAGCTGGTCTCGGTGGGGTCATACGGTCCGAGGGCTGCACGCGCCGCTGCCTCACTTCCTGAGAAGAAGTGCTGCGCGGCCAGGGCGAGGAAGCCCTCGATGCTGTCTGCTGCAGCTACGCGGAGATTCATGCAAAACCAAAGCGGCCTAACGCCCCGCATCAGCTGCAGGGCGCGGCAAGATCTGGGAATCCTACGTTACGACGTCAGGCTGTGCCAGCCCTGTCACAACCCGTCGGCCGCGCCCTGACTGCTGCATGCGGATGTTAGACAGCAACGGTGGATTCTTAAACTAAGTGCAACACGGCCCCGAACGGCAAAGGTGACCTGGGTCGTGGTAGGCTTCCATTCTCCTCCAAGAGAATGAGGCTTCCCATGAACTACACCCAGATCACCCTCGAGGAAAGGTATCACCTGGCC
>CAZYIV010000081.1:16439-17612 GCA_964647615.1 uncultured Gemmatimonadaceae bacterium | reverse complement strand
CAAGCCAGCGTCCGACGACCGAGCGCCCCTCAGGAGCGGCGTAGCCGCGACTCGGGCGCGAGGGAGTGCAGGTTCGAGCCGCTGGCGGCGCGGGACCACCGCCCAAGCCGCCATTTCCGCACCCTCCTCCAACCCGAAGCTCCACAGTACCTTCTGCCCCATGTCCACACCGCTTCAGGCCGCCCTCGCCACCGTCGCGACAGGGCGCCCGCTCACCGCCGACCAGGCCGCGGATGCCTTCCGGGTCATCATGCGCGGCGAGGCCACCCCAGCCCAGATCGCCGGCCTCCTCATGGGCCTCCGCGCACGTGGCGAGACCGCCGACGAGGTCGCCGGCGCGGTCACGGCGCTCCGGGAGGCGATGATCGCGCTCGATGCCGGGGAGGGCCCGCCGCTGGTGGACACCTGCGGCACCGGCGGCGGCGGAATCGGGACCTTCAACGTCAGCACCGCCGCGGCCTTCGTGGCGGCGGGGGCGGGGGCCCGGGTCGCCAAGCACGGCAACCGCAGCTTCACCTCCCGCTCCGGCAGCGCCGATGTGCTCGAGGCCCTGGGCGTCCCCATCACCCACCCGCCGGAGGCGGCCCGGGCCCAGCTCAACCGCGCGGGGATGACCTTTCTCTTCGCCCCGAGCTACCACCCCGCCATGCGCCACGTCGGTCCCACCCGCAAGGAACTCGGCGTCGCGACCATCATGAACCTGCTCGGCCCCCTCGCCAATCCCGCGGGCGTGCGCCGCCAGGTGCTGGGGGTCGCCGACCGGGCCCGGGCGCCGCTGCTGGCGGAGGCGTTGCTCCGGCTCGGGGCCGAGCATGCCCTGGTGGTCCACGGCGAGGTGGGGATGGACGAGATCAGTCCCCACGGACTGACGGCCGTCTGGGAGGTCCGCGCCGGCCGCATCGCCACCTGGACCATCGATCCCGAGGAGCACGACGCCCACTGGGACGGCACCGCCGAGCTCGCCGGCGGTGAGCCGGCGGAGAACGCCGCTCGCATCGAACGGATCCTCCGCGGCGAGGGCGACGAACCCGCCCGGCGGGCGGTGCTGCTCAACGCCGGGGCGACGCTGTATGTGTCCGGCCTGGTGGCGGACGTGGGGACGGGGGTGCGGAGGGCGGAGGAGGGTATTGCCTCGGGGGCGGCCCTGCGCGTGCTGGAGGAGTTGCGGGGGCC
>CAZYIV010000081.1:0-16339 GCA_964647615.1 uncultured Gemmatimonadaceae bacterium | reverse complement strand
CGCTCCTGGAACCGCATCGGCTGCATGGTCGGGTTGGCCGGTTGCAGGCGGATCCAGCCGCCCTGCTCCCGGTAGTACCGCTTGACGGTGGCCTCGTTGCCGTTGACCAGGGCGATCACCATTTCGCCGTTGTCCGCGGCCTGCTTGCCGTGCACCACCACAAAGTCCCCGTCCATGATGTGCTCGTCGATCATGGACTCGCCCTGGACCTTGAGGGCATAGTTGGGACCGCGGCGGGGGAGGAGCTGGTCGGGGACCGAGATGGTCTCGCCGGTGGTGGCGGACTCGATCGGGATGCCGGCGGCGACCCGGCCCAGCAGCGGGATCTCGGTGGCGCCCGAGGTGCCCTTGGGGGGCAGGACCTCGATCGCCCGGCTCTCGTTGTGGGTGCGGTGGATGTAGCCCTTGCGTTCCAGGTTGGTCAGGTGCTCGTGCACCGTGGCCAGGGACTGGAAACTGAAGTGCTCCGCGATCTCCTCGAAGCTTGGCGCATACCCCCGATCCCGGATATGCTCCTGCAGGTACTTGAGGATCTCGCTCTGGCGCTTCGTGAGCGGCATGGTGCCTCCGGGGTTCGACCGAATGGACTCCGAATCAAGCTACCCGAATACCGACCGAAGAGCAAGATGCCGACCACTTTGGAGCAGATCCTCGCCACCACCCGGGCGGGGCTGCCCTCCCTTCATGGCCGGGGTGCGGAGCTGGAGCGCGGTGCCGCGGACACCCCGGCGCCGGCCCCGTTCCTGGCCCCGTGGGACCGGAACCGCCTGGCGCTCATCGCCGAGGTGAAGCGCCGCTCCCCCTCCGCCGGCACCATCAGCGCGGGCCTGGACCCGGTGGCCCACGCGCGGGCGTACGCGGCGGCGGGCGCCAGTGCCATCTCGGTCCTGACCGATGGTCCGTACTTCGGCGGCAGCCTCGCGGACCTCGAGGCGGTCGCCGCCGCGGTGCCCGTCCCCTGCCTCCGGAAGGACTTCATCCTGGACGAGCTCCAGTTGCTGGAGGCCCGGGTCGCGGGGGCGTCGGCGGTGCTGCTGATCGTCCGGGCGCTGTCCCAGGAGCGGCTGGTGGCGCTGCTGGCGGCGGCGCGGGCGGCCGGGCTCGCGGCCCTGGTCGAGGTGCATGACGCGGCGGAACTCGACCGTGCGCTCGATACTGACGCCCGCTACCTCGGCGTCAACAGCCGCAATCTCGACACCTTTGCGATCGACGTGCGGGCGGCGTGGGCGCTGCTGGGCCGGATTCCCGCCGACCGGGTGGCCATCGCCGAGAGCGGCATGGCGTCCGAGGCGGATGTCCGCGCGGCGGCGGCGGCGGGCGCCGACGGGGTGCTGATCGGGACCGCCCTCTCCGGCGCGGCCGACCCCTCCGCCCTGGCCCGGGCGGTCGCGTCCCTGCCGCGGACGGGGCGCTGACCGGATGGCCGCCGGCTTCGACTCCCCGATCCCGGTCAAGATCTGCGGCCTTACCCGGGCGGAGGACGCCCGGGAGGCGGTTCGGCTCGGGGCGCGGTACCTCGGGGTGATCTTCGCCGGGGGCCCCCGTCAGGTGGATCTGCCCCGGGCCCGGGCCGTGGTGGGATCGGCGAGCCAAGTCCCTGTGATTGGGGTCTTTGGCGAGCAGGGGGAGGAGGAGATATTAGAGGTATGCCGGACGGCGGGCCTGGCCGGGGCCCAGTTGCACGGCGGGCACTCCCCTGAGCGCATCACCCGGCTGGAGGCGGCCGGCCTCCTGGTGGTCCCCGTGGTACACCTTGGCGGCGCGGACGATCTCCCGCTGCTCGATCCCTTCCGGGCCCGGACCGGGCCCGTGCTGGTGGAACCGCGCGTGCCGGGCCGCCTCGGCGGCACCGGCGTGGCGCTCGACGTGGAGCTGGCCCGTCAGGCACGGGCCCGGCTGCCACACGCCACGATGGTCCTGGCCGGGGGGCTCACCCCGGAGACGGTCGCGGCGGCGGCGCGCGCGGTGCGGCCGGACGTGGTAGACGTATCCTCGGGGGTGGAACAGATTCCCGGCATCAAGGATCACCGACGCATGGCTCGCTTCCTGGAGGAACTGGGGTGGCTCTGACCTTGCCGCGTGAGGCAGCGGTGGCCGGGCGCTTCGGCGCGTATGGCGGGCGCTACGTCCCCGAGACGCTCATGGCGGCGCTCGAGGAGCTGGCGTCGCTGTACGACACCGCCCGTGCCGACGCCGCCTTCTGGGCCGAGCTGCAGGAGCTGCTGCGCGAGTTCGTGGGCCGGCCCACGCCCATCTCCGCGGCGCCCCGCCTGTCGGAGGCGGTGGGCGCCACCGTGCTGCTCAAGCGCGAGGACCTGAACCACACCGGTTCCCACAAGCTCAACAACGCCCTGGGCCAGGCGCTGCTGGCGCGGCGCATGGGCAAGCGGCGCATCATCGCCGAGACCGGCGCCGGCCAGCACGGGGTCGCCACCGCCACGGTGTGCGCCCGCTTCGGGCTCGAGTGCGTGGTGTACATGGGCGCGGAGGACGTGGAGCGGCAGGCCCTCAACGTCTACCGGATGCGGCTGCTGGGGGCGACGGTGGTGCCGGTGGAGTCCGGCACCCGGACCCTCAAGGACGCCGCCAACGAGGCGCTCCGCGACTGGGTCACCAACGTCCCCACCACCCACTACATCATCGGCTCCGTGATCGGGCCCGATCCCTTCCCCCGCATGGTGCGGGACTTCCAGTCCGTCATCGGGCGCGAGGCGCGGGAGCAGGTGGCCGCGCGGGCCGGGCGGCTGCCCCGCACCGTGGTAGCCTGCGTCGGCGGCGGCTCCAACGCCATCGGCATCTTCCACGGGTTCCTGGAGGATCCGGAGGTGGAGCTGGTGGGGGTGGAGGCGGCGGGCGAGGGGATCACCAGCGGGCTGCACGCCGCCACGCTCACCGCCGGCGCGCCCGGCGTGCTGCATGGCTGCCTGAGCTACCTGCTGCAGGATCCCGACGGCCAGGTGATGCCGGCGCACTCGGTCTCCGCCGGGCTCGACTACCCCGGCGTGGGCCCCGAGCACAGCTGGCTGCGCGACCGCGGCCGGGTGCGCTACGAGTCGGCCACCGACCAGGAGGCGCTCGCCGCCTTCCAGTCGCTGTGCCGGCTGGAGGGGATCATCCCCGCGCTGGAGACGGCGCACGCCCTCGCGTGGCTGGAGCGCAACCGGGGCCGCTGGGCCGCGGAGGACCTCGTCCTCGTGTGCCTGAGCGGCCGGGGCGACAAGGACGTCGCGCACGTGGCCCACCTGCTCGGGACCGCGAAGTGACCCAGGGCATGCCAGCACCCGAGGTGCTGCCGCAGCAGCAGGTCGAGGAGATGCTCCGGACCCTCGTGAAGGGGCTCCGGGCGTTCCAGATGTACCTCCCCAACAACCCGATCTACCAGCGCGCGGTGCACAACGTGCGCGCCTCGTTCCAGCCCATCTGGGCCGCGGGGGTGGACCGGCTGGTGCTCCAGGTGGTGGAGACCGACCTGGTGTGGGAGGAGCAGGTGGTCTACCACCAGCCCAACAAGGCGGAGAGCCTGGCCTGGGCGCTGTTCAAGGACGGGATGCGGGTGCTCACGCTCTTCCCCGGCGTCGAGGAAGAGGAAGTGATCCGCTTCCTCGAGCTGGTGCAGCGGGCCCGCACCATGCAGGCCGATGCCGGGGACGACCTGCTCACCCTGCTCTGGGAGCAGGAATTCGGCTTCATCCAGTACCACTTCACCGAGTTCATCCCCGACAGCGGTGTACCCACCGTCTCGGGCGAGGGCATCTACAGCCAGGCCGGCCCCACCGATCCCAACATCGTCGAGCAGCAGCAGCAGGAGACCAGGAGCAAGGTGCAGGAGGAGGCGCCGCCCCGGCTCACCGGTGTGGTGGACCTCGAGGAGTTCGACTCCACCCTGTACTGGCTCGACGAGGGCGAGATCCGGAGCCTCGCCCAGGCCATCGAGAAGGAGTACGCCCAGGACCTGCGCGGCAACGTGCTTGGCATCCTGTTCGACATCCTGGAACAGCGGACCGAGGAGGCGGTGCGAGTGGAGGTGGTCCACGACCTCGAGGCCTACCTGCCGCACCTGCTCAACGCCGCCGACTTCCGCTCGGTGGCGTACATCCTGCGCGAGGTGCGGCTGCTGGTGCGGCGGCCCGAGGTGATCGGGCGGGAGGATGCCGACCGGCTCGACGCCCTGACCGGCCGGCTGAGCGACCCGCCGGTGCTGCAGCAGATCCTCCAGTCGGTGAGCGAGGCCCAGGTGCCGCCGTCGGCGGAGGACCTGGGCGAGCTGTTCCGCGAACTGCGCCCCGCCGGGCTCGAGACGGTGCTGGTCTGGCTGCCGCGCCTCCCCGCCAACTCCCCCATCCACGACCTGCTCGCCTCCGCCGCCGACCGCCTGGCCGAGACCAGCCCGCAGGAGGTGCTGGGCCTGCTGCGCCGGCCCGATTCGGAGGCGCTCACCGCGGTCATCGCGCTGTGCGGCCGGCTCAAGCTGCAGGCCGCGGTGCCCGGCCTCGCCGATACCCTGGGGCACACCGAGCCGGCGGTGCGGCGGGCGGCGGTCACCGCGCTCGATGCCGTCGGGACCGCCGCCGCGCTCACCGCGATGGAGCAGGCGGTGGACGACGCCGACCGCGAGGTGCGGATCGCGGCGGCGCAGGCGCTGGGGCAGCGGGGCTACAAGGGCGTGCTCAAGCGCATCGAGCCGGTGGTGCAGGGCAAGGTGGACCGCGACATCGACCTCACCGAGCGGATGCGCTTCTTCGAGGCCTATGCCCAGATCGCGGGCCAGGCGGCGCTGGAGCCGCTGTCCGCGATGCTCTCCGCCGGCGGGCTCTTCCGCCGCAAGGAGCCGCCGGAGGTGCGGGCCTGCGCCGCCCTGGCGCTGAGCCGGCTGCGGAGCGCCGAGGCCCGGGAGGTGCTGTCGCGCTACAAGGACGACAAGGAACTGGTGGTGCGGAACGCGGTGAGCCGCGCGCTGCGGGAGGCGGGCAAGTGAACCTGCTCTCCCAGGCCGGGGACGCCGGCGGCGACGAGAAGGTCCAGAACGACGGCTTCCTCCGCCAGACCGGCCGCAACTTCCTGATCGCGATGTACACCGCGCTCCGGAGCCTCAAGCTGTACCCGGTGGAGAACGCCACCGCGCAGAAGTCGCTGGACGAGCTGCAGGCCGCGACGCTCGCCATCCTCGAGCCCCTGGGCGAGATCGAGCTGCGGCTCTCGGGCGACTTCATCTTCGTCAACGGCACCCGGCTCCGGCTCGAGCTCGACAACTACGCCTCGTTCTCCAACCTGCTGGCCGCGCTGCGCTCGGTGGACGTGGGCGAGCTCAAGGTCATGCCCGGCATCGAGCGCCGCGAGTGGCAGGTGTTCCTCGGCGTGCTGATCGGCCTGGCCGGCGGCGGCGAGGTGAACCACGAGGCGCTGCTCGACCTGCGGGACAAGCTGGCCGTGGCCAACGTCACCCACATCGACGTGGAGCCGCCGCTCGAGTCGGAGGACAAGCTCGCCGAGGCGGAGCGGGCCCGCGAGGTGGCCAAGCGGACCTACTCCCATGGCGTCGCGGTCACCAAGGACCTGATCAACAGCGTGCGCATGGGCCGCACCACCTCGGTGGCACGGGTGAAGCGCGCGGTGCAGGCGATCGTGGACCAGGTGCTCAACAACGAGACCAGCCTGCT
This sequence comes from uncultured Gemmatimonadaceae bacterium, assembly GCA_964647615.1. GTDB lineage: Bacteria > Gemmatimonadota > Gemmatimonadetes > Gemmatimonadales > GWC2-71-9 > JADJOM01. The sequence goes on along the minus strand of CAZYIV010000081.1, from coordinate 10,682 downwards.
GGGCCTCACCACCATCCGCGACTACGACGAGTACACCTTCACCCACTCGGTGAACGTGTGCATCCTGGCGGTGGCGATCGGCAAGAAGCTCTCCCTCACCCGGCTCCAGCTCTACGACCTGGGCCTCGCGGCGCTGCTGCACGACGTGGGCAAGGCGCGCATCCCGGTGGACGTGCTCAACAAGTCCACCGGCCTCACCGAGGACGAGTGGAAGATGATGCAGACCCACCCCTGGCAGGGCGTGCTGACGCTGTTCAACATGCGGGGCTACGGCGAGGTGCCCTACCGCCAGGTGGTGGTCTCCCACGAGCACCACATGAAGGTGGACCTGACCGGCTACCCCAAGGCCATCCGGCCCCGGGACATGGGGATCTACTCCCGCATCGTCGCGGTGGCCGACGGCTACGATGCCGCCACCACCCGGCGCAGCTACCAGACCGTCCCGATCCAGCCCGACCAGGTGCTGCGCGAGATGTGGGAGAACCCGCGCCGGGGCTATGACCCGGTGCTGGTGAAGGCGCTCATCAACCTGATCGGCATCTATCCCGTCGGCACCTGCGTCATCCTCGACACCTTCGAGGTGGCGGTGGTGGCCGCGGCCAATCCCGATCCCGGCTTCCTGAACCGCCCGATCGTCCGGATCTGCATCGACATCAACGGCGCGATGGTGGGCCCGCCCGGCCGGGAGGAGAACCTCGCCGCCCAGGCCGCCGATGGGACCTTCCTCCGCTCCATCGTCAAGGTCACCAACCCCGACCGGTACGGGATCGTTGTCGGCGACTACTTCGTCTGAGTCGCGCCTGGCCCGCACCTGGGCCGACCTCGCCCGAGCCCGGCGCACCGCGCTCATCCCCTACCTCACGGCGGGTCACCCCGACCGCGCCCGGAGCCTCGAGGCGCTGCGCCGCGCCGCCGAGCACAGCGACATCCTCGAGGTCGGCATCCCCTTCAGCGACCCGCTGGCGGACGGCCCCACGATCCAGCGCTCGACCTTCGAGGCGCTGGAGCAGGGGATGTCGCTCGGGGGCGCGCTGGACCTGATCAGCGACGCGAAGCTGGACCGCCCGGTGGTGATCTTCAGCTACCTCAATCCGGTTCTCCGCTACGGTGTCGGGAACTTCCTCCGCGACGCGGCGGGGCTCGGCATCGCCGGCCTGCTACTGACCGACCTCCCCGCCGGCAGCGATCCGGCGCTGGAGGAGCAGGTGCGGCAGAGCCCGCTCGACCTGATCCGCCTCGTGGCGCCCACGACCACCGGTGCGCGCCTCGCCGAGGTGGCGCGCGGGGCCGGTGGCTTCCTCTACCTGGTGGCCCGCCTCGGGGTCACCGGCGCGAGCCGGCAGCTGGCGTCCGGGCTGGAGGAGTACATCGCGCGGGTGCGCGCCGCGAGCCCGCTGCCGCTGGCGGTCGGGTTCGGGATCAGCACGCCGGCGCAGGCGGCGCAGGTGGCCCGGCTGGCCGATGGCGTGGTGGTGGGAAGCGCCCTGGTCAACCGGCTGGAGGCGGAGGGGCCGGAGGCCGCCGGCCGCATGCTGGCCGAGCTCCGCGCGGCGATCGATGCCACGGACCACGAGGCCGCCGGGTGAAGGACACGCCCCGCAGCATCCTGGAGGGCTTCGCCGCCCTCATGAGCTGGGGCGGCACCGCCCTCGGCATCGCCGCGCTGGCCCTGGACCCCGGGTGGTACCAGCAGCCCTGGCTGACCGGTGCCATGCTGGTGGCGGCGATCCTGCTCCGCCGGGGACAGATCCAGCTCTCCAAGTTCTCCTACCTCACGCAGGTCGGCCTGCTGGTGCTGGTCGGCCTGGTGACGCTTGGCCCCGGGATCGTGATCTTCGCGGTGGGGCTCGGCACCTTCGTGGCGGATGCCTTCTGGCAGCGAAAGCTGCTCCGGGCGGCGTGGATCAACGCCGGCCGCGAGGTGATGGGCATCATGGCGGCGTATGGTGCCTACGCCGTGGTGCTGGCCCGTTCCGGCGCCACGGAACCGAGCCTCGACTACCTCCCGGCGGCGCTGACCCTGGCGGGGATCTACTTCTTCATCACCCGGGCGCTGTTCTACTTCACCCTGCTGGTGCGGGGGAAGCTGGAGCCGCACGAGCGGCTGATGATCCTGCGCTACGAGGTCCTCTCGTACCTGCTGACCCTCATCGGGGCGGTGATCGCCGCCGGCGCCATCCACCAGCTCCCGCCCCAGGGATGGCTCACGGTGCTCGGCACGCTGCTGGTGCTCGGGGTGCTCACCACCCGGATCCTCGAGGAAGCCATCTCCGCGGAGGAGCTGAACAAGATCCACGCCCGCGAGCGGGTCATTACCAGCAACCTGTCGCTGCTCGACGCGTTCGGCCAGCTGGAGCAGCTGGCCAACCGGGTGCTCGACTGGAGCGACTTCCGCATCTACCGCGCGGCGCCCGGTGGCGCCGCGCTGGTGTACCGGGGCGCGCTCGGCTGGCCCGACCGGGGGGACCCGCCCTTCGACAGCGCCGAGCTCCGGAGCCGGGTGATCGCCAGCGCGGAGATGGTCGCCGTGCATGACGCGCGCACCGACGACCGGGTGCTGGCGCCGACCCCGGATGCGGTGAGCATGCTGATCCTGCCGCTCCGCTTCGGCGGGGAGATGATCGGCACCCTGGAGCTGGACCACCACAAGCCGCGCACCTACGGCCGGAAGGAGGTCGCGGCTGCCTCGACCTTCGCGGCCCAGCTGGCCACCGCCATGCACATCGCCGACCTGCGGCGGCCGCTGGTGGAGACGGTGGACGGCGTGGGCCAGCAGGTGAAGGCACTGGCGGAGACGGCGGAGCGGCTGCGCACCGCAGTGGGCGCGGTGGCCCAGACCGCCCAGGCCATTCGCGGCGGCGCCGCGGAGCAGGAACAGCTGGTCGCGGCCGGCCGGCAGGCTACCGAGACCCTGGCCCACGAGGCCCGCGAGGTCGCCGCCGACGGCGCCGCCGCGCGGGACGCCTCGGCCGGGGCCAGCGACACGGCCGAGGAGAACCGGGCCCACATCCAGGATGCCATCGGGCGGCTGGTGGAGCTCAAGGCCTTCGTGGGCGCCACGACCGCCCGGGTGCAGGAGCTCTACCAGGTCACCAACCGGCTCATCGGCTTCATCGGCAGCATCCGGGAGATCGCCGACCTGACCAACCTGATCGCGCTCAACGCTGCGATCGAGGCGGCCCGGGCCGGGCACCAGGGCCGGGGCTTCAACGTGGTGGCGGAGGAGGTGCGCCAGCTGGCGGCGCAGAGCGCCAACGCCTCGCGTGAGGCCGGCGGGTTGGTGGCCGCGATCCTCGGGCAGGTGGCGCAGATCTCGGAGGAGATGGACCGCGGTACCGGCATCGTCCGCGGGGTGGAGGAGCTCTCCGCCGACGCCGCGCGCGCCCTGAGCGAGATCGTCCACGGCACCGGCGACGCCGGCAGCCACGCCATCCGGATCGCCGAGAGCGCCGGCCGCCAGGAGCAGGCGGTGGAGCGGCTGCGGGAACAGATGGAGCGGGTGGCGGCGGTCTCCACCCGGACCCTCGAGGACGCCGCGGTCACCGCGCGACGCGCATCGGAGGCGGCCCGCAGCCATGCCGACCTCGAGCGGGCCGTGCGCGAGCTGGCCGGCGTGGCGGCCCGGCTCCAGGCCATCGCCCAGCACTTCTCCCAGGAACTATGAATCCACGCGAACGCGTCTACGTCGCCCTCGGCAGCAACCTCGGGGACCGCGCCGCCTACCTGGCCCGCGCCCGCGAGGCGCTGGAGAAGCTGCCGCTGACCACGATCCTCGCGGTGAGCTCGGTGGAGGAGACCCCGCCCGTGGGTCCGGAGGGGCAGGGACCCTACCTGAACCAGATGGTGCTGGTCGAGACCGCGCTCGATCCCGGCCGGTTCCTCAAGCAGCTGCACCGCATCGAGGACGAGAACGGCCGCGAGCGGGGCGAGCGCTGGGGCCCGCGGACCCTCGACCTCGACATCGTGCGCTTCGGCACCCGGCGCCTCCGCGACCCGGACCTGCGCCTGCCGCACAAGGAGCTGCCCAACCGCGACTGGTGGCAGCGTGAGATCGACGAGCTGGACCAGCTCGCCCCGCTGGTGCGGGACGACGGGTAATGCACCCCAAGGACGCCCCATGAGTGTCGAACCCAGGGCCCTCACGATCCCCGACCTCCGCGAGCAGAAGGCGCAGGGCCGCAGGCTCACGGTGCTCACCTGCTACGACGCCCTCTTCGCCCGGCTGCTGGACGGCGAGGTGGACCTGCTGCTGGTCGGGGACTCGCTCAACCAGGTAGTCGCGGGGCGGAGCACCACGCTGAGCGCGACCCTCGACCAGATGATCTACCACGCCCAGGCGGTGCGCCGCGGGGCGCTCAAGACCCTGGTGTTCGTGGACCTGCCGTTCCTCACCTACCAGGTCACGGTGGAGGAGGCGCTGCGCAACGCCGGCCGGGTCATGAAGGAAACCGGCTGCCACGGCGTGAAGCTGGAGGGTGGCGAGCCGATGGCCGAGACCATCCGCGCGCTGGTCCGGATCGGCATCCCGGTGATGGGGCACGTCGGGCTCACCCCCCAGTCGGTGCACCAGCTGGGGGGCTACCGGGTGCAGGGCCGCGACCCCGCCGCCGCGAAGCAGCTGCTGGCCGACGCCCGCGCGGTCGAGGACGCGGGCGCCTGCTCCGTGGTGCTGGAGCTGGTGCCCGCGCCGCTGGCCCGGGAGGTGAGCGCGGCCATCCGGATCCCCACGATCGGCATCGGCGCCGGGCCGGGCTGCGACGGGCAGGTGCTGGTGCTGCACGACATGCTGGGGCTCAACGAGGGCTTCCGCCCCAAGTTCCTCAAGACCTACGCGGAGCTGGCCGGCGAGGTGCGGAAGGCGGCGCGCCACTTCGCCGCCGACGTGCGCTCCGGGGCCTACCCTGGCCCGGAGCACAGCTTCGAGTGACCCGCCAGCTCGACGACATCCCGGCCCTCCGGGCGTGGCGCGCGGCGGAGCGCGCCGCCGGGCGGACGGTCGGGTTCGTGCCCACCATGGGGGCGCTGCACGACGGGCACCTCGCCCTCGTGGAGGCGGCCCGCGCCGCCAGCGACACCGTCCTGCTCAGCATCTTCGTCAACCCGCTCCAGTTCGGCCCCGGCGAGGACTACGCCCGCTACCCGCGGGACCTCGCGCGGGACCTGGCCCTCGCCGCCGAGCGGGGCGCGGCGGCAGCCTTCATCCCGCCGGTGGAGGCGATGTACCCGCCGGGGTCGGAGACCCGGGTGATGCCGGGCCCCATGGCCGAGCGATGGGAGGGGGCCCAGCGGCCGGGGCACTTCGAGGGGGTCCTGACGGTGGTGGCGAAGCTGTTCAACCTGGTCCAGCCCGACCTGGCCGTGTTCGGGCAGAAGGACATCCAGCAGGTCTGCCTGGTCCGGCGGATGGTGCAGGACCTGGACATACCGGTGGAACTTCAGGTGGTCCCGACCGTCCGGGAGCGGGACGGGCTGGCGTTGAGCAGCCGCAACGCCTACCTGTCGCCTGCGGACCGGGACGCGGCCCTGTCGTTGAGTCGAGCCCTCCGTGCTGCGGACCGGGCGTGGCAGGGGGGGGAGGCGGACCCGGGCCGCCTGGAGGCCCTCATGATGGAGCAATTCCGTATGTGGTCAGGAGTTACGGTGGATTATATTGCCATCATGGACCCCGCCACCTTGGCACCGGTCCCAATGGCGGTGGCTGGCACGATCGTCGCAACTGCCGCCCGTGTCGGTCGGACGCGCCTGCTCGATAACCACATCCTCGGGACGGAGTTCTGTTGAATCTGCTTGGAGATGTTCGCCCCACCCCCTCGGGGCTGAGGCCGACCCTGCCCGACTGGGCCGCGGTTTCGCCGAAGCGCCTGGCCCACATCGAACGCGTGGCCGGGCTGGTGGCGCACTGGGCGGAGGAGATGGGAGTGCCCGACAGCGAGCGGAACCGGTGGCTCCGCGCCGTGTGGCTGCACGACGCGCTCCGGGATGCCCCGGCTGACGAACTGGAACGGTGGGCGTCGTCGGTGGCCGGGCCCGTGGAAATGCGCCACGGGCCGGCCAGCGCCGCGCGCGCCAAGGCGGACGGGGAGACCGACCGCGGGGTCCTCGACGCGGTGCGCTATCACTCAACCGGACTCGCCGAGTGGGACATGGTGGGCCGGGTGCTCTACTGCGCCGATTTCCTCGAGCCGGGCCGGAGCTACATGGCGGAGGTGCGGGCGGACCTCGCGCGCCGCTTCCCGCGCGACGCCGGCGGGGTGCTGCGCGAGGTGGCGCGGCTCCGCCTGCTGCATGCGGTGGAGTCCGGCTGGCCCCTCCCCGAGCCCACGATCCGCTTTTGGAACTCACTCCAGGCACCCGCCGCCGGCTGATCCTCGGCGGGGCCGCGCTGCTGCTCCTCCTCGTGCTGGTGCTGGCCGGCCGCGCCCTGCGGCGCGACCAGGTCGCCGGGCACGCCTTCGCCATCCCCTCCCGCGACGAAGCCATCCAGGTCGAGGTGCTCAACGCCTCGGGCGTCGACGGACTGGCCCGGCTCGGTACCCGGCAGCTCCGCAGCCACGGGATCGATGTGGTCCTGTTCGACACCTACCGGGGGCCGAAGCAGGACACCACCCGGGTCATCGTGCGCCGGGGCGATCCGGGCCTGGCGGACCGGGTGCGGACCGCGCTCGGGGTGGGGAAGGTGGAGCAGGAGACCGACACCCTGCGCCGGGTGGACGTGACGGTGCTGCTCGGTCCCGACTACCAGCCGGACGAGGCGGATCGGCCCTGAGCTCCGCCGGCTAGCGCGCCGCCGGGCGATAGCCGAGCACCAGGTCCATCACGTTGGTGCCGGTCATCCCCACCACGAAGAGGTCGCCTCCAGCGGCCAGCGCCGGATGGCTGGCGTGGGCCCGCAGGTCGGCCGCGGGATCCCGGCCGGCGGCACGGATCCGGGCCCAGCTGCCCGCATCGGCCCAGCCCCCGGCGGCATCGGTCGGACCGTCCCGGCCGTCGGTGCCCGCGGCGAGCATAGTTATAGATCCGGCCGGCCCGCCCGGGGCGGCCAGGATCTCCCCCGCCGCCAGCGCCAGTTCCTGGGATCTCCCCCCGAGGCCGGCGTCCGGGGTCAGGGTGACGGTGGTCTCGCCGCCCCACACGAGAACTGTATCTTTATTCAGCCCCCCCGCTTGCGCATCCGGGACATTTGTGGCATCATAGGTCCGCAGGGTGGTCGCCAGGCGGCGCCCCGCCACCGATGCCTCGCCGGCCAGGGCGGCATCCAGGACCCGGGCCACGAGCCCCAGTGCCCGGGCCCGGTGGCAGGCAGCTTCAAGCGCCAGGCGATTGCTCGCGATGAGCCGGATCTCCGTGGTGAGGAACGCGGGGTTGTCCGGCTTCGGCGTCTCCGGCACCGTCCCTGCGATCGCGGCGGTCAGGTGCGTGCGCAGGGCAGGGGGCAGCCGATCCCACAATCCGGCGGACTCGAGGGCGCTCTTCACCTCCGCCGCGCTGGACGCATCCGGAACGCAGGGACCCGAACCGATGGACCCGAGGTCGTCCCCGATGACGTCTGAGATTGTGAAATTTTTCACGTGCGCCGGGGCCAGGGCCGCCGCCAGCCGCCCGCCGGCCCAGCGGGCGAACCGCTTGCGGATCCGGTTCATGGCGGTGATGTCGAGGCCGGAGCCGAGCAGCAGCCGGTAGAGCGCGCGCAGGTCGTCGGGCGAGAGCCCCGCCACGGGGGCGCCGATCAGGCTGGTGGCGCCGCCGGAGAGCAGCACCCAGGCCTCGTTCCCCGGTCCGATGCGCGAGACCGCCTGGCCCAGCGCCTCCGCGGCGGCAACCGAGCCGGGGCCGGGTTCGGGATGGTCGCCGACGACCACGGTGAGTGCAGGGTGCGGGGTGACGCCGGGCTCGGGCAGCACCAGCAGCCCGCCCGCGGGGGCGAGTCCCCGGGCGCCCAGCCACTCGACGGCGGCGGCGGCCATGGGGCCGGCGGCCTTGCCGAGGGCCAGGAGGTGCACGGCGCCGCGGGGGGCGGGCTCCCGGTCGAGCGCGGCCGTGAGCGCAGGGCCGGGCGCGGCGGCAACGACGGCGGCGCGGTACAGCTCGGCCAGCAGGGCCCGCGGGTCTGCGGTCAGGTCGGTGTCAGGCATCGGTGGTCCGGCAGTCGTGGGACGGGGTGGCGACGCATGAACATACAGCCACCCGCAAGCATTCGCGCGGGCGCGGGGCGCGCCCGGTTCGCCATGTCATTCAGCAGAGGACGGTGCCATGTCTGGGCGTAACTTCCTGTTCGTTCCCGGTCCCACCAACACCCCGGACCGGATCCTGCGGGCGATGCACGTGCCCATGGAGGACCACCGCTCCTCCGCCTTCCCGGCGCTCACGCACGGGATCCTGCGCGACCTCAAGACGGTCTTCAAGACCACCACCGGCACCCCGATCGTCTTCCCCGGCACGGGAACCGGCGGGTGGGAGTCGGCGCTGGTGAATACCCTCTCCCCGGGCGACAAGGTCCTCTCCTTCCGCTACGGCCAGTTCAGCCACCTGTGGATCGACATGCAGCAGCGGCTGGGACTCGACGTGACGGTGGTGGACCTGGAGTGGGGCGAGGGCGCCACCGGGGCCGTGGTCGAGGAGCACCTGGGCAAGGACAAGGCCCACGCCTACAAGGCGGTGTGCGTGGTCCACAACGAGACCGCGACCGGCGTCACCACCGACATCGGCGAGGTGCGCAAGGCGATGGATGCGGTGAAGCACCCGGCGCTGCTCTTCGTGGACAGCGTCTCGGGCTTTGCCAGCATCGACTTCCGGATGGACGAGTGGAAGGTGGACGCGGCGGTCACCGGCTCGCAGAAGGGGCTCATGCTCCCCGCCGGCGCCGGGCTCGTGTGCCTGAGCCCGAAGGCGCTCGAGGCCTCCAAGAGCGCGAAGCTCCCCCGCTGCTACTGGAGCTACGACGACATGATCAGGGCCAATGGGCAGGGGTACTTCCCCTACACGCCGTCGATCCCCATGCTGTATGGCCTCCGGGAGGCGCTGGACATGCTGCTGGAGGAGGGCCTGGAGAATGTCTTCGCCCGGCACCACCGGCTGGCGGAGGGCTGCCGGCGGGCGGTGAGCGCGTGGGGACTCACGCTCTGCGCCCGGGCGCCGCGGTGGCAGTCCGACACCGTGAGCGCGGTGATGACCCCGGCCGGCATCAACGGCGCGGACGTCATTGACGTGGCGTTCCGGCGCTACAACTTCGCGCTGGGCGCGGGGCTCAACAAGGTGGCCGGGAAGCTGTTCCGGATCGGCCACCTGGGCGACCTCAACGAAATCACCCTGCTCGCCGGCCTGGCCGGCACCGAGATGGCGATGCTCGACGTGGGGATCAAGGTGACGCCGGGCAGCGGGGTGGCCGCGGCGCAGCAGTACTGGCGCGAGACCCAGGCCCCGCTGCCGCCGAAGGCGGTGGCGCCGCCCGCCGAGGCGGCGGCCGCGCGGAAGCCGGCGGGGGTCGCGTGAGCCACACCCGCTACGAGCCGGCCCGGCCGCGGCTGCAGCGGTCGGAGCTGGCGGTGCCGGGCTCCAACCCGGCGATGTTCGAGAAGGCGCTGACCTGTGCCGCCGACTACGTCTTCCTCGACCTGGAGGACGCGGTGGCGCCGGCGGACAAGGAGCAGGCCCGGGTGAACGTCATCCGGGCCCTGCTGGACCTCGACTGGCGCGGCCACGGCAAGACGGTCTGCGTCCGGGTCAACGGCATCGATACGCACTACTTCTACCGCGACATGGTGGACGTGATCGAGCAGGCGGGGCACCGGCTCGACGTGGTGCTGGTGCCCAAGGTGGGCGTGCCGGGCGACGTCTACCTGACCGATGCGCTGCTCACCCAGATCGAGGCGGCGAAGGGGATCCCCCAGCGGATCGGGATCGACGTGCTGATCGAGACCGCGCTGGGCATGGCCAATGTGGAGGCCATCGCCACCAGCTCGAAGCGGCTGGAGGCGATGCACTTCGGCGTGGCCGACTACGCCGCGAGCATGCGGGCCCGCACGGTGAACATCGGCGGCCTCAACCCCGATTACCCCGGGGATCAGTGGCACGCCTCGCTCACCCGGATGATCGTCGCCTGCCGGGCCTACGGGCTCCGGCCGATCGACGGCCCGTTCGGCGACTTCAAGGACCCCGACGGGTACCTCCTCGCCGCCCGCCGCGGCGCCGCGCTCGGCATCGAGGGGAAGTGGGCCATCCACCCCTCGCAGATCGAGCTGGCCAACCAGGTGTTCTCGCCGCCGGAGGCGGAGGTAGCGCGGGCGCAGCGGATCCTCGCGGCGCTGGAGGAGGCGGCCAGGGCGGGGAAGGGCGCGGCCCAGCTCGATGGCAAGATGATCGACGCGGCCAGCGCCCGGATGGCGAACGTGGTGGTGGAGATGGCGCAGGCGATCGCCGGCAAGCGCTAGCGCAGGGCCCAACGCACACCGTCGGCGCGCCCGCCCGGGCGCGCCCATCCCGAGGATCGCGATGGACATCCACGAATACCAGGCCAAGGAACTGCTGGCCAACTTCGGCGTCGCCGTCCCGCGGGGCGGGGTGGCGTACAGCGCGGAGCAGGCCGTCTACCGCGCCGCCGAGATCGGCGGCGCGCGCTGGGCGGTGAAGGCCCAGATCCACTCCGGCGCCCGGGGCAAGGCCGGCGGCATCAAGCTCTGCACCAC
>CAZYIV010000080.1:0-17680 GCA_964647615.1 uncultured Gemmatimonadaceae bacterium | reverse complement strand
TCATGAGCCGGGCCTGCAGGCCGACGTGGCTGTCGCCCATCTCGCCCTCGATCTCCGCCTTGGGCACCAGCGCCGCCACCGAGTCAATCACCACCAGGTCCACCGCGCCGGAGCGCACCAGGATCTCCACGATCTCCAGCGCCTGCTCCCCGGTGTCCGGCTGGGAGACCAGCAGGTTCTCGATGTCCACCCCGAGCTTGCGGGCGTACTCCACGTCCAGCGCGTGCTCCGCGTCCACGAAGGCCGCCACCCCGCCCGCCCGCTGCACGTTGGCCACCAGGTGCAGGCACAGCGTCGTCTTGCCCGAGGATTCCGGACCGTAGATCTCGGTGATCCGCCCCCGCGGCACCCCGCCGATCCCGATGGCGGCGTCCAGGTTGATGGCGCCGGTGGGAATCGCGGACACCGCCACCCGGGGCCGGTCCGCGCCCATCCGCATGATGGAGCCCTTCCCCAGCTGCTTCTCGATCTGCGAGATCGCGAGGTTGAGGGCCTTGCGACGCTCGGCGTCGAGCTTGGTCTCGTCGGCAGCCATGGCCGTGCTCCGTTGTGTCATTGTGGGTGAATTTGCGTCACTCAATTACAGGTGCCAATCTACAACCGAATATCATCCGAAGCAATAGTTAATTTGTGGTGTCTTTTGCTCCACTACATCACCTCAATGCGCCAGGCGTCCGCCACATGGGTCACCGCCGGCGGCCCGCCCCGGCGCCAGTCCACCGCCACCACGTCGAACCGGAACTGGTCGCCCGGCCGCCCGTGCCGGAGCCGCCAGACCTCGGCGACCCGGGCGATGGTCCGCCGCTTCCGCCACCCGATCGCCTGCTGCCCCAGCCCGAAGGCGGGGCCCCGGCGCGCCTTCACCTCGACGAAGGCCACGAGGCCGCCGAGCCGCATGACCAGGTCGAGGTCGTTGTGCCCCACCCGGAACCGGTGGGTTTCGAGGGTCCAGCCCCGCGATTCGAGGTAGGCCTGGGCCAGGAATTCGGCCTCCAGGCCCAGCTGGTGGCGCGGGTCGCGAAAGGGTGTCCGGGGGCCGGCGGCGGTCATGACCGGCGAGGATAGGGCCGGGCGCCCCAGAGGGCACAGGCGATTCCGCGCGGCAGGGGGAAAAAGAACGCCGCCCGCCCCGAGCGGACCGGGGCAGGCGGCGGCAGGCGGGCCCGGGGACTAGAGCGCCGCGTCGAGGAAGCTCTTCAGGTCCACCTCGTTCACCTCGGGCTCGCCGGGCTGCAGGTTGTCGAGCAGCCCCGCGTCGAGCCGCCGCTCGAGGTCGTGCACCAGGTAGAAGAGGTGCTCGAAGTCCTCGATCACGAACAGCAGCGGCTGGTAGTGGTGGATCTCGAAGTACTGGTTGAGGATCCACTCGGTCTGCGCGGGGAACCGCTGCACCAGCGGCGACTCCACGCTGTGGGCCAGCTCGCCGTAGCTGGACAGCAGCCCGCTGCCGTAGGCGCGCACCCGTCCCGGCCCGATCGGCACGCCGGGCCCCTCCCGCATCAGCCCGAACTCCACCGTGAACCAGAAGAACCGCGCCAGCCCCTTCACGTTGCTGGTGAGGATCCGGATCCGCTCCTCCGGATCCCGGATCTCGCGCGCCCGCCGCGCCGCCCGCTCGGCGAACTGCCCGAAGCGCACCAGCGCGTCGGCGAAGGCGCGGTCGGTGTGCATCGGCACGTGGCCGGCGATGTCGTGGAAGATGTCGGGCTCGGGGAGGTAATCGAGCGAGGCGCCATCCCGCATCGTGATCGTGGTGGGGAACTCACGGCGCTTGAGGCAGTCGAAGAACAGGTACGCCGGCACGTAGCCGCTCACCGGCTTGGCGCTGAAGCCGGTGCGGGGCTCGAGGAAGCGGTTGATGTCGCTGCAGCGGGGCACCCGGTCGGGGTCGAGCCGCAGGGTCTCGACGCCCTCGAGGAACCGCGGGTTGGCGTAGCGCTCCCACCGCTCCCGCATGCGCGCCAGCAGCCGGCTCCAGGTCTGGTGGTTCTCCTCGCTGTACAGCTCGTAGGGCTGGGTGATGTACAGCTGCCCGCTCGCCTGGGCATGCTCGATGAACGGCGCCCGGGTGGTGGTGAGCCCCGGGGCGATCCCGTCGGTGGCGAGTTCGGTGGTCATCGGGTCTCCTTGCAGGGAATCGGCGGACGTGGGGTCACGCCCCGACCAGCAGGCCGCGGCACTCGCCCAGGCCGATCCGGGTCGCGCCGGGGGCGTCGCAGTGGCCCGTCAGCACCACCTCGTCGCCGTCCTCGAGGAACCGGCGGGTCTCGCCGGAGGGAAGCGTGAGCGGCTCGCTGCCGCGCCAGGTCAGCTCGAGCAGGCAGCCGCGCTGCTCCCGCTCCGGGCCGGAGACGGTGCCGCTGCCCAGCAGGTCGCCGGGGCGCAGGTTGCAGCCGTTGCTGGCGTGGTGGGTGAACAGCTGGGCCAGGGTCCAGTACAGCGCCCGGGCATCGGTCCGGGAGAGCCTGACCGGCGGCTGTCCCGCCTCGCGCATCCCCGCGGTGCTCAGGTGCACCTCCAGGGTCACCGCCACGCCGCCCAGCGCCGAGTTGTCGGGCGAGTCGAGGTAGGTGAGCGGGGCCGGGTCGGTGTCCGGGCGCGGGGCCGCGGGCACCCGGAAGGGCGCCAGCGCCTCCATCGTCACGACCCACGGGGAGACGCTGGTGGCGAAGCTCTTCCCGAGGAACGGCCCCAGCGGCTGGTACTCCCAGGCCTGCACGTCGCGGGCCGACCAGTCGTTGAGCAACCCGATGCCGAACAGCCGCTCCTCCGCCGCGCCGATGGGCACCGGCGTGCCGAGCGCGTTCTCCCCGCCCACCCAGACGGCGAGCTCCAGCTCGTAGTCCATGCTGCGCGACGGCCCGACCAGGGGCACGTCCGCCTGGGGCGGCCGCGCCTGCCCGCTGGGACGCCGGACCGGCGTGCCACTCACCACCACCGAGCTGGCGCGGCCGTGGTAGCCGATCGGCACCCACTTGTAGTTGGGCAGCAGCGGATTATCGGGCCGGAACATCGCGCCGACGTTGGTGGCGTGGTACACCGAGGCGTAGAAGTCGGTGTAGTCGCCGATGGTCGCCGGGAGCAGCAGCTGCACCTCGCCCTGGGCCCGGAGCACCTTCTCCTGCACGGTGCGGTCGCCGGCGAGCGCGCTCCCCTCCAGCAGCGCCGTCGCCGCCGCGGTCCGGAGCTGGCGGCGCCGCTCCGGCGGCTCGGCCATCAGCGCGTTGAGCGTCGCGCCGTGGCAGGCGTAGGCCAGCCGCTCCGGCAGCTCCAGCACCCCGGCCTCGAGGGCGGCGCCGAGGTCCAGCACCCGGTCACCGATGGCGATCCCCACGCGAGGGCGATCCTGCGCCGAAGTACGGAACACCCCGTACGGCAGGTTCTGCACCGGGAAATCCGCGCCCTCGCTGTTGGCCCGGGCGACGAAGCTGCGGCGCGCCGGGTCGTGGGTGGCGTCCGGCCGGTAGACACTCATGCGCGCGGCGCCTCCGCCAGCGGCTCGATGAAGGAGCAGGAGCCGATTGACCGGAAGAACTCCACCCGGGCCTGGGTCACCTCGGCGGTGCCCACCGTGACGCCGGCCCAGGTGATGCCGTCGGCGGTGAGGACCGGCGGGGCGTCGCGCGTGGCGAGGAGCAGCTGGTGCGCCTCCTCGAGCGGGCGCTCCTGCCACAGCACCGCGGCGGCGAGGACCAGGTTGAGGTAGCCGAAGAGCACGGCCCGGGGACTGCCGTGGGCGTAGGTGAGCGCCTGGTCGCCGCGCAGCGCATGGTGCAGGCCGGCGGTGGCCTTGCAGGCGATGCCCTCGCAGGCACACGCGGCGAGGAAGCCCAGCACCGCTTCCGGCGCGGGAATCTCCCCCGGGGTGACCCCGCCGGTGCGGACCTTGGCCGCGGCGCCCGCCAGCCGCACCTGTTCCGCCAGGCGGGCGAGGTCGGCCTCGAGCGGCAGCTCGCAGAAGAGATCGAGCCCCTCCGGCACCAGGGCGCCGAGGCGGGCCACCTGCTCCGCCGCGGTGACCCGGGCCTCGAGCGACTCCACCCGCGGCCCGCCGTGCACGTGGCGCTCGTTGAAGGTGCACACCGCCGCCAGGTCGGCGACGGGATCCGGTCCGAGCAGTGCCGAGATGGGGAACCGTGCGCCGAGCCGCACCGGCTCGGGGAGGGACTCGAGCGCGGCCTCGAACTCGCGCAGCCGGCCGACGGGAATCACGAGTCGAGCCAGCGCCCAGGCGTCGGGACCGGCTTGGTAGGTGGCGAAACTGGTCACCGTCTCCGCCATGCCGAGTCCGGCGGGCGGGAAGAGCCCGGCGTAGTCCACCAGTCCCGCGAGCACGGCGTGGACGGGGGGGGGCAGCAGGCCGGCGGAGGTCGCGGTATCGGTCACGTGAGCAGCTCCGGCAGGTCGCGGAAGAGGGCGAGCGACTCGGGATTGGCCAGGGCGTCGGCGTTGCCGACCGGCCGGCCGTGGATCACCGCCCGCACCGCGAGCTCGCTCAGCTTGCCGTTGAGGGTGCGGGGCAGGTCCGCCACCTGGATGATGCGCCGCGGCACATGGTGGGGACTGGCATGCGCCCGGATCTCCTGGCGCAGCCGCTCCCGCAGCGCCTCGTCCAGGGTGAGGCCCGGCTTCAGGCGTACGAACAGCACCACCCGCACGTCCTCTTCCCACTCCTGCGCCACCACCAGGCTCTCCACCACCTCCGGCAGCCGTTCCACCTGGCGGTAGATCTCGGCGGTGCCGATGCGCACCCCGCCGGGGTTGAGGGTGGCATCGCTCCGGCCGTACACGACGTAGCCGCCGTGGGTGGTGCGCTCGATCCAGTCGCCGTGGCGCCACACGCCGGGAATCTGCTCGAAGTAGGCCGCGCGGTAGCGGGCGCCGTCCGGGTCGTTCCAGAAGGCCACCGGCATGCTCGGGAAGGGGCGGGTGCAGGTGAGTTCCCCCGCGCCATCGCCCGGGCCCAGCGTGCGGCCGCCGGGCTCGCGTACCTCGATCGCCATGCCGAGCCCCGGGCCCTGCAGCTCGCCGCGCCAGACGGGAAGGGTCGGGTTGCCCAGCATGAAGCAGGAGAGCAGGTCGGTCCCGCCGCTGATGCTCGCCAGGTGCAGGTCCGCCTTCACCTCGCGGTAGACGTAGTCGAAGCTGTGCCCCGCCAGCGGGCTGCCGGTGGAGAGGATGGCGCGGAGCGCGGCGAGGTCGTGGTCGCGGCCCGGGGCGAGCCCCTCCTTCTCGCACAGCGCGAGGTACTTGGCGCTGGTGCCGAAGACCGTCAGCTGCTCCTCCGCCGCCATCCGCCAGAGCAGGTCTTTCTCCGGGCCGAGCGGCGCGCCGTCGTACAGCACGACGGTGGCGCCGACGGCGAGGCTGCTGACCACCCAGTTCCACATCATCCAGCCGCAGGTGGTGAAGTAGAAGAGCCGGTCGCCCGGCCCGAGGTCGGTGTGCAGCACCAGCTCCTTCAGGTGCTGCAGCAGCGTCCCGCCGGCGCCGTGCACGATGCCCTTCGGCAGCCCGGTGGTGCCGCTGGAGTACACGATGTAGAGCGGATGCCCGAAGGCGAACCGTTCCGGCGTGCCCAGGGCAGCCATGGGTGCCGCCGCCAGCCAGGCGTCGAGCCCCACGGCGCGCGCGATCCCGCCGAAGCGCGCCTCGAGTGGCGCCGGCGCGTCGGCGCCGAGGAAGGGGACGACCACCACCCGGGCGGTCCCGGGGAGCGCGGCGGCGATGGTGGCCACCCGCCCGGCAAGGTCGATGCGCGTCCCGGCGTAGCGATAGCCGTCCGCGACCAGGAGCACCTTCGGGCGCACCTGGCCGAAGCGGTCGAGCACGGCGCGCTCGCCGAAGTCGGGAGAGCAGCTGGACCAGGTGGCGCCGAGCCAGGCGGTGGCGAGCATCGCGACCACGGCCTCGGGGATGTTGGGGAGGAAGCCGGCGACCCGGTCGCCGGCACCCACCCCCTCCGCCCGGAGCGCCGCCACCATCCGGCCGACCTCCGCCCGGAGCTGGTCGAAGCTGAGCGCCCGCTGCCGCCCCCGCTCGTCCCAGGCCACGAGGGCGTCCTGCCCGCCGGCGTGGCGCAGCAGGTTCTCGGCGAAGTTGAGCCGCGCCGCGGGGAACCAGCGGGGGCCGCCCGGCTCGCCCGGCGGCTTCATGCCGCCATCACCGGCGAGCACCTCCCCGCCCCGCTCGCCGACGATCCCGGTGAAGTCCCACACCGCGGGCCAGAACTGGTCCGGCCGCTCCACCGACCAGCGCCACAGCGCTTCCGCATCCGCCCCCGGCCGGTACCTGGTGGCGAACGCGGTGAGGTTGGCACGCGCCACCCGCGCCGCCGGGGGAGTCCACAGCGGCGCGGCGGGCGCCGCCACGGCGCCGGCGGGGGCGGCCGGGCGGCTCACGTCAGGTGGTGGGCGGGTTGAACTGGGCGTGCTGGCTGTCGAGCCAGCTCTTGTGGTACGACGGATCCTCGACCGGCAGCGCGGCGCGGGCCACGTGCAGCGGCCGGAACGAGTCCATCATGACGGCCAGCTCGTTGGTGGCCTTGGCGCCGATGGACGCCTCGGCGCGGCCCGGATGCGGCCCGTGGGGCAGGCCGTCGGGGTGGTGGGTGATCGAGCCGTATTCGATTCCCTTCCGGCTCATGAACTCGCTCGAGGCGTAGAACAGCACCTCGTCCGAATCCACGTTGGAGTGGTTGTACGGCGCGGGCACCGCCTGGGGATCGAAGTCGTACGGCCGGGGACAGAAGGAGCAGATCACGAAGCCGTCGCCCTGGAAGGTCTGGTGCACCGGCGGCGGCTGGTGGATCCGGCCCACGATCGGCTCGAAGTCGTGGATGTTGAAGATCCACGGGTAGAAGTACCCGTCCCACCCGACCACGTCGAACGGGTGGTGGTCGAGGATCATCTCGTTGATGGCGTCGTACTGCTTGACCAGCAGGGGGAAGTCGCCCTTCTCGTCGTGCGGCCGCAATTCCATGGGGCGGCGGATGTCGCGCTCGCAGTAGGGCGCGCCCTCGAGCAGCTGGCCCACCTCGTTCATGTAGCGGCGGGGGAAGCGGATGTGCCCCCGGCTCTCGAACACCACGAACTTGCACGGCCCCTGCGCCAGGTCGAGCCGCCAGCGGTGCAGGATGTTGCGGTGGATCACGACGTAGTCGCCGGCCCGGAACGGCAGGTCCCCGAAGACCGACTCCAGTGTCCCCTGCCCCTCCACGACGTACACGCACTCATCCGCCTGGCTGTTGCGGTAGAAGTGGGCGTCG
The DNA here is from genome assembly GCA_964647615.1 of uncultured Gemmatimonadaceae bacterium. Lineage (GTDB taxonomy): Bacteria > Gemmatimonadota > Gemmatimonadetes > Gemmatimonadales > GWC2-71-9 > JADJOM01. The sequence goes on along the minus strand of CAZYIV010000080.1, from coordinate 10,413 downwards.
TTCTCGTCGGGGGCCACGTACAGCATCCCGATGTCGGCGTTGAACAGCAGCGGGGTGCGGTCCAGCGTGGGGCTGCCGCCGGCGCGCAGCTTGCCCGTGAGGAAGTGCCGGTGCCGCAGGCTGGTGTCGGTGTCCTTTTCCCAGACGATGTCGCGCAGCTTGCGGGCCGACTTGATCGTGGTCGGGGGATGGACGTGGTACAGCAGCGCCGAGGTGCCCACGAAGCCCTCGTGGCCCATCAGCTCCTCGGCGTAGAGCCCGCCGTCCGGCCGGCGGAACACGATGTGCCGCTTGCGCGGGACCTGGCCCAGCTGGTGGTAGAGCGGCATCAGAGGTTGCCCCGGAGCGCCTGCTCCCGCTCGATGGACTCGAACAGCGCCTTGAAGTTGCCCTTGCCGAAGCTCTTGGCGCCCTTCCGCTGGATGATCTCGTAGAACACCGTCGGACGGTCCTGCACCGGCTTGGTGAAGATCTGCAGCAGGTAGCCCTCCTCGTCCCGGTCCACCAGGATCCCCAGCTCGCGAAGCGGCGCCAGGTCCTCGTCGATGGTGCCGACCCGCGCCAGCAGCTCGTCGTAGTAGCTGCCCGGCACAGTGAGGAACTCGACCCCCCGGTCGCGCAGCGCGCTCACGGTGCCGATGATGTCGTCGGTGGCGACGGCGACGTGCTGCACCCCGGGGCCGTGGTAGAAGTCGAGGTACTCCTCGATCTGCGACTTCTTCTTGCCCGAGGCCGGCTCGTTGATCGGGAACTTGATCCGCTCGTTGCCGTTGGACATGACCTTCGACATCAGGGCGGAGTACTCGGTGGAGATGTCCTTGTCGTCGAAGCTGAGCAGGTTCTTGAAGCCCATCACCCGCTCGTAGAAGCCCACCCACTCGTCCATCTTGCCCAGCTCGACGTTGCCGACGCAGTGGTCCACGTACTTGAGCCCGACCGCCTCGGGCTGGTAGCGCGGGGTCATCGGCTGGAAGCCGGGGAGGAAGAGCCCGCGGTAGTTCCGCCGCTCGACCAGGGAGTGGATGGTGTCGCCGTAGGTGCGGATCGCGGCGAGGACCACCTCGCCGTCGGCGTCCTTCACCACCGTGGGTTCCTGCACCACCTGGGCGCCGTGCGCCTTGGCGTAGCTGAAGGCCTGGCGGCAGTCGTCGACCCACAGGGCCAGGTCGCGGACCCCGTCGCCATGCTGGAGGTGGTGCGCGGCGATGGGGCCCTCGGGGTGCAGCGCCGAGGTGAAGACGAAGCGGATCTTGCCCTGGGTGAGCAGGTAGCTGGCCCGGTCGCGGACGCCGGTCTCGGGACCGCGGTAGCCCACCAGCTGGAAGCCGAAGGCGGTGCGGTAGTAGTGGCTCGCCTGCTTGGCGTTGCCGACGTAGAACTCGACGTAGTCGGTGCCATTGATCGGGAACGGATCGGCGGCGGCGGACTGGGCGGAGGAAAGGACCTGGGTGGCCATGCTCGGCGGCTCCGTGTGGGACGCGGACATCGAGGACGGACGCCCCGGCGGGCGGGGCCTGCGCCGGGGACCCTCGAACCTACCGTTTGGTCACCGATATGTCCAATATTCCATTCGTAATTGATTAATATTGAGATCGTATGATAAACGGCGTCGAACTCCGCCACCTCCACTACTTCGTCACCCTGGCCGAGGAGCTCCACTTCGGTCGGGCAGCCGCGCGGCTGGGGATCGCCCAGCCCCCGCTCTCCCAGCAGATCCAGCGGCTGGAGCGGACCCTCGGGGTGCGGCTGCTGGAGCGGACCAGCCGGCGGGTCCAGCTTACCGATGCGGGGGCGACGCTGCTGCCGGAGGCCCGCCGGGTCCTGGCGGCGGCGGAGGACGCGGTGCAGGCGGCGCGCCGGGCCGGCCGCGGCGAGGTGGGGGAACTGCGCGTCGCCTTCGCGGCGACGGTGATGTTCCTGGCGCTGCCCACCATCATCCGGGGGTTCCGGCGGCGGTATCCCGGCGTCCATCTCGACCTCCGGGAGCTGCCCACCGGCCCGCAGCTGGCCGGGATCCGCGCCGGGGAGATCGACATCGGCTTCGTGCGGCAGCCCTTCCCCGACCCGGAACTCGAGATCGTCACCGTGATGCGGGAGCCGCTCCGCATCGCGGTCAACAAGAGCCACCCGCTCGCCGCCAAGGCGACGATCGCGGTGCGGCACCTGGCCGACGAGCCGTTCGTGATGTTCCCGGAGGAGCTGGCCCCGGGGCTGCACGCGCAGGTCATGGGGCTCTGCCGCGCCGCCGGCTTCCTGCCGCGGGTGGTGGAGGAGAGCCGCGAACTCTACACCAGCGTGAGCCTGGTGGAGGCGGGGATCGGGGTGAGCATCCTGCCGGCGTCGGTGGAGAAGCTCGGTTGGCGCGGGGTGCGCTACCGCGCCATCCCCTCGGCCAGCGCCGAGACCCACATCGCGGCGGCGTGGCTCAAGGACCGGCGTCGGCCGGTGATGGACGCGTTCATGGAGCTGGTGCGGGAGGTGGCGGGGGCGGAGGGGATGGCCCAGGAGCCGGTGCGCCGGGGGTGAGGCCCGGGCCCGGCCAACCCACCCCATGCTGTTTCACGAGCGCGGAATCGGGATACGAACCGGCGTGACGAGCGGAACCGCATTGAAGCTCGAGTCGCTCGTGATGCCCCAGCAGTAGACGGCGCCGTGCGTCGTCACACCGCAGTAGTCGCTGGAGCCCACCGTGAGCGACTCGAAGGTGCCGGCGAAGGGGATCCGCGTCGGAGCGGACAGGCCCACCGTCGCGGAGTCTCCGCCCACCACCGGGCCGTAGTCTCCCCAGCACCAGGCCGATCCGCCGACCGTGAGCGCGCAGGCGTTGGTCACCCCGACGGCCGCGGCCACCGGCGTCTCCGGCAGGGCCACATCCACCACGGCCCCACCGGTCCCCGCACGGAGGGTCCCGGGTGTCACCTGCCATGGAGTCCCCCAGCAGGTCAGCCCGCCGCTCCCGATGATGCAACTCCGCCGGCCGCCCGCGGCCAGCTCCCGGGCGCCGACCTGGGCCAGGACCGGGTGGGGATCAGGGGAGCAGGCCGGGGACGGAATGCAGGCCGATCCAGGATCGAGCGCCGTCGAATCGGTGACAAGGGCGTAGCCGTCGCCCCAGCAGGCCACCGTCCCGTCAGTCCGGATGCCACAGGTATGGGCATCTCCGGCGGCGAGCGCCCGGAAGTGCTCGCCACCCTGGACGGCGTTGGGAACGAAGTCCGGTGGAGGCCCGACCGGTGTCCCGCGCTTGCCCGAGCCGTAGAATCCCCAGCAGCGCGCGGTGGAATCCGCCGCAAGGGCGCAGGCGTGCCCGGTGCCGACGGCCAGCGCCCCAGGGAGGAAGTCCCCGAGCTTCACCGCCACGCCGCCCAGGGCATACGTGAGGGCCGACGAGGATTCGTGCGCGGATCCCCAGCAGTACACCGCGCCCGTCCGGGTCTGGCCGCAGTACTGGTTGCTGAAGGTGCCCACGCCACCGGCGAGCGACACCAGCGGCTCCGGGGTTGCCACCTGCCAGAGGCGCGTGAACGTGCTGCTGCCCGCGTCTGGCAGGACCCAGCACCAGATCGCGGCCTCGGCGGTCAAGGCACACGACCCGTACGAAGCGCTGGCGACCGCCACCACGCGCGGCGAGGCCTGCCGCTCCGTCAGCCCGGCGGGGTCGTTGCAGGCCGCGAGGGCCGTCAGGCAGAGTGTCAGGCACGTGGCGAGGCGCATGGTGCGTCCTGGAAATCGGGATGGGCAGGCGGGTGTCACTGGGTGACGCGGGGGATGCGAACCTCCCGCACCTCCGGCTGCGGTTCCCAGCCGTTCGACCCGGCGTGGGCGCCCCAGCAGTAGACCCGGCCCTCGGTCGAGAGGCCGCAGGTGTAGAACCCGCCCGCGCTCACCTGCTCGAACGCACCCGTGAAGGCCACGCGGACGGGCGAATGCGGCCCGAGGTTCGCCTCGCCGGAGCCGGTCTGGCCGTACTCGTTGTTGCCCCAGCACCAGGCGTCCCCGCCCACCACAAGGGCGCAGCTGTGGCTGAGACCCGCAGACACGGCGACCGCCGTCCCGCCCAGCGGCACCGGCACGGGGCTGGCGACATCAGCGCTGCCCGGACCGCCGGCCTGGCCGAAGTAGTTGGAGCCCCAGCAGAAGAGGCCGTTGCTGGCAACAGCGCAGGTCTGGCCATCACCGGCCGAGGCGGCAACCACCCCGTTGAGCCGCTGCACCAGGAGCGGGTCCGCCGAGCAGGCCAGGACCAGGAAGCAGGCATCATTGCCATGACTGAAGTGCGGCAGCACCGCGGCCACCGCCGCGCTGTCCCCCCAGCAGGCGAGCGTGCCGTCGGGGCGGGTGCCGCAGGTGTGCTCCGCGCCGGCGGTGAGCGCCACAAACCGCTCCCCGCCGGTCACCGGGCGGACGGTCAGGTCCTGGTAGGTCGCCAGGCCGCTGTTGTTCTCCGGCCAGGGGCCCGGGATGCCACGCTTGCCGGAGATATACGATCCCCAGCACGCCGCGGTGGAATCTGCCGCCAGCGCGCAGGCATGCCCTTTCCCGAGCGCGAGGGTGCCCGGCTGGAAGGGGCCGAAGTTCATCGGCGTGTCCCCGTCGCCGATGTAGAACGCGACATCACTCTCCGTCAGCTTCCCCCAGCACCAGGCGGTACCCGCCGCCGTCTGGCCACAGAACGCATCGTAGGCCGCGCCGGGGGCACCCTTGAGGGTTACCAGCGCTTCCGGCATCGGCTTGGCGACCGGGACACTGCTGGTGTCCCCGAAGAACCCGGCAGGATCCCAGCACCAGACCGCCGACTCATCGGTGAGGGCGCAGGCGCGGGCGAAGGAGGTGGCGATGGCCACCACCCGGGGGGTGGCCTGCGGCGTCGTGGGGAGGCCGGCGGGATCGTTGCAGGCCGCGAGGATGACCAGCGGGAGGAGCAGGACGGCGGCACGGCGCATGGAGGACTCCGCGGTGGCGCGCCGGCCGGGGGGGGAACCGGCGCTACTGGCAGTACTCGTCGATCTGGTCGAAGCCGATCAGCACTTCGCGCGGCTTGCTGGAGCCCGGCACCGACGGCCCCAGGATTCCCGCCATGTGCAGCTGGTCGATGATCCGGGCGGCCCGCCCGTAGCCGATGGACAGCCGCCGCTGCAGCAGGCTGGTGGAGCCGCCCTGGTTCTGCACGCACAGCTCCGCCGCCTGGCGGAACAGGCCGTCGCGCTCGCCATCGAAGCCGGCGGCGCCGTCGCCGTCCTCTTCCGCCTCCAGCGCCCGCACCTGGGCCAGGATGTCCTGCTCCCGCTGGGCCGCCGGGTCCACGCCGCCGGCGGCGGCCACCCGCGCGGCGCGCCGGGCATCGAACCAGTCCATCAGCCGCTCGGTCTCCTCGGTGGCGATGAACGCCCCCTGGAGCCGCTCCGGCTCCGACTTCCCCGGCGGCAGGAACAGCATGTCGCCGTTGCCTAGCAAGGCCTCGGCTCCATTCTGGTCGAGAATGGTCCGGCTGTCCACCTTCGATGCAACCCGGAACGCGATCCGGCTGGGGAAATTCGCCTTGATCAGGCCGGTGAGCACGTTCACGCTGGGCCGCTGCGTGGCGAGGATGATGTGGATCCCGATGGCGCGCGCCTTCTGCGCCAGCATGGCGAGCGGCGTCTCCACCTCGGACTGCACCGTCATCATGAGGTCCGCCAGCTCGTCGACGATCATCACGATGAGCGGCAGCGGCCCCTCACGGTAGACACCATCATCCGGGTCCTCGGGGGCAGTGGTCTCCGCCTCGGCGCTGATGGTGGTGAGCGTCGGCTTGGGCTTGGGCGGGTGCCGGAGCGGCTTCCCCTCCTCCGCCTTGCGGTTGAAGTCGCCGAGATTGCGCGCGCCGTTGGCGTGCAGCAGCTCGTAGCGCCGCTGCATCTCGATGACCGCCCACTTGAGCAGCGCGGCGGCATCGTTGTTGTTGGTCACCACCTTGTGCCGGAGGTGGGGGAGCGCGTTGTACATCGACAGCTCCACCATCTTCGGATCCACCATCAGGAAGCGCAGCTGCTTGGGCGGGTAGCGGTAGGCCAGGCTGGTGATGATGGTGTTGATCGCCACCGACTTGCCCGAGCCGGTGGCGCCGGCGATCAGCAGGTGCGGCATCTTGGCCAGGTCGGCGACGACCGGCTTGCCCTCGAGGTCACGCCCCAGGGCGATCGGCAGCACCGCGCGGCTGGTCTCCCATTCCGGTGACGCCAGCAGCTCCCGCAGCGTGACCATGCGCTTGGTGGGGTTGGGGATCTCGACGCCCACGGCCCCCTTCCCCGGGATCGGGGCGACCCGGATGGACTGGGCCCGCATGGTGATGGCCATGTCATCGGCCAGGGCGCCGATCCGGCCGACCTTCACGCCCGGCGCCGGCACCACCTCGAACTGGGTCACCACCGGGCCGGTGGTGCGCCCGGCGATGCTGCCATCCACCTTGAAGGTCTTGAGGGTCTCCAGCAGGACCTGGCCCAGGCGGTCGAGCTCGGCGGCGCCGGCGTCCTTGTCCTGGGGTGCGGGCGCCTGCAGCAGCTCCACCGGCGGCAGGACATCGTCATCGGCCGGGTCGCCGAGCGCCAGTTCGGCCGGCTTGCCGGACTTCTTCTGCTTCTTCTCCCGCCTGGGGGGCGCAAACGGGGGCGGTTCCTCCGGCTCCGGCTCCACCACCGGCTCCACCTTCCGCGCCTTGCGCGGCGCGGGCTCCGTGGCGGTCGCGGTCCCGGCGGGCAACTCGGCGCCCTCCGCCTTCACCAGGCGGAGGAAGGGGTGCCACGCGATGGTCACGATGGTGAGCGCGGAGAGGAGCAGCAGGGCGAGCAGCACGCCGCCCGCCACGCCGATTGCACCGGTCACATAGTACGCCAGGAAGCCGGGGACCACGCCGGTGAGCCGCGGGGCGAGCGCCCCGGAGTCGTACAGTCGCGGCTCGACGCCGGTCAGCACGCCGATCAGGAAGGGAATGAGCACCGCGAGGCCGCAGACCAGCAGCGCCGCCCGTTTCATGTCGAGGCTGGGGAGCCGGTCGAAGCCCGCCAGCGCGAGCCCCACGCCGAGCAGCGGGAAGCCGATCGCCCCGACGCCGAGGGCGCGCCACAGCACCCGGCCGAGCCAGTCGCCCAGCGGGCCGGTGAGGGGCACCGGCAGCAGCGTGAGCCCGAGGAAGCTCCCGAGGATCAGCGCGATGATCGCGCTGAGGTGGCGGCGGCTCTGCTCGCTCATGCGGTGGAAGGTACTGCGGTCACCCGGCGCTCGCTGAAGAGCGGCAGCACCGGATGGGCGTCCACCCGCGCGGCGGCGGCGATGTCGGCCTTCATGTCGAGCGCGACGAGGTCGCGCCCGCCGGCGGCGGCGAGCAGGGGCCGCTCCCAGCGGATGCCGTAGCGCCGCACCAGGTCGAGCGCGGCGAGCGCGGCGTCGTTGAGCCCCTTGCGGCCGCGCCGCCCGTCCAGCGCCGCGGCCACCAGCCGGCCGGCGGTGTAGGCGTCATCCAGCGCGAAGCGCATCTCCCGCCCGGCGCAGACAATCAGCACCGGCTCGCCCGCCTCCCGCGCGGCGCGGATCCGGGTGGCCACGGCGGTGAAGTTGACGGCCGCCGCGACGTACACCGGCTGGGCGCTGGCGACGGCGAGCAGCGCGCCGGTCCCGTTGGTGGTGGTCATGATGACGGTGCGCCCCTTCACCGCCGCCTCGGTCATCTCGGCGGGGGAATTGCCCAGCTGGAAGCCCGGGATCCGCTCGCAGTGGCGCTCGCCGGCGAGCACGGTCTCCGCCGGGCCCAGCGTCTGGACCAGGCGGAGCGCCTCCTCGGTGCTCGCGACCGGCACCACCGCGCGGGCCCCGGCGGCCAGCGCGGCGGCCACCGTGGTGCTCATGCGCAGGATGTCGATGACGAAGACGGTCCGGCCCTGCACCTCGTACGCGGTGAGGCCGGCGGGCGTGAAGACGACGTCGAGGGTCATGCGTCCGGTCGGAGCAGCTCCGGGTGGCGCTCGAGGAACTTGGTGTCCACCTCGCCGGCGGCGAACTCGGGATGCCGGATGATGCGGCTCAGGAAGGGGATGGTGGTGGTCACGCCCTCGATGATGAACCCGTCGAGCGCCTGCCCCATGCGGGACAGCGCCTCCTCGCGGGTGTTGCCGTGGACGATGACCTTGGCCAGCAGCGAGTCGTAGTACGGCGGCACCGTGTAGCCGGCGTAGATGTGGGTGTCCAGCCGCACCCCCGGGCCACCGGGCGGGTGGTAGGCGGTGATCAGCCCCGGCGAGGGCTGGAAGTTCCGGTACGGGTCCTCGGCGTTGATGCGGCACTCGATGGCATGGCCCCGCAGCCGGCTCCCCTCGCCCCGGAAGGAGATCGGCTCGCCGGCCGCGACCCGGATCTGCTCCTTCACCAGGTCGAAGCTGGTGACCATCTCGGTCACCGGGTGCTCCACCTGGATCCGGGTGTTCATCTCCATGAAGTAGAAGCTGCCGTCCTCGTCCAGCAGGAACTCCAGCGTGCCGGCGCCGACATAGCTGATGGCCGCGGCGAGCCGCACCGCCGCCTCGCCCATCCGCTGCCGCAGCTCGGGGGTGAGCGCCGGGCTCGGGCTCTCCTCGATCAGCTTCTGGTGCCGCCGCTGCACCGAGCAGTCGCGCTCCCCGAAGTGCACCACCTTGCCGTGGCTGTCGCCCATGACCTGGATCTCGACGTGCCGCGGCCGGGCCAGGTACTTCTCGACGTACACGTCACCGTTGCCGAAGGCGGCCAGCGCCTCATTCTGGGCCAGGGAGAACGACTGGGCGAACTGGTCGGCGTCGAGCGCCACGCGCATGCCCTTCCCGCCCCCGCCCGCGGTGGCCTTGATGATCACGGGGAACCCGATCTGTTCCACGTGCCCCAGGGCCTCGTCGAGGTCCTGGATGGTGCCCGGGGTGCCGGGGACGGTGGGCACGCCGGCCTCCTGCGCCAGCCGCTTGGCGGTGGCCTTGTCGCCCATGGCGCGGATCTGGTCGCCCGAGGGGCCGATGAACGTGATCCCCGACGCCTTGCAGGTGTCGGAGAACTCGGCGTTCTCGGCCAGGAAGCCGTAGCCGGGGTGGATCGCGTCGGCGCCGGTGATCTCGGCGGCGGCGATCAGGTTCGGGATCCGGAGGTAGGACTGGCGGCCGGGCGGCGGGCCGATGCAGACGTCGTCGTCGGCGAAGCGGACGTGGAGCGACTCGCGGTCCGCCTCGCTGTAGACCGCGACGGTCTCGATGTCCAGCTCGCGGCAGGCGCGGATCACCCGCAGGGCGATCTCGCCCCGATTGGCGATGAGGACTTTCCTAAACACGCGCGTCTCCCGGGCCGCCGGCCCCGCGGGGGGCCGGCCCGGTCCCGCATCGAGAGGGGCGCATCAGGGCGTGAGGTCCCGGGAGAGGTCCGGCTGGGAGCTGCGCCCGCCGCTCTCGCCGATCCCGGTGAAGGTCCGGTCGGAGGCGGAACTGATGCCCGAGGCGCGGAGCGCGAACTCGCTCGGGTTGGTGGAGTAGAACAGCGCGCTCTCGTAGGAGATGGCGCCGTCGCGGTACCACAGCATCAGCGACTGGTCGAAGCTCTGCATCCCGTAGGCCTCGGTGCCCTCGGAGATGAGGTCGGGAATGTTGAGCGCCTTCTCGATGTCCCGGATGTTGTCGGCCACCGCCGCGGTGTTGATCAGCACCTCGGCCGCCGGCACCCGTCCCTTCCCGTCCTTGCGCGGCACCAGCCGCAGGCAGACCACCGCCGCGAGCGCGGTGGAGAGCAGCGAGCGGATCTCCTGGTGCTGGTGCGGCGGGTAGAAGGAGATGACCCGGTTGATCGTCTGGGTGGCGTCGGTCGTGTGCAGGGTCGAGAACACCAGGTGCCCGGTGTCCGCCGCCTTGAGCGCCACGTCCAGCGTCTCCGCGTCGCGGATCTCGCCGATCAGGATCACGTCCGGGTCCTGCCGCAGCACGTGGCGCAGCGCCAGCCCGAACGACAGGGTGTCACTGCCGACCTCGCGCTGGCTGATGTTGGCCATGAGGTCGCGGTGCAGGAACTCGATCGGGTCCTCGATCGTGATCACGTTGACCCGGCGGTTCTGGTTCACGTGGTTGATCATGGCCGCGAGGCTGGTGGACTTGCCCGAGCCGGTCACCCCGGTGACCAGCACCAGGCCGCGCGGCTTGAGCGAGATCTCCTCCAGCACCTCCGGCAGTTGCAGCTCGCGGACCGTCTTCACCTCGTAGGGAATCGCCCGGAAGGCGAAGGCGAGGGTGCCGCGCTGCTGGTAGATGTTGGTCCGGAAGCGCCCCACCCCCGGCACGCCGATGGCGAAGTCCGCCTCCTTCTTCTCGGCGAACTCCTTGACCTGCCGCGGGGTCATGATCTGCTCCGCCAGCAGCTTCAGGTCCTCCGGCCGCA
>CAZYIV010000079.1:0-18443 GCA_964647615.1 uncultured Gemmatimonadaceae bacterium | reverse complement strand
GAGGAGGGGTGGCGCGCGAGTGCGGGGAGTGAGGGGAAGCGCGCCCAAGCTGGAGGCGGCGGGGGCGCAGCGCAAGAGATCAGGGGCCCGGCGGCAGTGGCGCGACGGTGCCCGACACGCAGACGGTGCCGAAGGTCAGCCAGTAGGAGAGATGTTGTTCGATCGCGGAGGGCCAGGTCTGGCAGGCCTCGATGGTGATCTCGGCGAAGCCGATGGTGGCGGGGTCGAGGTGCCAGCTCCAGCCGGTATTGAAGCCCCCATCGCCCTGAACCGGCTTCCCGACGACCCAGCGGATGGCGCCGGAACTCACCAGGCTGTCCGCCTGCTGGCGCACCGCGGCGCTGGTGATGGCGAGCAGCATGGAATCCGGGTGGCCGGCGACCCGGAACAAGTGGTCGGGCGTGACGGCGGGGGGCGGCGCGGTGCTCTCGCCGCTCGCATCTCCGCACGCAGCGAGCGCGCCGAGCCCTGCGGCCAGGACAAGCGGCACCCTCCAGCGGATACCTCGCCCGTGAGTCATGCTGCAACCTTTCCCGTGACCCAGCGTGGAGCAAGTGACCCGGAACACCAACCCCGGCATCGCGTCGCGGGGTCGTGCTCGCGGTCGCGAGGCCGCAGCGGACCGCGCGGATCGCCGAGCGGACCGCGCGCCCGGCTGCACTGCCCCCGCGCCGCGACCCTCTGGTCGTCCACGATTCCTTACCGTCCTACCGTCACTCCCTTCGCGCCGAGTCGCCGCTACGCGGCTCCTGAGGGCGCTCGGTCGCCGCCCTACCGCCCTACCGCCCCCCTCCCTTAACCTTCCCTCTCCCTTCGACTTGGCGATGACATTGTCCGATTCCCTCTCCCGCCGTGCCTTCGTCGGCGTCACCGGGGCCGCCCTGGCCGGCGCGCCACTGCTCACCCGTTCCGGCGCGATCGGCGCCCCGGCCCTCATCCTCAAGGGCGCGGCCAAGCCGATGGCGGTCAGCTCCGCCAACGGAAAGCGCGGCATCGGGATCGCCATGCCGATGGTGCTGAACGGCGGGGACACGCTCGACGCCGGCGTCGAGGGGGTGAAGACCCAGGAGCTGGATCCGGACGACACCTCGGTGGGGTACGGCGGGCTGCCCAACGAGGAGGGGGTGGTGCAGCTGGACGCCTCCTGCGTGCACGGCCCCACCAGGCGGGCCGGCGCGGTGGCTGCGCTGGAAGGCATCAAGACGCCGAGCGAAGTGGCGCGCCTGGTCCTCAAGTACACCGACCACGTGCTGCTGGTGGGTGAGGGGGCCAAGCGGTTCGCGCTCTCCTTCGGGTTCAAGGAGGAGGACCTGCTCACCCCGCGGTCGCGGGAGCTGTGGCTCCGCTGGCGCGCCAACCGCGGGCACGAGGACGACTGGGTGGACGTGCCCGACACGGCGCCGCCGATGGCGCGGCCGACCGGCACCATCAACATGAACATCATCAACGCCGCGGGCGAGATCTCCTCCATCACCACCACGGCGGGGCTGGCCTGGAAGATCCCCGGCCGCGCGGGTGACTCGCCCATCGTGGGCGCGGGGCAGTACACCGACAACGAGATCGGGGCCGCCGGCTCCACCGGCCTCGGCGAGGCCAACATCATGGTCTGCGGGGCGTTCCTCACCGTGGAGCACATGCGGCGGGGGATGAAGCCGGCGGACGCCGCGCTGGAGACCCTGAAGCGCGCGGTCGCGATGACCCCGCCCCGGCTGCTGCACCCCAACGGCCGGCCCAGGTACCAGCTCGATTTCTATGCCGTGAACAAGAAGGGCGAGGCGGCGGCGGCCTCCATCTATCCCAGCAGCTACGCGACCTGGAACGGGACCGAGTCGGTGGTCCTGGACACCGCGTTCCTCTACGACAAGGCGACCTGATGCGAGAGCAGACGGTAGGACGGCCGGACGGACAGACGGCAGTTAGTGCACCGCCAGCACGGGCCGTGCGGCTCGCAGCGCTTACCGCCCTTCTCGCCGGCCTTGCCCTCGCGCCGCTGGCGGCCCAGTCGGAGAAGTTCGTCGGGGCCACGGGGCCGTGGAAGGATTCCTTCTACCCCTACTTCCCCTCGCTGGGGAACAACTTCCCGCTGATCGCCCTGCACTTCGAGGAGCGGCGCCCGACGGACTACTTCGCCCGCACGCCGTACTCCGGGCTGATCACGGTGGACGCCGGCACCGGCTTCACCGGCGGCCGGATGATCATGGGCCGGCTGCACGCGCCGCTGCTCATCAAGGACTGGCGCTTCAACATCGTGGCCGGGGCCACCCGGGAATCGCGCTTCGGGTACTACGGGCTCGGCAACGGCTCGACCTACGACAGCAAGCTCGAGACCAGCAAGCAGCCGCAGTACTACCGCGCCAGCCGCAGTCGTTACCTGGGCAGCGCCGAGGTGACCCGGCACCTGACCGGCCCGGTGTACCTGAGCGTGGCGGGCGCGGCGGAGCACAGCGTGCTCAGCGACCTCGACAAGCCGAGCCTGTTCCGCACCGACTTCGGCCGGAAGGACGTCACCGACAGCGATGTGCGCGGGCGGGCCACGCTGATCCTCGACACCCGCGACAACGAGTTCAACACCACTAAGGGCATCTTCCTGCAGGGCTCGGTGGGCGCGGGGAGCGGCGGGGACGGCTACTCACGGGTGAGCGCGGATGCCCGGGCCTACGTCTCGCCCCGGGAGGGGACGGTCCTGGCGGTGCGGGTGGCCGGCTCCTCGCTGAGCAAGGATGCACCGCTCAATGCCCGCTTCGAGGTGCCCGGCTGGGAGAGCGAGACCTCCGTGCTCGGCGGCGTCTACTCAAACCGCGGCCTGGCCTACCAGCGCCTGGCCGGCCGCGGCGTGCTGCTGGCCAACGCCGAGGTGCGCCACGACCTGCTCAACCTCGGCGACCTCGGGGCGTTCACCCTGCTGGCGTTCGTGGATGCGGGGCGGGTCTTCGAGCAGCGGGACTTCGAGCTGACCACGAGTGACATGCAGGTCGGCGGCGGCGGCGGGCTCGCCATCCGGCTGATGCGATTCACGATCTGGACCTTCAACTTCGCCACCGGCCCGGACGGGTTCCAGTTCACGGCGGGGAGCGGGTGGTCCTTCTGAGGCGGTCGGTAGGACGGTAGGACGGCAAGACGGTAGGTTGAGGCGCCTGGACTCCTGGCGATCAACCTACCGTCTTCGCATGACGACCTACCGTCCTGCCGTCTGACCGTCCTACCGTCCCAGCCCCACCAGCGGCGCCACTTCCTGCAGCATCGTCACGCCGCGGTCCTTCGCGTGCCAGGTCCGCTTCCCCTTCACGAACTCGTCCTTGGGCAGCACCGGCGGCTTGTGCTCCGCGACCCAGGCAGCGAGTGGCGCCGGGTACGGGCCCCAGTGCGCCTGCTCCTGGCAGGCCCCGTCGAGGACGATGACCACCGGGATCGAGCGGGTGCCGCGGGTCAGGTAGCGGTTCATCAGCTCGGGGTGCGCATCCCGCCGGAGGATGCGGAGCGAGAGGCCGGGCGCGGCCTGGGCCCACCGCTGCAGCGCCGGGAGTGCGCTCGCGGTGTCGGCGCACCAGTCCTCCGCGAGGACCAGCAGGGTGCGCGGCTCGGGAAGCGGCGTCGCCGCCCAGTCGGGGACCCGGGCGGTGCGGTAGATCCCCTCCCAGAGTGGCCGGTGCTCCGGCGCGGCCGCCTGGACGAACTCGTCGAAGGTTTGCGCCTGAGCGCAATAGGCCGTGAAGTCGATCGAATCGGAAGTCAGGGTCTCGGTCATGGTGCGGGAATGTAACCCGGGCACGTGAAGTTCCCGTGAACGACGGGAGAGGGGAGACGGTGGGTGCCCGGGGTTCCGCCTCCTGTCTGCCGTCTCCCATCCACCGACTCCGGGGTAGATTCCACCTCCATGCCTGCCCGTCGAGGGCCCCGGAGCGGGGCCGAGACCCGCGCCCGCCTCCTCGAGGCGGGATTCGACCTCTTCACTACCATCGGGTTCCTCTCCACCACGACCCCCATGCTCGCCGGGCGCGCGGGGGTGGCGGAGGGGACCATCTATCGCCACTTCAAGAGCAAGGACGCGCTGCTCAACGAGTGCCACCGGGTGGCGCTGCGCGCGGTGCTGGAGGCGATCAAGGGCACCGAGGCCGAACGTGGGCTGCGGACACCGGAACGCCTGGCGGCGCTGGGGCGGGGACTGGTGACGCTCGCGGCGTCGCACCCACCGACCATCCGGCTGCTCTTCGCGCTGGACCACGACGGCTACCTCGACGAGGAGACGGTCGGGCTCCGCCGCGGCTTCGGCGAGGGGCTGATCCAGCTGATGGCGATGGGCAAGTCGGATGGGCTGGTGCGCGCCGGCCCGGCCGAGGTGTGGGCGGCGGTGTGGCTCGCGGTGGTGGAGCTGGCGGTGAGCCGGGTCGCCGCGGCGGACTGGCCGCCCGAAAGCGGCAACGTGGCGCTGGCGATCAGCGCGGCGTGGGATGCGATTGCCGCCCCGGGAAGACCGCCAGCGCCGCCGGCACCGCCAGCCCCTTCCCCCATCGTACCCCACGGGTCCGGCCCCCACCCAGCGGGCGGATGACCCACTCGCCCCGGCTGAGATAGGCGACCGAATCGCCGGGCCATCGCGCCGGCGCGGTGGCGCTGTCGGCGAGCGGGATCAGCGAGTCGCTCGGCAGCCGGATGCAGAGCCCGGCGCCGCACCCCTCCACCCGGCCGACCGGCGGATCACCCACCAGCACCGCGAAGGCACTGTCCGCGGCCGCCCCCGCCGTCGGCGCCCAGTCGCCGGTCGCCGGTGGCGCCTCGGCGACGTAGTCGCGGCCGTCGGCCCGGGCGTAGAGCATGGAGCCGTCGGGCGCCCAGGCCAACGCCGAAGGCGCCGCGGGCAGCACGCCCACGAGGCGCCGCTCCGCGCCGTTCAGCAGGTTCATCACCACCACCTGGTGCTCGGTCGAGTCGCCCGGGGCCCGGCTGCGGACGAAGGCCACCATGGAGCCGTCGGGCGAGACCGCGGGCGTGCGCTCGTCCACCCGGGAGAAGGTGACCTGGAAGGCGGTCTCGCCGCCGATGGGCGCGGCGAAGAGGTCGCCCACGCCCTCCTCCCCCGGCGCGGCGAACACGACGTAGGGTTCCTCCCCCACCTTCACCTTGTTGGACAGCGGCGAGAGCGAGCCGCGGCAGGCGACCAGCGCCGCCAGGCCCAGCGCCACGAGCGCACCGCGCATCAGCGGGCCTCCGCGACCGTCGCCGTGAGCAGCCACCAGTGGTCGGGATCCACCTCCACCTGCTGCGGCGCCTTCCGGACCCCGTCGAGGACCAGTTCGGTCTTCTCGCCCTGGACCAGGACCGGGAAGTCCTTCCCGTCCACCCGGATCACCAGGTCGGGCAGCCGGTAGCGGCCCCAATCCGCCGGCTGCACCTGCGCCACGGTCAGCCGGAGCCGGCTGCCGTCGCGGCGCCAGCGCACGTCGAGCTTCGGGTAGCCGGGCTGCAGCAGCGCCTGGCGGAAGTACCACTCGAGATCCTGTCCCGCCGCCTTGCCCATCACCGCCGCGAAGTCACTGGAGAGCGCCGAGCTGTCGCGGTAGGCGCGGTACCACTCGCGGATGCCGGCGTGGAACGCGCTGTCGCCGATGAGGCCGCGCAGCGTGTGCAGCACGTACCCGCCCTTGGGGTAGTTGTTGCTGTTGAGCAGCCCCATGAGGTCGGTGGCGGTGGTGTCCAGGATCGGGCGGCCGATCGCGCTGCCGTGCATCGCGCCCTGCGCCATCTGGCCCAGGACCACCTGGAAGGCGCTGTCGCCGAGCTGCTCCCGGACCCAGAGCGCGGCGAAGTAGGTGGCGAACCCCTCCGACAGCCAGAGGTGGTGCCAGTCGTCCTCGGTCACCGCGTCGCCGAACCACTGGTGCGCCGTCTCGTGGGCCACCGTCTGGGCGTTGAGCCGGCGCCGGGTGTAGGCGTTGCCGTCGTAGAAGATGGCGGTGGGGTTCTCCATGCCGCCGAAGATCGTGGTGCTCTCCACGTGGGACAGCCGGTCGTACGGGAACGGCCCGATGTAGCGGCTGAAGAAGTCCACCATCGTCCCCGCCAGCTTGAACGGCCCGTCCACGGCGTACGCCGAGTCCTCCCGGAAAGTCACCACGCTGAGCGGGACGCATTTCACCGCGCAGGCGGCGTCGGGGAGCGGGGTCGTCACCAGCGGCCCCGCCCCGATCACCATCCCGTAGGGCGGAATCGGCTGCTTCATCGAGAAATGCCATACCGTCCGGCCCCGCACCAGCGTGTCCACCTTCTGCAGCACGCCGTTGGCGATCACCTGCACCCCCGCCGGGGCCTCCACGTGGAAGTCCACGGTGGCCTTGTCCCCGGGGCGGTCCACCAGCGGCAGCCAGCGATGCGCCCGGTCGGGCCAGTTGTCGGCGAACCAGGTGCGCCGGCCGGTGGCCGAATCGGTGCGGATCACCAGCCCGTCGTGCGCGTCCCCGTGATAGCGGATGCTGGTGTGCAGGGTGTCGCCCATCTCCTTCTTGTGGGGGATGTACACCCCGCCGCCCTGGTCGAGCGCGAAGGTGATGCGGCCCATCCGCGATTCGCCCTCGCCATCGGTGAGCACCCGTACCACCCGGTAGGCGGTGTCCAGCTCCACGTCCACCGGGTCGTTGGAGGTCAGGCGCCAGGTGGTGTTCATGACACCGAGGATGTGGGTGCCGGTGTCACCCAGGACAATGGTGATGTCGTGGTGCAGGGCGTCGTGGCGCGGCGGGACGGTGTCGGCGCGGGCGGCGAGCGGGGCCTGGAGGGCCAGGAGCAGGGTCAGCATGGCAGGAGAATCTACAAGGGAGGGAGAGAATCGGAGACGGGAGACCGGGAGCGGAATGGCCGCCCGGCCCCCGTGATTCAGGCTTCGACGTCCACCGCGAGCCGGGCCTCGCGGACCGGCGCGAGGTACCGGGCCACGACCTCCCGGTGCACCGGGTGGTCGGTGTAGCGCTGCACCGCGGCCATGTCCTCCACCTCCACGGTGAGCACCCAGGGCCATTCCGGGGCGCTCGGCGACTGGTTCCGGACCCAGCGGATGGCGTGGATCTCCGGGATCTGCCCCAGCATCCCGATCAGCGCCATGCCGGCCGCGGTGACGGCGTCGTCAGGCGTCCCGGGCTTGAAGCGGAAGAGGACGATATGCTGAATCATGGCGGAGACCTAAGACGGTAGGACGGTCGGACGGTCGGACGGTCGGACGGTCGGTAGTTTGGCGGAAGGGACGGCCACACTCAAGCCCATGCTCGGTGGTCGCCCTCACAGCCCGGTCCTACCGTCTTACCGTCCTGCCGTCCGACCGTCTACCGCCTTACTTCCCGAACACCCCGGAGTAGAACCCGAGGATATCTCCCCACGCCTGATCCACCGCCGGCCCGTCGGAGCCCTTCCGGCCGGGTCGCAGGAAGCCGTGCCCGGTGCCGGCGTAGACGTGGTCACTGTAGCGCACGCCCGCACCGGTGAGCAGGCGTTCGGTCTCGGGCAGGGCGGCGGTGATGCGGGCGTCGGATTCCCCGTACACGCCGAGCAGCGGCGCCTTGATCTGCGCGATCTGGGCCGAGTCGGGGGCGGAACCGTAGCAGATGACGGCGGCCTTGAGCGCCGGGTTGTGGGTGGCGTAGCGGAAGCTCTTGGAGCCGCCCCAGCAGAAGCCGATCGTGGCGATCTCCCCGGTCCGCACCGCGGGCAGGGTGTTGAGGTAGCGGAAGGCGGCGTCGAGGTCCTGGTTCACCGCCTCGGGATCGAGCTGGGCGGTGAGCTTGCGGCCGCTGTCGCCGTCGGCCGGGGTCGGCCCGAATCGCGGCGAGAGCAGGTCCGGCACGATCGCGACGTAGCCCTGCCCCGCGAGCTTGTCCGCCACCGTCGGCTCCCACTCGGAGAGCCCGAAGATCTCGTGGATGACGATGATCGCGGGCGCCTTGTCCTTCCGCTCGGGATAGGCCACGTACGCCCGCATGGAGTCACCACTCGCCGCCGCGATCTTCACCCACTCGCCGTGGGTGGTGACGGCCGCGTGCGCCTCGGCGCTCCGGCCCAGGGTGTACATCCCCGCGGCCCCGACGGCGATGCCGCCCAGGGCCATCAGGGTGAGGGAGAGGGATCGGGGGAGCATGAGGGGGCTCCGGTGTGAGGGTGGACCGGGGGGTTGGACGGTAAGACGGTAGAGACGGTACAGAGGGTAGGTGCCGCGAGGGGCGGTGGGCCCGCAAGCCAGCGTCCGAGGGTGCGGCGGGGTGGGGTGGTCCAGGGCGCTGGCGGCGCTGGCCCGCCGCCCGAGCCGGACACGCCTCGTGCGCCCGCTACCGCCTTGCCGCCCTACCGTTCCCTGCTACCGCCTCACTTCCGGAACAGCTTCGCAAACACCCCGCTGTCCTCCGCCCCTTCCAGCGCCTCCGCGAACTGGTTCATCGTGCCGAACCGGTCCGCGGGATCGAGCGACATGGCCTTGGTGAGCACCTGCTCCAGGCGGGCGGGGAGATCGGCCTTCACCTCGCGCAGCATCTTCGGTTTGCCGCGCAGCCGGGCGATCATCATCTCCTGGGCGTTGCGGCCCTGGAACGGCAGCTGGCCGGTGAACATCTCGAAGGCGACGATCGCGAGGGCGTAGATGTCGCTCCGGGCGTCGAGCCCCTTGCCGCGGATCTGTTCCGGGCTCATGAACTCGGGGGTGCCGAGCACGATGCCCGTCGCGGTCAGCTTGGCGACCTCGGGCTCCTGGCGCCGCTCCTTGGCGAGGCCGAAGTCCATCACCACCGCGCGCACCCCGCCGGGCCCCTGGTCGTCGGGCACCAGCATCACGTTCTCGGGCTTGAGGTCGCGGTGGATGATCTGCAGGTCGTGGGCGTGCTGCAGCCCGCGGGTCATCTGCACCAGCAGCGGCACGCCCAGCTCGAGCGGCAGGGCGCCCTGGCGCACCTCGCGGTCGGAGAGCAGCTCGCCGGCGAGGTAGGGCATCACCAGGTAGATGAGCCCGTCCTCGGTCTCGCCCAGGCGGAGGATGCGGCAGACGTTGGGATGGTCGAGCCGCATCGCGAGCCCCGCCTCGCGCCGGAGCCGCTCCACCGAGCTCTTGTCTTCCTTGAGCTTGGGGGTGAGCACCTTGATGGCGACGGTGTCGGCGGTGGTCAGGTCCTTGGCCAGGTAAACGTAGGACATGCCGCCCTCGCCCAGCCGCTTGCCGACCTCGTAGCGCTCGTCGAGCAGGGTCGAGGAGAGGGCGCTGGCGCGGTCCATCCCGGGCCCGCGACGCATCGCCTGGCGCACCATGGTGCGGAGCCCGGCGCTGGTCTGCTCCGGCGGGGGCGGCGCGTTCGCGACCTCCACCAGCGGGCTCCCGTCCTGGGGACAGAAGCGGGCGGGATCGGCGTACACCCGGTTGCACCGGGGACAGCGTCGGCTGCTCAATCGCGGTACCGGTTGCGGCCGTCCTGCTTGGCCTGGTACAGGTGCTGGTCGGCGAGCTTGAGGAGCGCCTCGGCGTCGGGCACCCGCTCGTCGGGATAGCAGGCGATACCCACGCTGACCGTGACGTTGATCGGCGTGTCGCCCTCCCCGAAGGGGAAGGCGGCCACCTTCTTGATGATGCGGTCGGCCAGGATGCGGGCCCCCGGCGCGGCGGTCTCGGGCAGCAGGATGACGAACTCCTCGCCCCCGAAGCGGGCCACGATGTCCACCGCCCGCTGCTCCCGCCGGAAGATCGCCCCCATCTGCCGCAGCACGATGTCGCCGGCCAGGTGGCCGTGGGCATCGTTGATCTGCTTGAAGCGGTCCACGTCGATCATCAGGCAGGCGAGCTGGGTCCCGTAGCGGTTGGCCCGCTCGATCTCCTGCGCCAGCTTGTCGGCCAGGGCGCGACGGTTGTACGTCTCGGTGAGCGGGTCGGTCTCCGCCAGGGTCTTCATCTGCTCCCGGCCCAGCACCGCGCTCTCGAGGTCGTAGGCCTTCTCCAGCGCCTGGGTGGCGGCGCGGATCACCTGCTCCGCGAAGGCCAGGTCCGACTGGTTGAGCGGCGTGTCCTCCGCGGTGGTCCGCAGGAAGAAGACGCCCGCGCGCTGGTCCTTGAGCACGAACGGGATCGCGATCGCGCTCCGGGTCGGCACCGCCACCCCGCCGGTCTCCCAGGTCACCCGGGCCTCGGCGTAGATCGGGTCGGTGGCGACGTCGGTCACCAGCACCGTCTGCCGGGTGTCGAGCGCCCGGCGGATCTCGGGGTAGTTGCGCAGCGAGATCGGCAGGTCGCGCAGGACCGGGTTCTCGTAGCTCGCCACCACCACCGCCGACTCCTCGCCCGGGTCGGCGAAGATCAGCGAGCACTTGGAGATCTTGAGCCCGCGGGCCACCCGCCGCACCAGGATATGGTAGATCTCATCCGGCTTGAGGGAGGCGGTGACCTCCTGCAGGATGTCCACCATCTCCGAGCGGCTGCGGGCCTCGGCCCGGGCCTGGTTGAGCTCGCGCCCCACCCGCAGGTGGGCCTTCACCCGCGCCAGCAGTTCCCGCACCCGGAACGGCTTGGAGATGAAGTCGGCGGCGCCGAGGCCCAGCGCCCGGACCGTCGCCTCCTCGGGGGGCATGGAGGAGATCATCAGGACCGGGACGTCCTTCACCCGGGGATCGCTCTTCACCCGCTCCAGCAGCACCAGCCCGTCGGAGCCCGGCATCATGATGTCGAGCATGAGCAGGTCGTAGGGCTCCGCGGCGAGGCGCTCCAGGAGCGTCTCGCCGTTGTTCACCACGACCACCTCGTACTCGTGTTCCTTGAGGATCCACGAGAGGGTGCGGGTGAGGGCCTGGTCGTCGTCGGCGACGAGGATGCGGGGCTGGTGGGTCATCCGGCGAGCAGCCGCATGAAGACCTCGGGGTCCACGTTGCCGCCACTGACCACCGCCACCACCGGCCCCGCGACCGCCGCCCTCCCGGCCAGCGCCGCCGCGACCGCCACCGATCCCGAGGGCTCCACCCGGAGGCCCTGGCGTTCATAGAGGAAGCGCACCGCCGCGGCGATCTCCTCTTCCGTGACCTGCAGCGCCCGGGTCACCCGGCCCGCGATGAGCGCCCAGGGCAGCTGCCCCACGCTGCGGGTGAGCAGCCCGTCCGCCACGCTGGCGGTGCGCTCCAGGGTCGTCGGCCCGCCGTGGGCCAGCGCCGCCGAGAGCTTGGGCGCGCCCGCCGGCTCCACCCCGACCACCTCGATGTCCGGGCGCAGCGCGGCCAGCGCGGTGGTGATCCCCGAGAGCAACCCGCCGCCCCCGACCGGCACCAGCACGGTGCAGGCCTCGGGGGCCTGCTCCACGATCTCGAGCCCCACCGTGCCCTGGCCGCTGATCACGTCGGCGTGGTCGAAGGGCGGAATAGGGATCAGCCCTTCCTCGCGGGCCAGCTGGTCGCAGCGCGCCTGCTGCTCGGGGGAGCGGGTTTTCCCGGCGAACACCACCTCGCCCCCGTGGGCCCGGACCCCGGCCACCTTCACCCCCGGCGCCGACTCCGGCATCACCACCACGCTCCGGACCCCGAAATGCCGCGCCGCCCAGGCGACCGCCTGGCCGTGGTTGCCGCTGGAGTTGGTCACCACCCCCGCGGCGCGCCGCTCCGCGCCGAGCCGCGCGAGCGCCACGTGGGCCCCGCGCGCCTTGAAGGCGCCGATCGGCTGCAGGTGCTCGCACTTGAGGAACAGCGGGCGGTGCGCCACTTCGACCATCGGGGTGCGCCGCGCCACCCCCTCGAGGAGGCGCGCGGCGTCGCGGATGGTCGCCAGCGTGACCGGCGGCGCGGAGGCCGGCGAGTCGGTCGTCACGGCGCGATTATACCCCCGATTCAGGGACTCGACAACCGAACCTCAGGACTCCGCCGGGGCCTCCTCGGCGCCTTCCTCGTCCTCCTTCACCACCCGGGCCACGTCCACGACCTCATCCCCCGGATCGAGGTTCATCACCTTGACGCCCTGGGTGTTGCGGCCGATGACCCGGATGTCCTGCACCGTCTGCCGGATGACCACGCCGTGCCGGGTGATGAGCATCAGCTCGTCCTCCGGCTGCACCTCCTTGAGGGCGATCAGCGGACCGGTCTTCTCGGTCTTGTTGAAGGTGATGATGCCCTTCCCGCCGCGCTTCTGCACCCGGTAGTCGGACAGTTCGGTGCGCTTGCCGAAGCCGTGCTCGGAGACCACCAGCAGGGTGGCGTCGCGGCGGATGACCACCATGCCGATCACCGCGTCGCCCTTGGACAGCTCGATCCCCTTCACCCCGGTGGAGACCCGGCCCATCTCCCGCACGTCGCCGTTGTGGAACCGGATGGACATGCCGTCGCGGGTGGCGAGGACGATGTCGGCGCTGCCCTCGCACACCTGCACGTCAATGAGCTCGTCGCCGTCGGCGATGTTGATGGCGCGGATGCCGGTGGAGCGGACGTTGCCGTACTCGGCCAGGCTGGTCTTCTTCACCGTGCCGTCCCGGGTGGCGAAGATCAGGTGCCGGTCGGCGGCGAACTCCCGCACCGCCACCGTGGCGGCGACCCGCTCGTCCGGCTTGATGCCGATGCAGTTCACCACCGGCTTGCCCCGGCTGGCCCGCCCGCCCTGCGGGATCTCGTGCACCTTGAGCCAGTACAGCTGCCCGGTGTTGGTGAAGAACATCAGGTAGTCGTGGGTGCTGGCGATGAAGAGGTGCTCGATCCAGTCCTCTTCCTTGGTGGTGGCGCCCTGCAGCCCGCGGCCGCCCCGCCGCTGCCGGCGGTAGGTGCTCACCGCGATGCGCTTGATGTAGCCGGTGTGGGAGATGGTGATGACCATGTCCTCCTCGGCGATCAGGTCCTCCACCGAGAAGTCCTCCTGGTCGGCCACGATCTCGGTCCGGCGGTCGTCGCCGAACTTCTTCGCGACCTCATCCATCTCGTCCTTGAGGATCTGCATCCGGCGCGGCTTGCTGGCGAGGATCCCCTTGAGGTCCTTGATCAGCGCCCGGACCTCCTTGAGCTCGGCCTCCAGCTTCTCGATCTCCAGGCCGGTGAGCTTGGCCAGCCGCATGTTGAGGATCGCGTCGGCCTGCTTCTCCGACAGCCCGAAGCGCTTGCGCAGCCGCGCGTCGGCATCGGGGACGTCCTTCGACTTGCGGATGATCTCGACGACCTCGTCGATGTTGTCCACCGCGATCTTGAGGCCCTCGAGGATGTGCTCCCGGGCCTGCGCGGCATCGAGGTCGAACTGGGTGCGGCGGACCACCACCTCGTGCCGGTGCTCGATGAACCGGCTGAGGATGGTCTTCAGGTCCATGACCTTCGGGGCGCCCTTGTCGAGCGCCAGCATGATCACGCCGAAGGTGGACTGCATCGCGGTGTGCTTGTACAGCTGGTTCAGCACCACGTTGGGGATCGCGTCCCGCTTGAGGTCGATGACGATCCGCATCCCGTCCTTGTCGGACTCGTCGTTGACCCCGCTGATCCCCTCCAGCTTCTTGTCGATCACCAGCTCGGCGATCTTCCGGACCAGGTTCTCCTTGTTGACCTGGTAGGGGATCTCGGTGACCACGATCTGGCTCTTGCCGCTCGACTCCTTCTCCTCGATGCGGGCCCGGGCCCGCATCTGGATCCGGCCGCGGCCGGTCTCGTAGGCCTCCTTGATGCCCTGCCGGCCGTAGATGAACGCGCCGGTGGGAAAGTCGGGGCCCTTGATGAGCTTGGCCAGGTCGGCGATGGTCGCCTCGGGATTGTCGATCAGCGCCTGGACCGCCTTGGCCACCTCGCGCAGGTTGTGCGGCGGAATGTTGGTCGCCATGCCGACCGCGATGCCGCTCGACCCGTTGATGAGCAGGTTGGGCACCTTGGAGGGCAGGACCGAGGGCTCCTGCAGCCGGTCGTCGAAGTTGGCCTGGAAATCGACGGTGTTCTTGTCGATGTCCTCCAGCATGGTGATCGCGACGTCGGTGAGCCGGGCCTCGGTGTAGCGGTAGGCCGCCGCCGGGTCACCGTCCACCGAGCCGAAGTTCCCCTGGCCGTCCACCAGCGGGTAGCGCAGCGAGAAGTCCTGCACCATGCGCACCAGCGCGTCATAGACCGAGCTGTCGCCGTGGGGGTGGTACTTGCCGAGCACGTCGCCCACGACCGTCGCCGACTTCTTGTAGGGCCGGCCCGGGATCAGGCCCAGCTCACTCATGCTGTAGAGGATGCGCCGGTGCACCGGCTTGAGGCCGTCGCGCACGTCGGGCAGCGCGCGCGAGACGATGACGCTCATCGAGTAGTTGATGAACGACTGCTGCATCTCCTCTTCGATGAGACGCGGCAGGATGCGCTCGTGCTGGGAGGGGCCGGTCATGCGGGTCCGTCTGTCAGGGTGGGGCCGGTCGGCGGTGTGCCGGTGAAGGCCGAAATATACCCCGGTCCCGGCCCCGGAAGCAACGCCACACCCTGTCCGCAACCTGCTGTCTTCCAATCACTTAGGCGGGACTGTCGGGCCCGGGCCACGGGCCCCGCCAGCCCCCGCCGCCCGGCCCCGGCAACCCTTCCGGCCCGGGCAGCGTCAGAGCATCCGAACCGGCGCCACCGTGGGCGCCCCGGGGAGCCCTGCGTGACCGAACGTGAACTGATCGACGGAGTGCTGGCCGGCGACCCGGCCGCGGAGCGCGCGCTGTACGACGCGCACGTGGACCGGGTGTGGGGGATGGTGTATCGCATGGCGAGCGACCGCGACCAGGCCGCGGACTGGGCCCAGGAAACGTTCGTCCGGGTGTTCGCCAAGCTGCGCGAGTTCCGGGGCGACGCGAGCCTCGGCACCTGGATCGGGTCGATCGCCATCTCGGTGGCGCTGAGCGGGCTCAGGCAGCGGAAACGGCGGGACCAGCGCGAGGTGGCGCTGGCGGACCACCACCCCGCCCGCCCCGAGCGCCGCGCCGACCCGGACCTGAGCACCCGGCTCAAGGAGGCGGTGGCGGCCCTCGCCGAGCACTACCGGCTGGTGTTCCTCCTGCACGACGTGGAGGGCTACACCCACGAGGAGATCGCCGGCCTGCTCGGGGTGGAGACCGGCACCAGCAAGGCCCGGCTCTCCCGCGCGAGGGCCCGGCTCCGCGAATCGCTCTCGGCCTACGCCTAGAGGATGGACACGATGCACGACCACGATGAGGAACGGGACGCCATGATCCGCCGCCTGGCCCAGGACACCTTCGCCCCGCCGCCCGCCCCGCGGGAGGAGCTGTGGGCGCGGATCCAGGCCGCGCGGCAGGCGGAGGCGGAGACGCCGAAGGTGATCCCCTACCACCGGCTGATCGCCTGGCCCGTCGGGATCGCCGCGCTCCTCGCCCTGGCCTTCGGGCTCGGACGAATGACCGCCCCGGGCACGCCCGCGACGGTGGTGGCCGAGGCCGAGGCGCCGGCCGCCCCCAGCACCGCCCACCGGGTGGCGGCGGTGGACTACCTGGGCCGCAGTGAGGCCTTCCTGACCGAATTCCGGGTGCAGGCCCGCGCGGGGCAGCCCGCCGCGTCCGCCCCCGCCGAGGCGCGCCGCCTGCTCGGCACCGCCCGGCTGCTGCTGGATTCTCCCGTGGCCGAAGACGTACGGCTTCGCGCCCTGCTGGAGGATCTCGAACTGGTCCTGGTGCAGATCGCCCAGTTGCCGGACGAACCGCGCCGCGACCTCGACCTGATCACCACCGGGCTGGACCAGCGCGGGACGCTGGGCCGCCTCCGCGCCGTGGTTCCGGCCGGAGAGGCGCCCGCCTTTTCCCAAGGAGTCCTGTGATGCGGATCTGGATGCTCGGCCTCAGCGCCGCCGTGGCCGCGAACACCATCGCGGTGCCGCGGCTATTCACCACCACGCCGGCCACCCAGGTGGAGGTGGCGTATGCCACCGCCGCGCCGGCCGCGTGGCTGCCGGACGACCCGGCCGACTCGATCTACCGCGCCGCGCGTGAGGCACTGAACAAGGGCCAGTACCGGGCCGCGGCGGAGGCGTTCGCCCAGCTGAGCCGGCGCTACCCCCGCTCGGGCTACTCCGCCGACGCGCTCTACTGGGAGGCGTTCGCCCGCTACCGGATCGGGGGCGACGAGCAGCTCAAGCAGGCGCTGGCCCGGCTGGAGGACCAGTCGCGCCGGTATCCCAAGGCGGGCACCCGCGGTGATGCGGAGGCCCTGGCCACCCGGATCCGTGGGGAGCTGGCCCGGCGGGGCGACGCCAGCTCGGCCGAGGCGGTGGCCCGCTCCGCGGACCGCGCCGCCACCGAGGGCCGGCTGTCCACCACCCGGTGGCGGGAGCGCTCCGACGACCAGGACGTGTGCGACGACGACAGCGACGTGAAGCTGGCGGCCCTCAACGCGGTGCTGCAGATGGACGCCGACCGCGCCATGCCGCTGCTCACCCGCATCCTGGCCCGGCGCGACTCCAGCTCCACCTGCCTGCGGCGCAAGGCGGTGTTCCTGGTGGCCCAGAAGGGGTCCGACCAGAGCGCGGCGGTGCTGATCGGCGCGGCACAGAACGACCCCGACGGCGAGGTGCGGCAGCAGGCGGTGTTCTGGCTGTCGCAGGTGCACACCCCGCAGGCGGTGGCGGCGCTGGACTCGATCGCCCAGCGGGCGACCGATCCCGACCTGCAGGACAAGGCGGTCTTTGCCCTGGCGCAGCAGTCCGACCCGGCGGCCCGCTCGGCGCTGCAGCGGATGGCGGAGCGGGGCGGCGTGAGCCGCGAGGTGCGGGAGAAGGCGATCTTCTGGCTGGGCCAGTCGGGGAAGGATGGCGGCGGCTACCTGCGCAGCCTCTACCCCAGGCTGGATGACGACGAGCTCAAGGAGAAGGTCATCTTCGGCGTGGCCCAGTCCGGCACCGCGGAAGACCGCACCTGGCTGCAGGGCGTGGCGCGCGACCCCAGGAGCTCGGTGGAGCTGCGCAAGAAGGCGATCTTCTGGCTGGGCCAGGCCGGCGTCTCCGGACCCGACCTGCTCACCATCTACAAGAGCCTGGACGACAGCGAGCTCAAGGAACAGGCGATCTTCGCCCTGTCGCAGGTGAAGGGCGGCGCGGCGGAGCAGCTGATCGAGGTCGCCAAGACCGACAAGGACCCCGAGATGCGGAAGAAGGCGGTGTTCTGGCTGGGGCAGTCGCGCGATCCGCGCGCGGCCCAGTACATCGAACAGCTGCTCAGCGAGTAGGGGGCGCCATGCGGACCATGATGCTGCTGGCGCTGGCGGCGGGGGGGGCCCTCCCCCTCGCCGGGCAGGGCCTGGGGGCGGCGGTGACCCAGGTGCGCGAGGGCACGGTGCGGCTGAGCTTCGCCGCCCGAGCCGGGGTCTGTGGCAACGGCCGCAACAACATCTCGCTCAGGGACGGCGGCAACCGGGGCGAGTGGGCCAGCGACTGCGAGGCGGGCCCGGTGCGCCTGGTGGTCGAGCGCCACGGCGGCAAGACCACCGACGTGCGCTCCTACGTGGGCGGCCAGTGGCGGGGCCAGCCCACCAGGGACCTCGGGACGGTGTCGGCGCCGGAGGCGGCGCGCTGGCTGCTGGCCGAGGCGGAGCAGGGCGGCCCGGCCGCCGAGGATCACATCTTCCCGGCGATCCTCGCTGACAGCTTCGAGGCCTGGCCCGGCCTGCTGCGCATCGCGAAGAACCGCGATGCCGGCGAGAAGGTGCGGAAGAGCGCGGTCTTCTGGCTGAGCCAGGCGGCCGGCGAGAAGGCCACCGAGGGGCTGGACTCGATCGTCAACGACCCGCGCGGCGATCGCGAAGTGCGGGAGTCGGCGGTGTTCGCGCTCTCGCAGCGGCCCGACGGAGAGGGCGTCCCCGCCCTCATCCGGCTGGCGAAGCGGGACCGCGACCCGGAGATCCGCAAGAAGGCGATGTTCTGGCTGGGCCAGAGCAAGGACCCGCGGGCGGTGGCGCTGTTCGAGGAGATTCTCGGGGGGAGCTGACGCAGTCGGTAGGACGGTAGGGACGGTAAAGACGGTAAAGACGGTAGAGGCGGTAGAGACGGTAGCGAGCCTACCGTCCTTACCGTCTCTTTTCTACCGTCCTTACCGTCCTTTTCCCGCCTTACCGCCCCTCAGGATCCCGCAACACCGGCGCCGCCGCGGGCGCGGCCACCGGCTCCACCTGCCGCCAGCGGGCCGCCAGCCGGTCCAGGGTCACGTAGATCACCGGCGTGACGTACAGCGTCACGAACTGCGAGAACAGCAAACCACCCACCACCGCCAGGCCCAGCGGCCGGCGGGCCTCGGAGCCGGTGCCGCTGGCGAAGGCGATCGGCAGGGTGCCGAGCAGCGCGGCGAAGGTGGTCATCATGATGGGGCGGAAGCGCACCGCACTGGCCTCGAGGATCGCCGCCTCGGGCGTCTTGCCGTTCTTCCGCTCCGCCTCGATGGCGAAGTCGAGCATCATGATGGCGTTTTTCTTGACCAGCCCCACCAGCATGATGATCCCCACGAAGGCGTAGACGCTCAGGTCGAGCCCCGCGATCAGCA